>JBOFCU010000300.1:0-35891 GCA_051646285.1 Beijerinckiaceae bacterium
AGCTGCTGGCGCAATATATCAATCGCCTGCAAACCGACTTGCGCGTGCAAACCAATGAACGGTCCTTGCGTCTGGCGATTGGCGGCGAACAATAATGCAGGTGACGCCGCCTGAAGCCGATGTGATCGCATCGCTCAACGCCGGTCAGGCCTGTATTGTGCGGGCCACCTTGGTCGCCGACCTCGAAACGCCCGTGGCGGCCTACATCAAGCTGACGCAGGCATTTGGCCACCCGTCGTTTCTGCTGGAATCGGTTGAAGGCGGCGCGCAGCGCGGCCGTTATACCATGATTGGTCTGGCGCCGGATTTGTTATGGCAATGTGATGGCCGCACAGCCGCCATCGACAGGCGCGATGGCAAGGGATTTGTTCCCGATGCGCGTGATGCCTTGGCGTCCTTGCGGGCGCTGATTGCCGAGAGCCGCATCACTGGTGATGCCGTTGATCTGCCGCCCATGGCCGCAGGTCTTTTTGGTTATCTCGGCTACGACATGGTGCGGCTGATGGAGCGGCTCGCTGCGGCCAAACCCGACCCGATCGGAGTGCCGGATGCGCTGATGATGCGCCCGACGATCATGGTTGTTTTTGACAATGTCAAAGACCAGATTTCTGTTTTGACACCGGTCTATCCAAAATCCGGTATGGGTGCGAAGGCGCTGCACGAGGCTGCACTTGAGCGCATCGACCGGGTCATTCTTGCACTGGAGTCGGCTGTGCGCCTCGAAGACCGTGGCGCGGGTGACGTGCAGGCAGCCGCGCCGCAATCCAACACCAGCGAGGCGGAATTTCTCGCCATGGTGGATAAGGCGAAAGATTATATCCGGGCTGGCGATATTTTTCAGGTCGTGCTCTCGCAGCGGTTTCAAACGCCGTTTCCCCTGCCCGCCTTTCAATTGTTTCGCGCGCTGCGCCGGGTCAATCCAGCTCCGTTCCTGTGCTATCTTGATTTTGGTGATTTTCAGATCGTCTGTTCATCGCCGGAAATTCTGGTGCGGGTGCGTGACGGCAAGGTCACGATCCGGCCGATTGCCGGCACCCGCTGGCGCGGCAAGACGCCGGCCGAGGATGAAGCGCTTGCGGCCGATTTGCTGGCGGACCCGAAAGAGCGGGCCGAGCATCTCATGCTGCTGGATTTGGGCCGCAATGATGTGGGCCGCGTTACCGAAATTGGCAGTGTGCGGGTGACAGACCAGTTTTTTATCGAACGCTACAGCCACGTCATGCACATCGTTTCCAATGTCGAAGGCGCGCTCGATACTGAAAATCACGATGCGGTCGGCGCATTGATTGCAGGTTTTCCGGCAGGCACCGTCTCCGGTGCCCCCAAAATTCGCGCCATGGAAATCATCGACGAACTGGAAAAAGAAAAGCGCGGCATTTATGGCGGTTGCATCGGCTATTTTGGCTGGAATGGCGAGATGGATACCTGCATTGTGCTGCGCACTGCCGTTGTCAAGGATGGCGTCATGCACATCCAGTCCGGCGCCGGTGTGGTCTATGATTCCGTGCCGCTCAATGAACACCGCGAATGCATCAACAAGGCCGCTGCCCTCGTGCGGGCTGCTGATGAAGCGGTGAAAATGGCATCAGCTGTGCGGCGCGGACAATAAGTTTTCACGCTGATTTTCGTTTTCGGGTCCGAAAAGTCCTTGCCGGTGTGCCAGCGCACAGCCTGTGACGGATGGTCGATGCATCTCCTGTCCTTGCGCTCTTCGAGAGAAAGGATCAGCCGATGTCATTTTCCAACCTCGTCAAATTGTCAGCCCTGTTGAAATACGGAATGCTTGGTCTGCTCATCGGCGCGGGCCTGTGTGCCTATGCCGTGATTGCGGACAACACCATGCCCGAGCGGTCTGCGCTGCAAACCATCGAAGGCACCGTGACGGGCGCATCGCGGGTCAGTGTCAAGCGCCGCCGTGGCGGAGAATCGATCCATTACGAACTGAAGGTCGCGACGAAAGACAATCCGGAACTCAAGCTTAAGATCCCGCAGGCTGCGATGGCTGAATCCGGCATCCGCCGCATCATCGGCCACCCGACGCAATTTGAAACGGAAGATGGCAGTGACGTTTTTGTGGTGCGCAGCCAAGGGCAGACATTGTTGTCCTATGAGCAGTCTGTGAAAACCCGGCATGCCAGCAATTCCTCGCTGCTTTCTGTTGGTCTGGGGCTGACAGGATTTGCAGCTTTGCTGGCCCTGCTCGGCTATGGTCTGGCCCGCCGCAAGGCGCGCAAGCTGATCGCGGAATGGGAAGCCGGGCAGACACCGCAACAGGCCTTTGGCGCCTAGCAGACGGCCGGCCACACACCCCCTTCAGCAGGCTGACTACCCACTGCGCGGTTGATGCTCCGCAAAAACATCTTCCGGGCGCGGTCAGGTGCTGTTCCGGTTGACCTTGCCGCGCCCCTCCCGCATGTAGACGGCCAACGGCACCGTGCCGTTGGTTTTCTGTCATGCGCCTGCTTCTGATCGACAATTACGACAGTTTCACCTGGAACCTCGTTCATCTCATCGGGGCTGAAACGCGTGACATCACGGTCGTGCGCAATGATGCCATGGACGTGAATGCCATTGCTGCGGCTGCGTATGACGCGATTGTGCTCTCGCCAGGACCGTGCACGCCCAACGAGGCTGGGGTCTGCCTTGATGTGATCCGGATGCTTGGACCCACCATACCGCTGTTTGGCGTGTGTCTTGGCATGCAAGCCATGGGGCAGGCCTTTGGCGGCGAGGTTGTGCGTGCGCCTCTGCCCATGCACGGCAAGGTCTCAAACGTTCAGCACAACAGCCGCGGCCTGTTCAAGGGTATCAATGGGCCGATTGCCGTGACCCGCTATCATTCTCTCATGGTCAAACGTGAGACATGTCCGCCTGATTTGCAGCCAACAGCCCACACGGATGATGGGCTTATCATGGCGCTCTCGCACCAATCCTTGCCGGTGCATGGCGTGCAATTCCATCCTGAAAGCATCGCGTCAGAACATGGTGCGACCATCATCAGAAATTTTTTCGACCTTGCGCGCGAGTGGAATACATCACATCGCCGCAAGGCTGCCTGACCAATCAGCCGGAGTGTCATCGTGGATAGTTTCAAACCCGTCATCGCCAAGGTTGCGACCGGCGCTTCGCTGACACGGGCCGAAGCGCGTGACGCGTTTGATACGTTGCTGTCAGGTGAAGTGACGGCGGCCCAGGGCGGCGCATTTTTGATGGCGCTGCGCGTTCGTGGCGAAACGGTCGACGAAATCACCGGCGCGGCCATGGCCATGCGCGAAAAAATGATCGTGGTTGAAGCTCCCGCCGATGCCATCGATATTGTCGGCACCGGCGGCGACTCGTCCGGCAGCTACAATGTGTCCACGCTTGCGGCGATTATCGCTGCCGCAGCCGGCGCACCTGTCGCGAAACATGGCAATCGCGCGGCCTCTTCCAAATCCGGCACAGCTGATGCCTTGAGTGCTCTGGGCGTGAAAATTGGCATTGATGCAGCCAGCGTTGCCCGTTGTGTGCGTGATGCTGGTCTGGGCTTCATGTTCGCGCCAGCCCATCATGCGTCCATGCGCCATGTGGCACCGGTGCGTGTGGAGCTTGGCACGCGCACGATTTTCAATCTGCTGGGGCCCTTGTCGAATCCGGCCAACGTCAAACGGCACATGATCGGCGCTTTTGCCGAAAGCTGGCTTGAGCCGATGGCGCATGTTCTGAAATCGCTCGGCTCGACGCATGCATGGTTTGTGCATGGTTCGGATGGCCTGGATGAAATCACCACCACCGGCCCCACCTCAGTCGTTGCGCTGCAGGATGGCCGCATCGAAAAATTCACGGTGACACCGCAGGATGTGGGCTTGGCCCTGTCCAACCCTGCCGATCTCAAGGGTGGCGATGGCGCCGTGAATGCCGCTGCTTTGCGGGCTGTGCTCGATGGTGCCAAAAACGCCTATCGTGATATTGCCGTGATGAATGCCGGTGCCGGACTGGTTGTCGCCGGTAAAGCCGCCTCGCTGAAAGATGGCGTTGCCGCCGCTCAAGCCGCCATCGACAGCGGTGCGGCGAAAGGCACACTCACCAAATTGATTTCTGTGTCGAATGCGTAAGCCATGACCGATATTCTCAAGCGCATCGAACTCTATAAGCGGCAGGAAATTGCTGATGCAAAAGCACGTATTCCGCTGGCGCAGATCAAGCAAAAGGCCTTGCGCGCACCGACACCGCGCGGATTTGCCAACGCGATTGCCAGAACGGTCGCGCAGGGTGAGACAGCGCTGATTGCTGAAATAAAAAAGGCCAGCCCGTCAAAAGGGCTGATCCGGGCTGATTTTGATCCGCCAGCGCTGGCCAGGGCTTATGCGGATGGCGGCGCGACGTGCCTGTCTGTCCTGACAGATACCCCGTCATTTCAGGGGCAGCCGGATTTTCTCATGCAGGCGCGCGAAGCCTGCTTTTTGCCCGTGCTGCGCAAGGATTTTCTGTTCGATCCCTATCAGGTGTATGAAGCGCGGGCCTGGGGTGCTGACTGCATCCTGATTATTCTGGCATCCGTGACCGATTTGGAGGCGCAGGAGCTGGCACTGACAGCGCGGGCACTGGGCATGGATGTGCTGGCGGAGGTGCATGATGCTGCCGAGTTGGAGCGGGCGCTGAGGATTGATACAAAAATGATCGGCATCAACAACCGCGATTTGCGGACATTCGAGATTTCACTGCGTGTCAGCGAAGCGCTTGCGCCGCTGATTCCCGCTGACCGCATCATCATTGGCGAGAGCGGGATTTTTACACCGGCCGATGTGGCGCGTCTGGCGCATGTGAATATCCATACGCTGCTTGTTGGTGAAAGCCTGATGCGGCAGAGCGATGTCACACACGCAACGCGTGCCTTGCTGTCACGCGATACAAGGGCTGCCTGAATGTCGCGGCTGACGCATATCGATTCATCAGGCCAGGCCCATATGGTCGATGTGTCTGATAAAAATGAAACCGAACGTGTGGCGCGCGCTGCGGGCTGCGTGGTGATGCAGCCTGAAACACTGGCGCTTATCCGCTCAGGCGATGCCAAAAAAGGCGACGTGCTTGGCACCGCCCGCCTCGCAGGCATCATGGCGGCAAAGCGCACCCATGAATTGATTCCGCTGTGCCACCCCTTGCTGATCACCAAGGCCACTTTGGATTGTGACATCGACGAAACGCTGCCGGGCGTGCGTGTCACTGCGCTGGTGAAAGTGCGCGGCCAGACGGGTGTGGAAATGGAAGCGCTGACGGCGGTATCTGTCGCATGCCTGACGATCTACGACATGGTGAAGGCGGCCGATCGCGGCATGATGATCCGTGATATTCACCTCGTCGAAAAGACGGGCGGAAAATCTGGTGACTGGCGCGTGAAGGATTGATGCCCATGGCGCTTCTGCCGGTTGCCGATGCGCTTGAAAAAATATTGCACTCCGTCAGTGCGCCGTTGTCTTGTGAATTTGTCGCCATTGAAGAAGCTGCGCACCGGACGTTAGGCGCGCCACTGGCGGCATTGCGCACGCAGCCGCCATTTCCTGTATCGTCGATGGATGGTTACGCGGTGCGCAGTGGTGACACCACACGAATGCCGTCACACCTGCGCCTGATTGGCGAAAGCGCTGCGGGGGAAGGCTTTTCCGGCAGTGTTGGCCCCCAGCAATGTGTGCGCATTTTTACTGGAGCGCCTTTGCCTGACGGAGCCGATGCGGTCATCGCGCAGGAAGATGCGCAGCGCGATGGCGCATTTGTTGTTTTTCAGGAAATCGCTGCGCCGGGAAAATTCGTGCGCCGCGCGGGGCTTGATTTTTCGTCTGGCGATATTTTGCTGGCAACCGGAACCCGGCTGCATGCCCGCGCTGTCGGGCTGGCTGCGGCCATGGGGCACGCGCATGTGCCGGTTCGGCGCAAACCAAAATGCGCGCTGATTGCAACCGGGGACGAGCTGGTGCGGCCCGGCTTTCAAACCGGACCGGACCAGATCATTTTATCCAACACCTACGCCATTGCCGCCCTGATCCATGATGCTGGCGGCGAAGCCATGGATTGCGGGATTGTACGTGACGATGAGGCTGAACTGGGAAATGCCATTCGCAAAGCTCAGGCAGCAGGTGCGGATATTCTCATCACCACGGGCGGCGCGTCGGTTGGTGAGCGTGATTTCGTGCAGGCGGTGCTGGCGCGTGAAGGCATGGATCTGAATTTCTGGAAAATTGCCATGCGGCCAGGAAAACCCCTGCTCCATGGGGTGATGGGCGGAATGCAGATTCTTGGGTTGCCTGGAAATCCGGTGTCATCCTTCGTGTGTGCCCATATTTTTCTGATGCCCTTGATCCGCGCCCTGCTCGGTGATCCGCAGGCGGGGGCTGACCGGACCGAGACGGCGATCCTTGATGCCAATATGCCCGCCAATGACATGCGAGAGGATTATGTGCGCGCCAGCCTATCGCGCGACGCTGGCGGAACGCTCGTTGCGACACCCGCTGCGGCGCAGGATTCGTCGATGCTCCGTTTGCTGTGCCAATCCGACGCGCTGATTATCCGGGCAGCCCATGCGCCCGCAGCGTCTCGCGGTGACAGATGCCGCATTCTGCGTCTTTGATGCTTTGGACGTGCCTCTGGCGACCTGTTTGCCGCCATTTATCGCAAGGCACGATTGGAACTTGCGCGTTGGATGCTTGCGGAACACATGGGGAACCTGTAGGGTGTTCGTGATTTGTTTCTGAATCGCTCTCGAACCCGCTGCCGAGGTTGCCATGCTCACACGCAAACAGATTGAGCTGTTGCGCTTTATTGATGAACGCCTGCGTGAAGCGGGTGTGCCGCCGTCGTTTGACGAGATGAAGGAAGCGCTCGACCTGAAATCGAAGTCCGGGATTCACCGGCTGATTCTGGCCCTGGAGGAGCGTGGTTTTATCCGCCGTTTGCCCAACCGGGCGCGGGCGCTGGAGGTTTTGCGGCTGCCGGAGGCGACGACGCCATCGCATGTGCAGCGCGGCTTCAAGCCCAGCGTGATTGAAGGCAATCTTGGCAAGGTGCGCACCAATGTGCCGCCGCCCAGCCCGGCGGATAACAGCAATATCGTCGCTATTCCCGTGATGGGCCGGATTGCGGCGGGCACTCCGATTTCTGCAATTCAGTCCCGCAGCCACACAATCAGCATGCCGGTTTCTATGCTCGGCAAGGGTGATCATTATGCACTGGAAGTGCGCGGCGATTCGATGATTGAGGCGGGCATCAATGACGGTGATACTGTGATCATCCGCAAGCAGGATGTGGCCGAGACCGGGGACATCATTGTTGCGCTGATCGATGATGAAGAGGCGACGTTGAAGCGCTTGCGCAAGCGCGGCTCGTCCATTGCCCTCGAAGCGGCCAATCCTGCCTATGAAACGCGTGTGCTCGGCCCGGACAGGGTTCGTATTCAGGGGCGCCTGGTCAGCCTGATCAGGCAATACTGATTATTGCAGTGCCGGTGCGTCGTCTGGCATGGGTGGCGCATCTTCCCGTGGTTCCGGCAGAGCTGTTACCGGCAATGCTGGCCGTTGCGCCGGGCGGGTCTCGTTGTCGCGCACAGGTGCTGCCGGTTCCGGTGGGAATTGCGGCTGCCAGGGACGGCGCGTATGCGGGTCTCGCTTGCCGGTGATGGCGGGTATTTCATTGTGCCAGCGCACGGTCATCGCACCGTAGTCGGTAAGAGTTTTCCTATCGGCGATCATCGGGTCGTTGCACCAGTCCGGCACCTGTAAGGGTGTGATGATGAGGTGGGCACGTGAGCAGTCTTCCGGAAAGGCGCGGGCATCCTTGACCCAGGCGAGGATGCGGCCTGATGCGTCAGTTCCGGTGCAGCCAAGCAGATCGCAGCGGGTGTGGGCGCGCAGTGTTGCGTCATTGGTGCGCCTCAAGTCGCCAGCCGCCTGGAGCCAAAAGGCGGATGTGAATGACGAGGGCTGACCGAGGATGGTCAGGCGCCCGTCCGTACTGAAAAAGGCGGCCCCCTGCCCGCTGCGGTCAATAAACATGTCTGGTGGTTTGGCCCGCGCTGCCATGCCGAGGCCAATAAGTGCGGGGGCAATAAAGAGCCAGCGTATCCATGTGAACCAGAGCGTGGCCCAGCAGATTGCCAGCGCCATCAGCAGCATTGCGCCTGTGCCGAAGGCATAAACCCCGCGCACAGAACCGCTCATGGCTTCGATTGTTTTGGAAATGCCAATGACTGGTGCGGCCCCTGCACCCATCAGCCACCAGACCGGCCCGTCCAATCCCAGCGGCCACAACAATGTCCCGGCAACCGCGGACGGCATGACGATCAACGAGACAAATGGCAGCGCCGCAGCGTTGCCGATCAGCCCAAGCGGATTGAGTCTCTGGAAATGGAAGGCCGCGAATGGTGCTGTTGCCAGCGTCGCCAGCAGCGTGGTGGCTATGGTGCCTGCGATGGCGAGCCAGATGTGGCGGGTAAAGCGGCTAAACCAGTCACTGGGCCCATCTTCTGGCGTGCGCCGGTGGCGCTGATACCACTCCGATCCGGCAATCAAGGCGGCGACCGCTGCAAACGACATCTGGAAACTCGGGCCCATCACTGTTTCCGGTTCGCGCAAAAGCACCACGATGGCGGAAATGGCGAGGTTGCGCATGGACAAGGCTGGCCTGTCAGCCAGCACCGCGCCGAGCATGACCAAAATCATGATCAGGGACCGCTCTGTCGCGACATCCGATCCGGTAAAAAGGCAGTAGGCGGTTGCGCCCGCCATCGCGATCATGGCGGCGATTTTTTTAACCGGCAACCGCAGGGCCATTTCCATCCAGAGCGACAGCAAGGCCCGCGCGGTCCAGAAAAACGCGCCGGCCGCGAGCACCATATGCAGCCCCGATACGGAGACGATGTGATAGACACCGGCCGCGCGCAGCGCATCATTTGTCGGCTCGGTAATCAAATCGCGTTTGCCGGTCACGAGGGCGGCGGCGAGCGCGCCACCCTGCCCGCCATAAGCGCGCATGATGCGTTCGGTCAGCTCATTGCGCTTGCGGTCAATGCCGGCAAAAAATCGAATAGACAAAGGCGCTGGTGGCCCTGTCGAAGCAACGATAGGGCCGGGAATGGATCCAACCGCCCCGATGGAACGGAAAAAGGCTTCGCGGCCAAAATCATAGGCGCCTGGTCTTGCCGGTTCCGGCGGCGGTAACAGGCGCGCCTTAAAAGTCACATGGTCGCCGGCCGTTACGGTTGGCTTGTTGCGCATGGTCACACGCACGCGCAGCGGTGTGGCCTCGCGCGCCCTGTTTTCGAATGCGGTTACACGCACAAGCATGCGTGCGCCGTCCGGGCGAAAATCAATGGCCTCGATATGGCCCGCCACACTTGCATAGACCGGCTTTTCCAGCCGAGGCGCGGCCACACGCAAGGTTCGCCCTTGCACAGATACAAAACCGGCAAAGGCGGATGCAAGAGCCACGCAGATGACAAATGCCTGTGGCTTATGCCGTGCCGCTATCGCCAATCCAGCGAAAATCACAAAAAGGAGCAGCGGGTACCAGAGGGCAGGTTCGCCATCAGCGGCGAAATACAGCAGGATTCCGGCCCCCATCGCGACGGGAATCCAGTGAAACAGCCTGCGCTCTGACGCTTCCTCCACGAAAGCATGGCCAACGCGTCTGCCCCAACTGGCAGCAAGTGCAGCCAGCAAGGCCCAGCGTGCGCCACGCGAGCGCGCTGTCGCAAAGGCCTGCTGCACCGCGATGGCTTTCGCCCGTGCGCTGCGCGGCCCCGTTTGCCCTGCCCCAGATGGTTTGCCCGCCATGAAGCCCTTTGCTGGTGAACAGATGCCATCTGCCGGTTATGGCCATCCTTGCGCCCCGCGCTCAGGCAGATTAACGACGCAGCATCGCCGGTGTCACGCGCCGCGTGATATATTTGTTGGCGCTCTCGCGGCTGCCGCTATCCGCCAATCCTTCCGTCTGTGATGTTCCGGTCTCCGTTCATGTCCAATCCTGTCGTTCCATCCAAGCCTGTTGTTACCCGTTTCGCCCCGTCTCCCACCGGCTTCTTGCACATTGGCGGGGCGCGCACGGCTCTGTTCAACTGGCTTTTCGCCCGGCGTATGGGTGGCACCATGCTGTTGCGCATTGAGGATACGGACCGGGAGCGCTCCACGCAGGCGGCGATTGATGCGATTATCGACGGTCTGGACTGGCTCGGTCTGCACCATGATGGCGATATCGTTTTTCAGTTTTCGCGCGCTGAACGTCATGCTCAAGCCGCCAACAGCCTTCTGGCGCAGGGCCGTGCCTATCATTGCTATGCCAGCCAGCAGGAGCTTGAGGAGATGCGCGAGACAGCGCGCCGCGAAGGCAAGCCGATGCGCTATGATGGCCGCTGGCGTGACCGCGACCCAAAAGATGCGCCGCCCGGCGTCAAACCCGTGGTGCGGCTGAAAGCGCCGCAAACGGGTGAAACCATCGTCGATGATCTCGTTCAGGGCAAAGTGACGTGGCAGAACGAAAATCTTGATGATCTGGTCCTGCTGCGTTCGGATGGTACGCCGACCTATATGCTCGCCGTTGTTGTGGATGACCATGACATGGGGGTGACCCATGTCATTCGCGGCGATGACCATCTCACCAATGCCGCACGGCAAACCCAGATTTATCAGGCCTTCGACTGGGAAGTGCCTGCAATGGCACATATTCCGCTGATTCACGGGCCTGATGGGGCCAAGCTCTCGAAGCGCCATGGTGCGCTTGGGGTCGAAGCCTATCGTGACATGGGATATCTGCCGGCTGCCCTGCGCAATTATCTCGTGCGCCTGGGCTGGAGCCATGGCGATCAGGAGGTGTTCTCCACGCAGGAGATGATCGATTCATTCAATGTTGAATCCATCGGGCGCTCGCCCTCCCGGTTCGATTTTGCCAAGCTCGAGAACCTCAACGGTTTGTATATCCGCACCGCTGATGATGGCGTGCTTGTGGATGCCATTGCGCGCCTGTTGCCCCATGTGCAGGGCAAGATCACAGCGCCTTCCGCGATCGACGCATCTTTGCGGGCACAACTTCTTGCTGCGATGCCGGGGCTGAAAGAACGTGCAAAAACGCTCGTGGAACTGATCGAGTCGGCTTATTATTTATATGCGCAGCGGCCTCTTGTCCTTGATGCCAAGGCTCAGGCCTTGCTTGATGGCGCGGCCCGCGAGCGGCTGAAAGGCCTCCACGGTAAACTGGCTGGTGTCAGCGACTGGTCTGTCGCCGGGCTTGAAGCCGCCGTGCGCGCCTATGCCGAAGAAGCCGGCGTGAAGCTGGGTCAGGCGGCCCAGCCGCTGCGTGCTGCTGTCACGGGCCGGTCAACTTCACCTGGTATGTTTGACGTGATGGCCGTGCTTGGCCGCGATGAAACTCTTGCCCGTATTGCAGACCAATTGACCTGAGGGTGTGCATCGTGTGCATCCGCTCCGCCTTTAGGCGCGCTTGAAGGGGTGGGCCTATTGGTTTAGCTGTGCGCTGATACCCCGTTTGAAGCACTTGCGCGGTGAAACGGGCCAGACATAAGGCCTTGCTATCGAGCGCCTTATTGCCGGTCCGCAGGTCACGCTGCGCCACAGGAAAGGCCGGAATGATGCCCAAATCCAGCACCCTCACGGTTGATGGCAAGACCACAGAACTTCCGGTTATGCATGGCACAATCGGGCCGTCGGTCGTCGATATCAGCAAGCTGTACGCGCAGAATGGTATGTTCACCTACGATCCGGGCTTCACCTCGACCGCAGCCTGCGAATCGCAAATCACCTACATTGATGGCGACAAGGGCGTCCTGCTGTATCGCGGTTACCCCATCGAGCAGCTCGCCGATCACGGCGACTTTCTCGAAACCTGCTATCTGCTGCTCTATGGCGAATTGCCAACGGCAGCGCAGAAAGCGGATTTTGATTACCGCGTCACACGCCACACGATGGTGCATGACCAGATGACGCGGTTTTTCCAGGGGTTCCGCCGCGATGCCCACCCGATGGCCGTGATGGTTGCCGCCGTTGGTGCGCTGTCTGCCTTCTATCACGATTCCACTGACATCACTGATCCGACGCAGCGCATGATTGCTTCCATGCGCATGATTGCGAAGGTGCCGACGATTGCGGCGATGGCCTATAAATATCACATCGGCCAGCCCTTCGTTTATCCGCTCAACTCGCTTGATTACACCTCGAATTTCCTGCGCATGTGCTTTGCTGTGCCGGCGGAAGATTACAAGGTGAACCCGGTTCTCTCCCGCGCGCTGGACCGTATTTTCATTCTCCATGCTGATCATGAGCAGAATGCATCAACCTCGACTGTGCGGCTTGCTGGTTCTTCGGGCGCAAACCCGTTTGCTTGTATTGCAGCGGGTATCGCTTGCCTGTGGGGTCCGGCCCATGGCGGGGCGAACGAAGCTGCGCTGAAGATGCTGGAGGAAATCGGCAGTGTCGAAAATATTCCGAAATACGTCGCCAAGGCGAAAGACAAGAATGATCCGTTCCGCCTGATGGGCTTTGGCCATCGGGTGTATAAAAACTATGATCCGCGTGCCAAGATCATGCAGAAGACCTGCCACGAGGTTCTTGCCGAGCTTGGTATCAAGGATGATCCGTTGCTCGACGTGGCGATGGAACTGGAGCGCATTGCGCTGCATGACAGCTATTTCGTGGAAAAGAAGCTTTATCCGAATATCGATTTCTATTCCGGCATTACACTGAAAGCGATGGGCTTCCCGACATCCATGTTCACCGTGCTGTTTGCTCTGGCGCGCACAGTTGGCTGGATTGGTCAGTGGAAAGAGATGATCGAGGATCCGAGCCAGAAAATTGGCCGGCCCCGTCAGCTTTATACAGGTGCGCCGCAGCGCGATTATGTGCCGACGGCTCAACGCCGCTAAGGCGGATCGAATGGATAATAAAAAGGGCCTCACGGCCCTTTTTTGTTGTCCGCACTATTTGTGCTGGCCAGTATATTGAGAATAGTCTGCGCAGCACGCTGGCTGGGCTGTTCATCACCAAGTGACATAAGCTGATCAAGCTTGGCGAATGCGTTGCTTTGGGCGGCACGCGCTGGCGTGTCACCAATCAATGGCAACAGAGCAGCACTCAATTTTTCTGCGGTGCAGTCTTCCTGCAAAAATTCGGGCACGGCTTTTTCACCGAGGATCAGGTTCGGCAAAATGACTGATGGCACACGAATGACGCGCCGGGCAATGACCGCCTCCCATTCCAGCACGCGGTAAGCGGCAACCGTTGGAATGCCGGCCAGCGCCAATTCCAGCGTGACCGTGCCGGATGCAGCCAAGGCTGCACGCGCCTTGCGGAAGGCTGCGAGTTTTTCATTTTCGCTGTCGATAATGCTTATGGGCATGGGCCAGCTGACGACAGCAGATTCAATGGCAGAACGTGCATGCGGCACAGTGGGAATGACAAATTGCGCGTTTGGATATTGCGCATGAATGGCGATAACAGTCTCACGGAAAACAGGCATCAGTCTGGAAATGATCGAGTGACGGCTGCCGGGCAAAACCAAAATCAACGGTGCAATGCTATCGTTGCGCGCTGATACCTCATCTGGCATCTGCGGACGAAATTGTCCTGCGCGCTCAATCAGTGGATGGCCAACATAGGTGCCGCGCGGCCCGTGCAGTTTTTCCAGCTCATACGGCTCGAACGGTAACAGGCATAGAATGTGATCAATATGAGGCCGCATACGGATGGCGCGCTTTGGCCGCCAGGCCCAGACGCTGGGGCAAACCCAGTGCACGATTGGAATATGTGGCGCGCGGGCGCGCAACTTTCTGGCGACACGCAGATTAAAATCCGGGCTGTCAATTGTCACGACAATATCCGGATTTTCTGCCACAAGCTGATTGGCTGTTTCATTGATGCGGCGCAGCAGCAGTGGCAGGCGCTGCACAACAGCCGTGACGCCCATAACAGCAATATCACTTTGCGGAAAAAAACTCTGCTGCCCCCGTGCGGCAAGTTTATCTGATCCAACGCCCGTGACAGTCACAGATATGTTTTTTTCCTGCAAGGCATCAACAAGGCTTGCGCCGAGCGCGTCACCTGATTGTTCGCCGGAAATAATAGCGAGACGCAGATTTTCCTGTGTCATTTTATGTCTGCGACGGCTGTGCGGCCGATGCCGTAAATAAATAATCCGTGTGCGCGTGCCGCCTCCATCACTGCTGCCTTGTCGGCCATCAGCACTGATCCGGCCTCCACAAAAATGCCCTGCAATTGCGCTGCTGCCGCGCCCTCAACCGTGCGCAAGCCAATCGTTGGCATATCGAGACGCAGATCCTGCCCGCGTTTTGCCGCCTTCACCAGCGCGCCCTGCCTGCCATGTAAACGCAACCGTCCGCGTGTGCGTAAATCAGCGACACGCGCCATCATTTCATCCGTTCCTTCAACGCCCTCGATTGCAACAGGCCGCCCGCCGGCCATCACCAGGGCTTGCCCGCCATCGAATGGCGAGAGAGCGTCCAGCGCCGCTAGCCCCTTTTGCGCTTCCGCAATCATATCGGCCGAAGGTGAAACGCCCGCAATCACGCCGGCGGATGCGACAAATTCAGGAGCAATTTCATGCACGCCGACCACGCGAAGTCCCTCCCCTTCAAAAAATGAAGCAACGCGCCGCAACACGCCATCATCGCCACCAGCATTGAGAATTTTCAAGATGGTCGGCAATTTGAAAATGGCTGTCCAATCCAGCCGCAAGTCGGTCAATTTCGGACGGCTCAGCGCGCCAACAATGACAATATGGCGAATGGCGCGCTTGCGCACAATGCGCAGCATTTTCCCGACCTGACCAAGGCCGATCCATTCGTGCGGATAACGGGCAATATCCGCGCTGGCATAGCCGCGAAAAGCGACCATGCATATGGAATATCCCGCCCGTGCTGCTGCATCTGCCACATGCAGTGGCATGGCGCCGCCAAAGGCGAAAATGGCAACCGTGTCGTGAGCCGCGCGCGGAATGGTGTCCGGCGCCGGCTCCATGCTAGGCATTTGCCAGATCATTGGCGCGCGGCATCGTGAAGGCGCGATCACCACCGGCGCGAATAAAATCCAGAATTTCGTGCACGACCGGATGATCGGAAAATTCTGCGGCGACATCCTCGACGCGCTCTTGCAAGGTGCCCTCTTCTGCAAACAGCAGACGATAGGCGCGGCGCAAATCATGAATCGCCTCGCGCGAAAATCCGCGCCGTTGCAGCCCGACCATATTCAGCCCCTTGAGATGGGCAGGCACGCCCAGAACAAGCCCGTAAGGAATAACGTCGCGCTGAATGCCGGCCATACCGCTGGCAAAAGCGTGCGGGCCAATGCGCACGAATTGATGCGCGCCAGCGCCGCCGCCGAGAATGGCAAAGTCACCGACCGTGCAATGGCCGCCAAGCATCACATTGTTGGAAAAAATAACGTGATTTCCAACGATGCAATCATGCGCGACGTGACTGTTGGCCAGAAAAAAACAATTGTCGCCAACACTGGTAATCATCCCGCCATTTTCGGTGCCGGGATTCATCGTCACGCCTTCGCGGATGATGCAGTTTTTTCCGATTCTCAGCGTCGAGGCTTCGCCGCGATATTTAACGTCCTGCGGTGGATGCCCGATGGATGCAAATGGATAAATACGCGTTTTTTCGCCAATGGTTGTGCGCCCTGCAACGACAACATGGCTGACAAGCTCCACGCCATCGCCAATGACCGCGTCTTTGCCAACATGGCAGAATGGGCCGATTTTCACATCGGCCCCCAGGCGCGCTCCGTCTTCAACGACGGACATGGCATGGATGTTTTTTGTCATTCTGTTTTCAGCCTATTACCACCATGGCTGACAATTCAGCCTCGGCCACAAGCACGCCATCGACTTTGGCTTCACCGCGATACCACCAGATATTGCGCTTGCTGGCGATTTTTGTCATCTCGTAGCGGAGCTGATCGCCGGGGATGACGGGTTTGCGAAACTTGCACTTGTCGATGGTGGAGAACAGCACGTTCTTGGGCCGCGCATGTTCGCCGTAATGGCCGAGGGTGACAAGCACGCCTGCGGCCTGCGCCATGCCTTCAACAATGAACACGCCGGGAAAAATCGGGCGCGACGGAAAATGACCCGTAAATTGCGGCTCGTTGGCGGTGACATTCTTGATGCCGACGCCGTAATCCGCGCCGCGCATGTCAACAATCCGGTCGACCAGCAGAAAGGGATAACGATGCGGCAAAACATCGAGAATTTTCTGAATATCAATTGCCTCGATGGTTTTCGGTGCGGACGTGTCCACCCTCGCCTCCCGCCTTTAATCGCTGTTGTTGCGTTACGATGACTCGCCGCGCCTTGCTGCCAATCGCGTCAATGTTGCGACCTCACGCAGCCATTGCTTGCCAGGCCGGCCAGGAATGCCGCCCCATTTTTCACCGGCTGGCACATCTGTCATCAGACCCGTTTTCGCCGCAACCTGCGCGCCCATGCCGATGGTCAAATGACCAGCAACGCCGGCCTGACCGCCTAGCACCGCATAATCCTCCAGCACAGTCGAGCCGGAAATGCCGACCTGCGAAACGATGACACAATGGCGGCCGATCGTGACGTTGTGGCCAATCTGCACGAGGTTGTCGATCTTGGTGCCTTCGCCGATTACCGTGTCGCGATTCGCGCCGCGGTCGATGGTGGTGTTGGCACCAATCTCGACATCGTCTTGAATAATCACGCGGCCAACCTGCGGCACCTTCAGATGCCCGCCGGGCCCCATGGCAAAGCCAAACCCGTCCTGACCGATGCTCGCGCCGGGATGAATGATGACGCGGTTACCGATCAATGTGTGCTGAATGGTGGCGTTTGAGGCCACCACACAATCGCGGCCAATGCGGACCTCGGGTCCGATCACGGCACCGGCACAGATCAGTGTGCCGCTGCCAATTTCTGCGCCGGGTCCGATGATAGCGCCGGGATCAATCGTCACATCCGCTTCCATGCGGGCCGAGGGATGCACAAAGGCACCGGGCGCGATACCGACCGCTCCGAAAACACTCTGCGGGCGTTTGGCCGCCGGATACAGGAGTGCCAGCGCTTGCGCAAAGGCCTTATACGGCTGGGAAGAGACGAGAGCGACGACAGCGGCAGGCACCTGTGCCGCATGTTTTGGGCCGACAAAGCAAGCGGTTGCGCGCGTTTTGGCCAGATCAGCCGCATATTTGGCGTTGTCGAGAAAAACCAGATCACCTGGATTGCCACGATCCAGCGGGGCCACTCCGCTCACTGTCACAGACAGGTCAGCACCTTCCGGCGCTTTCGCTCCCGTGACTTCAACAATCCGCGCCAGAGTGAGTGGCGCGGGCGGTGCGAAAAAAACCGGATCAGCCATGGTGGGAACAAACCGGCCGGCAAAAGCCGGCCTGTCTTTCGTTAGAAGCTCGTACCGCCAGAGAAGCGGAACGCCTGAAGACGGTCGCCACGATCCTTCGACAGCGCAAAGGCATAGTCGAAGCGGATCGGACCAAGCGGCGATTTCCAGAGGATCGACGCACCCACCGACGAGCGGATCTTGCGGGAGTCACGCACACAGCTTGATACCACCGAACCAAGCACATTGTAGTTGCGCACCTGCCCTGTCAGCCCCGTTGTGGCCTCCGTGCAGCTCAAGCCAGTCGATGAGCCGCTCTTGTTGCCGAAGGCCGAGCCAACATCAGCAAACACGGCGCCACGCAAACCCACCTCACGCGGGATGCCGAAGATCGGGAACTGCACTTCTGCCGTGCCGCCCCAATAGGTCGTGGCACCCACGGCACTGCCGCGCAGATCGCCACCCAGTGACAGTTCACGCGGGCCAATGCCTGATGGCGCAAAGCCACGGACAATCTGCGGACCCATGAAATAATGGTCCATGATGCGCAGCGACTTGCCGCCAAAGCCCATTACGTGGCCGGCCTGACCGCGGACAACGCCCACCACATCCTCGAAGATTTCATAATAATAGCGCGCATCACCAGAGGTGCGGATGAAGCGCGAGTCGCCGCCAAGCCCGGCAAAATCCTGCCGGAATTCAGCGAACAAACCGCTGCGCGGATCTTTGGTATTGTCGAGCGAATTATAGATCAACGAGTAGCCAGCGAGTGACGTCAGCGTGTTGCCAATCGCTTCCTTGATCGCTGTCGGCGCTTCACCATTTTGGTACGCATCCGTGAGCGTGACACCATTAACAACGGATCCAACAGCACCAAGGGCACCAGTTGCCGGGCAGTTGGCTGTTGCACCCGTGAAGCCAGTAATCGGCTGCGAACAATCAAGATAAGGACGGCTGTTGGTGTTCGGCACCGTCAGCTTGGTCTGATAGAGCGAATAGCGCAGGCCAACCGAAAACTCTTCCGTGATCGCGAAACCAGCGCGGATTGTGCCGCCTGCTGTTTTCGTATCGTAGGGCGAGAAGACAGAATTCTTCTGGTTCTTCGTAAACAGGTCGATGCCAACGGCAACGCGATTGCCCATGAAAAACGGCTCGGTGAACGAGAAATCAAACCCGTTCGACTGCTGGCCATAGGTCACGCCCAGTTTCACATACTGGCCACGGCCCATGAAGTTCGATTCAGAAATCGAAGCCTCGGCCAGGAATTTATCTGTCGTGGAATAACCGCCGCCGACGGAGAATGCGCCTGTCGGCTGATCTTCAACATCGACATTGATGACCACGCGGTCGGGTGAAGAGCCCGGCTCGTTCGTCACGCGGACCTTCTTGAAAAAGCCGAGATTGTTCAGGCGGCGCTCGGCGCGATCCACCAGAACCTTGTTGTAGGCATCGCCTTCCGCCATATCAAACTCGCGGCGGACGACATAATCGCGCGTGCGGGTGTTGCCGCGTACCACAATACGCTCGACATACACGCGCGGGCCTTCGTCAATCACGTAGGCCAGATCAATGGTGCGGGTGCCGGGATTGCGATCCCCCACCGGGCGGGCCTGCGTAAAGGCCAGACCACGGCGTGATGCATTGTTGGTGATGCCGACAAGCGACTTCTCAACGGATTCCGCATTGTACACATCGCCGGTGCGGGTCCGGATCGAGCCAGCCGCAACAGATTCCGGAAGTTCCGGCACGCGCGAATCCACCCGCACATTGCCAATGCGGTACTGCGGGCCTTCATCAATCTCCACCGTCATCACATAGCCGCCGCGCGCCTGATCGAACACGACACTATTATTGACGATGCGCATGTCGGCATAACCGTTGCGCAGATAGTAGCGGCGGATCAATTCAAGATCGGCATTGACGCGGTCTTCGTCGTAAATATCGGAGGTCTTGAGGAAGCTCAGCAAATTCGATTCCGTCGTGTTCATCTGATTTTTCAGACGCCAGTTGGAAACGTTGTTGTTGCCGATAAATTTGATTTCCTTGATGTCCGTCTTCGATCCTTCGCTGATCGTGAAAACGACATCGCGGCGATTGTTGGCCAAATCAACTGTGCGTGCGCTGACCTGCGCCAGGGCGCGGCCGCTGCGGCGATAAATTTCCCGCACCCGCTGCACGTCCGACTGCAACACCGCTTCACTGAAGTTGTTGCCAGCCTGTGTCTGCAATTCCGTGCGGATGGAATCGCCCTTGATCTTGCTGTTGCCTTCAAAAGCCACACGATTGACGATGGCCGATGAACGGGCTGCCTGGGTCTTTTCCGTGACACGGACGACGACATTGCCACCCTGCTGGCCCATGGTGACGCGGGAAAACAGACCCGAGTTCAGCATGTCCTGCCGGGCACCCGCCAGATCACCGTTCCGGGCTGTCACGAAGGAGCGAATCGTGTCCGGGTCGACACTGCGATTGCCCTGAACAACAACATTCTGGGCTGCGGCGCTCCCGGCGCACAGGGCCGAAATGGCCACAAAAGCCAACAGTTTGGCCCCGGTGTTTGCGCTTTTCGCCGTCTTGATCGTCTTCGCCATCGGCAGCCTGCCTCGAAGTTGGTCCGAATATCCCGCCAAAGAGCCGGATTCTCTAATGATTAGTTACCGGGGTTCTAGCGATTTTCGTCGTTGTTGCAAACCTAAAGGACACCCTTAGAGGTTCTTTCCGGGTAAACGTGACGGAACTGCCACGGGTTACGGTTCACAAATGGTTAATGCGCCCGCAGGGCGGAAACATCATTCCAGGTCGCAAAGATCATCAGGGCCAGCACCATCGCCAGACCCACCCGGAAGCCGAATTCCTGCACCCGTGCGCTGAGCGGTTTTCCGCGCAAAGCCTCAATGGCGTAGAACATCAGATGGCCGCCATCCAGCATCGGCACTGGCAGCAGGTTCAACAGCCCGACCGAGACGGAGAGAACAGCCGCCAGATTCAGCAGCGCAAGTACGCCTGCCGTCGCCACCGTCCCTGAAATCTGCGCGATACGGATCGGCCCGGACAGCTGGTCCGGGGTTTCGCTGCCGGCAAACAACCCGCCAATGTAAGAGGCTGTCCGTTCGACAATGAACCAGGTTTCAGTCACGCCGTGGGACAATGATTCCCCGAAGCCGAGCTGGCGCATGGTCTGGTCTTCAGCCCGGCTGGATGCCCGCAGCCCCATGATGCCAACGCGCTGGGTACCCAGCGGGGTTTTGATTTCCTTCAATTCGGGTGTGACTGTCATTGTCACACGGCTGCCATTGCGCTCAACGGCCAGCCCGAGCGGCACGCCAGCATTGGCATTGGTGATGCGCTGCAATTCCACGAAAGAGCGGATGGCCGACCCGTTGATTTCCAGCACCACATCGCCAGCCATCAGCCCGGCCTTCTCAGCCGCCGACCCTTCCACCACACGCTCGATGCGCGGCACGGATTCATATTTGCCGACGGCAAAGACTGTCAGCGAAAAAATGACAATGGAGAGCAGAAAATTGGCGATTGGTCCGGCCGCGACGACAGCGGCGCGCTTACCGACGGATTGGTGCTGAAGGCTGGTCGAGCGCTGCTGCGCATCCATCGTATTGGCGGCTTCGAAATCGGGGACACTGGCGGCGTTTTCATCGCCGTGAAACTTCACATACCCGCCCAACGGGATGGCCGAGACTTTCCAGCGGGTGCCATGGCGATCCGTCCAGCCAAAAAGCTCAGGCCCAAAGCCAAAGGAAAAGGATGTGACGCCGACCCCGGCCCACCGGCCAACGAGGTAATGACCCAGTTCGTGCACGACGACGACAATGGCGAGAACGAACACAAAACTGATGATCATCATCAGATAGGACATGATAGCTCCACATTCCGAGCGGTGTTGCCGTCTAGCCCGGCAGAATCCCGCATCACACGCCAGTTAGGTGCCAGTGACACCTGATCACGGCAAGAGGGTGGCAGTGTGGCGTCGCGTTTCTTGGTCAATGATCAGTGCATCTTCGATACTGGCGGGCGCTGTCCAGCTCTTGCCGGCGCCCCAGTCACACGCCTGCGCGACCAGTCTGGCAATGCCGCCGAACAGAAACCGCCGGTCGATGAAGGCCTGCACGGCAATCTCATTGGCGGCATTCAAAATTGTCGGCATCGCACCACCTGCCTTCATGGCAGCCAGCGCCAGCCCGAGTGCGGGAAATTTGACGAGATCAGGCGGCAGAAATTCCATCTCCCGCATCGCCAGCAGATCGAGCCGTTTGGTGTCGAGGACCGGCCGTTCAGGATGATTGATGGCATTGGCAATGGGCACGCGCATGTCGGCGGCGGCCATGCCGACGGCCAGCGAGCCATCGCGGAACTGCACCATCCCATGCACGGCAGCCTGTGGATGAACCAGAACGTGAAGCTGTTCTGGCTGAACAAAGAAAAGATGTTGTGCCTCAATCAGCTCAAGGCCCTTATTCATCAAACCAGCGGAGTCGATCGTGATTTTTCCACCCATCGACCATTTGGGATGCTTGAGCGCCTGTTCGAGCGATGCGCTTTCAATTGCGTCACGCTCCCAGGTGCGGAACGGCCCGCCGGTGGCCGTGACGTAGATCCGGTCAATCTCCTCCGTTTTCGCGCCGGCCAGGGATTGGAAAATCGCGTTATGCTCGGAATCCACCGGCATCAGTTCCGTGCCGGTCCGAGCCGCAGCCGTCATGAAAGCTTTGCCGGCGCACACAAGGCATTCCTTGTTGGCGAGCGCGAGCCGCCTGCCCTGCGCCAGCGCGGCATGGGTTGGAAGCAGTCCTGCCGTGCCGCCAATCGCGGCCACCACAATATCGGCAGGCCTTTGTGCCGCCTCAATGACACCGGTTGCCCCGCCCAGCGGCACGATACCTGTGCCGGAGAGCGCGGATTTCAACGCATCGTATTGTGCGGCGTCGGCGATAGCCGCAGCTTTTGCGCCAAGAGCCAGAGCCGCTTGCACAAGGCTTTCGACATTGCTGCCGCCGGTTACCGCGGCAACTGCAAAGCGGTCTTTCTGCTGGCGCAGGACATCAAGCGTCGATTGGCCAACCGATCCGGTGATGCCAAGAACAGTGACGGACTTGCGGGTCGCTGCCTGCCCCATCAGGCAAATCCGTAGGCAGCGGCATAGGCCAGCAGCATCACGATACATGCGGCCCAGAAACCATCCAGCCGGTCCATCAGGCCGCCATGGCCAGGGATCAGGCTGCTGGCATCCTTGATGTCAAAGCGGCGTTTCCACGCCGATTCCATCAGGTCGCCCAGTTGCGTCAATGCCGCTGTGACGGCGAGAAAAATTGAGATTTGCACACGCCAGCCCCATGCCGGTTTGGGCAAGTCTGGCACTGCAAACAATAGGTCATGAGCATACATGAATATCCATGCCAGCAGCACGCCGCAGAGCATGCCCCCCAGCAAGCCGGACCATGTTTTTTTCGGGCTGACGCGGGGCCATAATTTGGGGCCGCCAATCAGGCGGCCAAAAAAATAGGCACCAATATCGGTGCCCCACACCAGCCCATAAATTGCGAGAATGATAAACAGGCCTTCAAACGGGTCAGCGCGCAAAAACGGCGGCGTGAAAGCCAACACGCTGGCATAAAGAAATCCGGCAACGGCCCACAGCCTTTTGCCGCGCCGTGCCAGCAAAAGCATTGCTGCGACGCCCAGCCCAAGCGTCGCAAACAAAACCGGAAAGACTGACATCGTAATGGAAAAATGGCTCGGCCCCATCACATAAGGTGCCAGCATGGCCAGCACGCCAAGGGCTGTGCCTCCGGCCAAAGCGATCCAGCGGTCGAACGTGCCGACCATCTTGAAAAATTCGATCATCACAATGATCGCGGCTGCACCCCAGACCAAAGAAAATGGCAAGCCACCCCACCAGGAGACAAGCAGTACACCGAGGGCGAGAATCAGCGCGGAGATCACGCGGGTTTTGAGGTCGGCCATTTTGCTGGCAGGCGCATCATTCATGGTCAGCCCGCCTGTGCGCTCAGGCCGCCAAAGCGGCGGTCCCGTGTCTGGTAGTCCTTGATTGCGCCTTCCAGCGTGGCCTTATCAAAATCAGGCCAATGGCTGTCGAGAAAAACAAACTCTGTATAGGCCAACTGCCACAGCAGAAAATTGGAAATACGCAATTCACCCGATGTGCGGATCAGCAAATCCGGGTCCGGTATTCCGGCTGTATCGAGATGGCGGGAAAAAAGATTTTCATCAATCGCGTCTGGTGCAATCGTGCCTTCCGCCACACCCAGCGCAATGCGGCGTGAGGCGCGCACAATCTCCGCACGTGAACCGTAATTGAAGGCGATAACCATGGTCAGACCACGGTTGGTGCGCGTTGTCATTTCCGCATCATCCAGCAACGCGCGGATATCCGGTGCCAGATCATCGCGCGCACCGATAATACGGATGCGGACATTCTGTTCATGCAGCGCGGCGAGATCGCGCCGGATAAAGAATTTCAGCAGACCCATCAGGTCAGCCACTTCCTGCGCCGGACGCCGCCAGTTTTCTGACGAAAAACTGAAGAATGTCAGATAATCAATGCCGAGTTCCTGCGCCGCCGTCACTGTGCGGCGCAAGGCCTCGACACCGCGGCGATGGCCCTCGACGCGCGGCAGACCGCGTGCTGCCGCCCAGCGGCCATTGCCATCCATAATAATGGCGACATGGCGCGGCATCGCGCGGTCCGTGCCGGCTTCCATGCTGCTTGGATGTGTGCCCACGCTGCGCCCTCGCCTGCGGCGATTCAGACGTGCATGATTTCTTTTTCCTTGGCGACCATCAGCTGATCAACCTCGGCAACAAACTGGTCCGTCAGCTTTTGCACCTGCTCCTGATCGCGCTTGGATTCGTCTTCCGAAATATGCGCGTCCTTTTCCAGCTTCTTGCACAGATCAATACCATCGCGGCGGACATGGCGCACGGCGACTTTGGCTTCTTCGGCATATTTGTGCCCGACCTTCACCATTTCCTTGCGGCGCTGTTCGGTCATATCGGGCATGCGCAGCCGGATCACCTGGCCTTCGGTCTGCGGATTGAGACCCAGATCGGAATCGCGAATGGCCTTTTCCACGGGCGTCACCATGGAGCGGTCCCACACCTGAACGCTGATCATGCGCGGTTCAGGCACCGTGACAGTGGCAACCTGATTGATTGGCATCAGTGCGCCATAAGCATCGACCTGAATGGGATCAAGCAGGTTCGGGCTGGCACGGCCTGTCCGCAACGAACCGAGATCATTCTTGAAGGCCGCAATGGCACCCTGCATGCGGCGCTTGAGGTCTGCGAGGTCAAAGGTCGGGGGAGCGGCCATGATGGGATCGTCCTTGGTTCGGGTGCCGTTTGGCACTCCAGTCTTTTGGTGTCCAGCACTGTTGCCAGCGCCATGTGACAGCATCCCGGAGCCGGGATGCTGGAAAAGATTGCGCTATTACGGGATCACCCGCGTGGCGCGTCCCGTGCCGTGCAGGATCGCCATGATCGCGCCCGGCTCCTGAATGGAGCCCACCAATATCGGCATGTGGCTCTCACGGGCAAGGGCGAAGGCAGCGGTATCCATAACCTTCAGATCACGGCTGATCGCATCGGCATGGGTGAGTTCGTCAAACCGTGTCGCTGCTGGGTCCGTCTTGGGATCGGCTGTATAGACACCATCAACATTCGTGGCCTTCAGCAAGGCATTGCACGACAGTTCCGCCGCGCGCAGTGCAGCCGCCGTATCGGTGGTGAAAAACGGGTTGCCGGTGCCGCCGCCCAGCACAACGATGCGCCCCGCCTCCAGATGCCGGCGGGCCATATTGCGCTCATAGGTGTCGCACAGCGTCGGCATGGCCACCGCGCTCATGGCGCGGGCCTCTGTGCCCTGCCCGAGCAATGCGCCTTCAATGGCCAGCGCATTCATGACCGTGCCAAGCATGCCGATCGAGTCGCCGCGCACGCGGTCAATGCCCTGAGACGTGCCGCGTACGCCGCGAAAAAAATTGCCGCCGCCGACAACCACAGCCAGTTCAAATCCGGCCCGGCGCGCAGCACTCAGGTCGCTGGCGATTGCCATCAGGGTAGGACCATGCAGCCCGCCATCGCCGGGCCCTTGTAGGGCCTCGCCGGACAGCTTCACAAGTATACGTTTATAGCGGGGATTCGTCATGGGGACGGAATACGCACGGGAACCATGGTGATTGCAAGGCCTGCGCAAATGCCGCGCAAGGCCGATAACAAAAAAGCGGCGTGTGAGCGCCGCTTTTTCAGTCCGTATGGACGTTTGATCAGGATTTGACGCCGGCCTGTGCTGCCACTTCGGCAGCGAAATCGGACTCTTCCTTTTCGATGCCTTCGCCAAGCGCGTAACGGGTAAAGCCCGTGATCTTGATGGGGGCGCCGATCTTGCCTTCGGCTTCCTTCACTGCATTGGCGACGGACTTGCCGTTGTCATGAATGTAGGCCTGCTCCAGCAAGGTGTTTTCCTTGGCATAGGTCTTGATGCCGGATTCTGCGATTTTCTCGATCACATTGGCGGGCTTGCCAGCATTCTTTTCGGCCAGAATGGCTTTTTCGCGGGCGATGACATCAGCCGGAATGCCCGACAGATCGAGCGCGACCGGATTGGTTGCAGCAATATGCATCGCGACCTGACGGCCGAGCGCTGCAAGCTGCGTCTTGTCGCCGGTCGATTCCAGGCCAACCAGCACGCCAATCTTGCCAAGCCCATCGCCAACGCTGTTATGCAGGTAGGAGCCGACAACGCCGTCTGTGACTTCGATGACATTGGCGCGGCGCAGCGTCATGTTCTCGCCGATCGTTGCGATGGCATTGTTGAGCGCATCGCCAATCGTGGTCGAACCGGCCTGCACGGCGCGGATTTTTTCCACGTCGGAACCGACCTTGTGCGCGGCTTCGGCAACCATTTTCACGAGGCCCTGAAAGTGATCATTGCGGGCCACGAAATCAGTCTCGGAATTGACTTCAACCACAGCCGCCTTCGTGCCTTTTGACCAGACGCCGATCAGCCCTTCGGCTGCGATGCGGCCCGATTTCTTGGCAGCCTTGGACAGGCCCTTGGTGCGCAGCCAGTCAATAGCCGCCTGCATGTCGCCATTGGTTTCCGTGAGTGCGGTCTTGCAATCCATCATGCCTGCGCCGGATGTTTCGCGCAGCTCCTTGACCATGGCAGCGGTGATGTTCGCCATTTTCATAATCCTCGAACGTGTGAAAAGAGTCCGGCGGCGTGATGTTCGCCGCCGGGTGTGAATTGCGTGTGACGGGCCGGATAATCCGGCGGTCCGCCGCTTATTCTTCCAGCAGCTTCTTGGCCTGGTCGATCCAGCCATCGCGCTCGATGCGGCCCTTGAGCTTCAGCTTGGCATCCACGGCCTTCACATCTTCAGCGTTCATCGCTGCGATCTGCCAATAGTGGAAGATGCCGCCGTCATTGAGCGACTTCACGAGCTGCGGGCCAACGCCGGACAGCTTGCTGAGATCGTCAGGCGCACCGCGCGGAGCGGTCAGCGTTTCAAACGCAGCCTCGCCGCTGGCAGCGCCAGCCTCTTCTACCACCGGCAGTGCTTCCACCATCGGCTTGTCCATGGCGCCGAGATCAACGCCGGAACCGCCCTGGCCACGGGCAATGCCATCAATGGCCGCACGGGCAACAAGGTCACAATACAGCGCAATCGCGCGGCCTGCGTCATCGTTGGCGGGGACCGGGAACGTCACGCCGTCGGGATTGCAGTTGGTATCGACGATGGCGACCACCGGGATGCCGAGGCGGTTGGCTTCCTTGATCGCCAGCGCTTCCTTGTTGGTGTCGATCACGAAGATCAATTCGGGCGTGCCGCCCATGTCCTTGATGCCGCCAAGCGCGCGCTCCAGCTTCTCGCGCTCGCGCGAAAGCACCAGACGCTCCTTTTTGGTCAAGCCGGAGGCACCGGCACCGAGCATTTCTTCAACCTGGCGCAGACGCTTGATCGAGCCGGACACGGTCTTCCAGTTCGTCAGCGTGCCGCCGAGCCAGCGGGAATTGACGAAGAACTGGGCCGAACGCTTGGCTGATTCCGCAATCATGTCAGCGGCCTGGCGCTTGGTGCCGACCATCAGCACGCGGCCGCCGCCAGCGACGGTATCAGACACAGCCTGAAGCGCGCGATGCAGCATCGGCACGGTCTGCTGAAGGTCAATGATGTGAATGTTGTTGCGCGTACCAAAGATGTACTGCGCCATCCGCGGGTTCCAGCGGTGTGACTGGTGGCCAAAGTGGGCGCCGGCTTCCAAAAGCTGACGCATGGAAAATTCAGGAACAGCCATCTCATATCTCCGGTTATGGCGTCGGCGGAGGTTGGCTGAAGCGAGTATTCGCCTTTTGCCACCGGAAGGACCGCATCGCATGCCGCGAGAAGCCCAGACTCCGCCTGTGGGATAACCGGGGCCATACAGAGGTTTGGCGTGAAGCGCAAGGCAAAAGCCATCCGTTGCAGGCAGGAAAGCGGTAAGACCGCCATGATAGGCAGACCGTCCTATCGTTTCATGGTGAGCCATTTCATGCCCAGGCACAGCGCCCTCGCCCTTTTTACGCCCATTTTTCTGACAGCGATTAGCGGAACAGCGCTTGCGCAAGATTTGACCCCGCATGCAGTGGAACAGCGCGCGCGGCAGTTTGAAAAGGAATGCGCGAAAATACTATCGCCGGGGCAAAAGCTGGAATCGCGTGAGGAAGACTGGGTGCAGGTCATCGCGCGGGATGGTGCTGCAAAAATACTGTTACTGGATGCCAAGAAGACGCGCTGTTTTGAAAATGATCACGCGATTTGCGGCACGGGCGGGTGTCCGGTTGTGCTTTATCGCGTGAGCGGCAAACAGGTGCGCAAGCTCTATGATAAAAACGTGCTGGAATGGCGCGTCACCGAACACGAAAACAAAAAATACTTCCACGCAGATGTGCATGGGGGCCATTGCGGCCAGCCCGGCAATGCTGCGTGTGAGACGTTCGTTGATTTATCCAGCGGCGCCATCACGACGCGGCAGCCGGACTGAAAAAGCCGCGCTTTGCGCGGCTTTTTGCAGACTGTCAATCAGGCGCCGAGCCCGCCAACCAGCATATATTTGATCTCGACGAATTCATCCATGCCGTGGCGTGAGCCTTCACGCCCAAGACCGGATTCTTTTACGCCGCCGAAGGGCGCGACTTCCGTGCCGAGAATGGCAGAGTTGATGCCGACCATGCCATATTCCAGCGCTTCGGCGACGCGGAAGGCGCGTGCCAGATCCTTGGTATAGAAATAGCTGGCGAGCCCATATTGAGTGGCATTGGCCAGCTCCACCACTTCATTTTCATCAGCGAATTTGTAAATGGCGGCCACCGGGCCAAACACTTCCTCGCGTGTAATCACCATTTTTGTGGTCACGCCTGATAAAATTGTCGGTTCGAAAAATGTCCGGCCCATGGCATGGCGCTTGCCGCCAACAACGACTTTTGCGCCATTGGCAACGGCATCCTGCACATGGCGCTCCACTTTCTCGATGGCGCGGGCATTGATCAGCGGGCCTTGCACGACGCCGACTTCAGCGCCATTGCCGACTTTCATCTTGATGACTTCGCTGGCGAATTTTTCAACAAACGCATCATGGATTCCAGCCTGCACATACAGCCGGTTGGTGCAGACACAGGTCTGGCCCATGTTGCGGTATTTTGCGATAATCGCACCCTGCACGGCCGCATCGAGATCGGCATCATCAAAAACAATGAATGGCGCGTTGCCGCCCAGTTCGAGCCCGACTTTCTTGACGGTATCTGCCGCCTGTTTCATCAGCAGCTTGCCGACAGGTGTCGAGCCGGTGAAGCCGACAAAACGCACGGCCGGATGGGATGTCATCACCTGTCCAATCGCTGCGGCATCGCCAGTCACGATATTCAGCACGCCATTGGGAAAGCCTGCACGCACGGCCAGCTCCATAAGGGCGAGCGCGGTCAATGGGGTATCAGGCGCAGGCTTCACAACAAAGGTGCAGCCGGCGGCCAGGCCCGGCGCGCATTTGCGGGTAATCATCGCAGCCGGAAAATTCCATGGTGTGATTGCGGCGCATACGCCGATAGGCTGCTTCTGCACAATAATGCGTGAGCCGGGAAATGGTGATGGGATGGTTTCGCCATAGAGGCGCTTGGCCTCCTCGGCATAAAATTCAACGAAGGATGCGGCATAGGCAACCTCGCCGCGTGCTTCCGCGAGCGGCTTGCCCTGCTCTGCCGTCATGATCTGCGCAATATCCTCCTGGTTCGCCATGATAAGATCGAACCATTTGCGCAAAATGACGGAGCGCTCCTTGGCAGATTTTTTGGCCCACGGTTTGAAGGCTGCCTGAGCAGCCTCGACAGCCTGCGTGGCTTCTGCTGCACCCATATGCGGCACCTTGGCGATCACCTCGCCCGTCGCGGGATTGTCGATGGCATCATTGCCTGTCCCAACCCAGACGCCATTGATGTGGGCCTGCGCCTTCAGCAAGGACGGGTCTTTCAAGATTGCGGTCAGGGACATGGTGCTTCCTCGGCATGGGTGACTATCAGCATGGGCTGTGATGGGCGTATCTGTGTCGTCCCTTCATCTAAAGCGTCTTGGGCGCGCTGCACAGCGGGCAAAGGCTCTGTGCAGGCCGGTTGCAGTGCTGCTATGAACGGTTTGCACAAGGCATGGGACGGTATGAGCTGGAACGGTACGGACAAGACGGAACGGCGGGGCTATCACCACGGCAACTTAAGGGAAGCGCTGATTGCTGCGGCGCTCGACCTCATCAAAGCCAAGGGGCCGGCCGGTTTCACATTCGCAGAAGCGGCACGTGCGGCCGGCGTCAGCCCTGCAGCTCCCTACCGTCACTACCGCGATCGCGACATGCTGATGGCGGATGTTGCGCTGAAGGGTTTTCAGGAATTTGCCCGGCGCATGGCAGCAGCATGGAATGGCGGTGCTCCCAATGCCCTGACCGCCCTTAACCGCCTTGGCCAAACCTATCTGGCGTTCGCGCGGGAAGAGCCTGCCTACTACGCCGCGATGTTTGAATCAGGCATTTCGCCTGAGGCCAATCCTGACTGCGCAACCGCCTCCAACGAAGCTTTCAACCAGTTGCGTCTCGCCTGCGAGGCTGTGACCGCCCATATGCCCGACGCACGACGCCCGCCAACCCTGATGATGGCGCTGCATATCTGGTCGATGTCGCACGGCATTGCCAGCCTGTTTGCGCGCGGCGATGCAGCGCGCCGCCCGCTGCTGATGCAGCCAGAAGAATTGCTGGAAGCTGGCGTGCTGATCTATCTTGATGGCTTGGGTGTGCGCGCGAAATAATCGCATCAACCGCACCGATTTCAAAACAGCATATTTTGCAGCGATATCTTTCATGATGCGGAAGACGGCATATTCAAACAGACACTATTCTGGCGCAGGTTTGCGCCAATAGCGTGCCCGCATTTTCGGCCCCAATATCCAGCCTGCAATGCCGCCCAGCAGAATCGCAGCGATAACCACGGCCGGGATAGAATATGCGGCATGCACTGACAGTGCTGGCACAGACAATACAACGATTGCACCAATGCCAAAGAATACGGATTGGGCGAGCATTGATGCCAGAAGCCGGACCTGTGTATTCGTTTTCATGTTGCACCTCACGCATGGGCGGCATTGTGAGAGGAGAGCGCATCCCCATATTGTGACAATGAAACGCGCGAGTTCAGGTTGCGTTCCGGGCCTCCTGTTTGCGCGTCAAGCCTATGGCACAGACCAGTCATCGACTATCTCTTCAACGCTGGTGGCCTCGAATTGCGCGCCAGCCTTCTGACGCGGGCGGAAATCGCCAAGCTTCCCTGTCATCGTAATGATTGCCGACGGCGAGATTGCGGATTTTTAATCTGCCGGATTGCAGCCGGTATCTTGACGTTTGGCACATTAGCCCTCACATATGTAAATGTGATTTACATTCACAACCGATGGCTTCCGGTCCAGAAGCCGCCACGATGGAGACCGCCATGAGCGCGATGGTCGAGCGTATCGACGATCTCGGAAAGCCGGCCTGGATTGCCTTTATGGTCCTGGCTTTCATTTTCTTCTTCCCCCTTGGCCTGGCGATGCTGGCCTTTCTCATCTGGAGTGGACGCATGGGTTGCCGTTCTTATGCACAAAATGGCCCGCAGCAGGGCTTCTGGGGCTCCGGCTCATCACATGATGACAGCCGCCGCTCCCATATCGAGCGCAAGATCGCGCATTTGCAGGAGAAACTGATGCGCTGGGGGCAGCCCCATGCGGCCCGCCATGCGGGTTTTGCACCAACCGGCAATGCTGCGTTTGACGAGTATCGCGACAGCACGCTGAAGCGGCTTGAAGATGAAGCGGCCGAGTTTCAGGATTTTCTGAAACGCCTGCGTGCCGCTCGCGACAAGGAAGAGTTTGACGCCTACATGGCCAAGCGCCGTGACGGGGTGAGCAAACCAACGGATGCGCCGCCACAACAGCCTAACGGCTAACGCAGGCAGCGTTGCTCCACCTGCGGCAGTGCCCCCCTATACGCCTCAGGTGAGAGCCAAAGGGCCGGACCTCGTGTCCGGCCCTTTTGTTTTGAGTCTGGCCGCCTGTGCTGTTGGTCTTTAGGACGTATTTTCCTTGGGACGCAGCATTGGGCAGGGTTGGCCCGCCCGCATTCCCGTTTTATAGCGGAATGACATGAGCATGATTATAACCACCGCTGCCCTCGCCGCGCTCTGCGAGCGTCTGGCCAGCCAGCCCTTTATCACCGTCGATACCGAGTTTCTGCGCGAGACGACGTACTATCCCAAGCTGTGCCTGATCCAGATCGCGTCGCCTGAGGAATCGGCGATCGTCGATCCGCTGGCTCCCGGGCTTGATCTCGCCCCGTTCTTTGCATTGATGACAGCGCCGGACGTGGTGAAGGTTTTTCACGCCGCGCGGCAGGACCTCGAAATTATCTGGACCATGGGGCGCGTATTGCCCAAGCCACTGGTTGATACGCAGGTTGCCGCAATGGTGTGTGGCTATGGTGACTCTGTGTCCTATGAACAGCTCGCCAATGATCTTGCCCATGCGCGCATCGACAAATCATCGCGCTTCACCGACTGGTCGCGCCGCCCATTGTCACCGCAGCAGATGGCTTATGCGGAATCCGATGTGACGCATCTGCGCGATGTGTATCTTGGTCTGACCGAGAAAATTGCAGCGCAGGGCCGCCAGTCCTGGCTGGCGGATGAAATGTCGATCCTCGAAGATCCAGCCACCTATGAAACAAAACCGGATGATGCATGGCTGCGCTTGAAGGGGCGCATCCGCAAGCCGCGTGAGCAGGCTGTGCTGATGGCCGTTGCCGCATGGCGCGAAAAGGAAGCGCAGGAGCGTGACGTGCCGCGCTCGCGTGTGCTGAAAGATGATGCGCTGGTTGATATTGCTGTTCGCGCGCCGCGCACGGCTGAAGCCATGGCCGATTTGCGTGCCTTGCCGAAGGGGTTTGAACGGTCACGCACGGGTGCGGATTTACTGGCGCTCGTTAATGCAGCCGTTGAACGTGATCCCAAAACAATGCCGCCGCTGGAGCGGCCGCGTGGCCGCAATGGCACCAGTGCAACCGTCGATATGCTGAAGGTGCTTTTGAAAATTGTTTCCGATCAGGCCGGTGTTGCACCAAAAATTATTGCAACAGTCGATGATCTGGACGAAATCGCGGTTTCCGACGAAGCTGATGTCCCGTCCCTCAAAGGCTGGCGGCGGGAATTGTTTGGTGAGCGCGCCCTTGCCCTGAAGCATGGCCGGGTCGCCCTGGCGCTGCACAATGGCGCCGTGGTTGCGCGCGATCTGTAATCTGCGCGTTATCAGCTAACGAGTTTCAATCCAATAATGCCGCCGACAATCATGGCGAGCGATGCAATGCGCAAGGCACTGGCCGATTCGGAAAACAATACGATGCCGAGGATTGCCGTGCCCACAGCACCAATGCCGGTCCATACGGCATAGGCGGTGCCCATTGGCAATGTGCGGATGGCAAGGCCAAGCAATGTCATGCTGGCCGCTATCGCAACAACTGTTGCAACCGATGGCCAGAATTTTGTAAAGCCATCGGTATATTTAAGTCCAACGGCCCAGCCGATTTCAAACAGGCCCGCCAGAAATAAGTAGACCCACGCCATGTCAGACTTCGAGAACCATGACATGGCAGACCGGCTTTTTGCCCCAGACCTGATTGACCGAATTTCGCACAGCACGCTCAATTGCAGTTTCAACGGCTTCAGGATCGCGCCGTTTTGGTTTGGGCAAACCATCCAGCACTTCATCAACTGCCGTGCACACCAGCTCGACCATATCACGGCCATCGCGTGTCATCGCCGGCAATCCCATCACCACCACTTCGGGATTGGATGCATATTGACCCTTGCTGTCAATCGCAACGGCGACAGAGATAACACCCGAAAATGATAATTTCCGGCGCTCGGAAACCGTTTGATCCGCCATATCAATCAGCAGATTGCCATCTTTCAGGCGGCGGCCAAACCTGACATTATCAATCACTTCTGCCTTGCCGGGCGCGAGTTTAACCATCGCACCATTAAAGGCGCGCAATGTTTGTGGCACGCCCATGGATTTTGCAAAGGCAGCATGTTCGGTGAGATGCAGCGCTTCACCATGAGCTGGAATCGCAATTTGCGGGCGCAGCCAATCATACATCATCTTCAATTCATCGCGGCGCGGATGGCCAGATACATGCACAAGATGCGTGCGATCCGTGATGATCTCGATATTATCCTTGGCCAGCGCATTGATAATTTTGTTGATTGATTTCTCATTGCCGGGAATGGCCCGCGATGAAAAAATGACGCGATCTCCAGCATCGAGTTCAACATCGGGATGGTCGCCATTGGCGACGCGTGCCAAAGCTGCGCGCGGCTCGCCCTGGCTCCCGGTCAACAGCACCACAACCTTGTTGCGCGGCATGCGCTGCAAGGCATCGGCATTCAGAAAGGGTTTTATGCCGTCCAGCATGCCCAGTTCGCGTGCCACCGAAACAACCCGGTCCATGGCGCGGCCTGCCAGCACAACCTCACGGCCGCATGCATGCGCTGCTTCGGCAACAGCGCGCAAGCGCGCCACATTCGATGCAAATGTTGTAACCGCCACGCGGTACGGCGACTCTTTGATAATATCTGCCAGATTGCTGCACACCACTTTTTCGCTTGGTGAAATGCCCTCGCGCAGCACATTGGTGGAATCACAAATCAGCGCCAGCACACCGTCGTCGCCAATTTTTTTCAGACGCTCGCCATCGGTGGGAAAGCCAAGAATAGGCGTTTCATCAATTTTCCAGTCGCCGCTGTGCACCACGGTTCCCAGCGGCGTGCGCATGACAAGAGCGTTCGATTCGGGAATGGAATGGGCGACGGAGACAAACTCGCACTCAAAAGGCCCGAGCGAAAACGTGCCGCCCTGTTTAACGATATTGATTGGAATTTTCGGCGCATTAGGTTCTGCCATGCGGCGCACACCAAGCAGGCCAGCCGCAAAATCGGTCGCATAAACCGGTGCCTTCAAACGCGGCCACAAATCAACAAGCGCGCCAATGTGATCTTCATGGGCGTGGGTAATGATAATGCCGAGCAGATTTTTCTTTTCCTCTTCAATAAAAGACAAATCCGGCAATATCAGGTCAATGCCCGGTAAATCATCGCCGGCAAAAGCCACGCCGCAATCAACAAGGATCCATTTTTTTTTGCCGGGTGGCCCAAAACCATACAGCGCGGCGTTCATCCCGATTTCGCCCAATCCGCCAAGCGGTGCAAAAACGAGTTCATTGTTCGACGCATTCATTCAGTCATTCCGATTCAAATAAACATCGCCTGCATGAACAAGCGTGAGTTTTCCATTGTGTTCGAGAACCATGCGCCCATCGGCATCGATCTCGCGAAATATCCCGCGCAGGATAGCCTGATCCTGGCGAACTTCAATTTCCTGCCCAAGCCCGGCGGCGGCGCGCATCCAGCCAGCACGAATGGCTGCAAACCCCTGCCCTGCCTGCCATTGGGCCATGCGTTCTGCCATACAATCAGACAGTGCGGCAAACATCACGTGGACATCCATCGTGCTGCCAGACTCTGCCAGATTCGTGGCCGGATAGAGAACCTCGGCCGGGTGATGGGCAACATTCACGCCAATGCCGATGGCGACAGCGTGTTCGGCCCCGTTTTTCCCAGCCGGACGATGCCCGCCTTCCAGCAATATGCCAGAAATTTTCGCCCCGCCGATCAAAACATCATTAGGCCATTTCAGCCGGACACTTGCAGGCTCCGGTACCACCTTCGCAAGCGCATCATGCAATGCAAGGCCGGCAACAAATCCCAGTTGAGGCGCATTATGGATCGGGCAAGGCTCGGTCAGCAGAAGTGTGGCGTAGAGATTGCCCGGCCGCGAAAACCACGTGCGGCCAAGCCGTCCGCGCCCCTTGGTCTGCTCGTCTGCAACAAGCCACAACGGCC
>JBOFCU010000109.1:0-3916 GCA_051646285.1 Beijerinckiaceae bacterium
ATCAGTTCATCAAATGGGGACTGGCGCAATTGCAGGAGCAGAACGCCTATCAGTCTCTGATTTTGCCTGGCGATATTATAATCAAGCGCGGCATGAATGCCGAAGAATCCGCCGCATTGATTGCCCAGTCCATGTGGCATCGATTTCAAATGCCGGCCTATCATTTGACGACCACGCGCGGCCAGGGCGTAACGCTGGTGAATATCGGCGTCGGCCCATCCAATGCGAAGACCATCACCGATCATCTTGCCGTGCTGCGGCCCAATTGCTGGCTGATGGTGGGCCATTGCGGCGGGCTGCGCCAGACCCAGCAGATTGGCGATTATGTTCTGGCCCATGCTTATCTGCGGCAGGACAATATTCTGGATGATATTGTGCCGCCCGAAGTGCCCATTCCGGCGCTGGCGGAAATTCAGGTCGCTTTGCAGGATGCTGCCAAAATCGTGACCGGCGAAAGCGGCGATGGGCTCAAGCAGCGGCTGCGCACCGGCACAGTTGTGACCTATGATGACCGCAATTGGGAATTGCGCTGGAGCAAGGAACGCCGCCGTATCAATCTCTCGCGCGCCATCGCCGTTGATATGGAATCCGGCACGATCGCGGCACAGGGTTACCGTTTCCGCGTGCCCTATGGCACGTTATTGTGTGTCTCTGATAAACCGCTGCATGGCGAGATCAAGTTGCCAGGTGCGGCCAATGCTTTTTATGACAGGGCGGTCGGCCAGCATCTCGATATTGGTTTGAAAACGCTGGATTTGCTGCGCACGCGCCGCGATCAGTTGCACAGCCGCAAATTGCGCGCGTTCGATGAGCCCGCATTCCGGTAACATAAGAATATTGTCTGATAAAAGGGCAACCAGCCGCTGCGCGAAAGCCAGTTAACTGTTTGCGATTTTTTTTGCAGCCGCTTCGATGCGCGCCGCCATCCCGTCGAGCGCAGACGCAACGCGATCAAGCTCCGCGCGGGTCGCGCTGCTTTGCTCATGCGCATCAGCCTGAATGGCGCTGATTTGCGATTCTATTTTTTCCAGCCGCATTTTCAGGTCAGCAGCTTCGTCAGCAAAATAAATCGCAGCCATCACATGCAGGCGCATGTCGCCAATTTCACCAAAAGCCCCGCGCAATTCAGCTATTTTTCCATCAAGCGCTTCAGCCAGCGCCATCAGGTGCTTTTCTTCGCCATCGCCGCAGGCCATGCGGTAGACTTTGCCGGAAACGGTGACATTGACCTGTGCCATGTCACTGGCCCTCCGGCAGCGCATCAAGCACCGTGCGCACCGATGCCATGGCGCGGTCCAGCCGCTCCGCTGTTTCTGCGGCTGCCACATCCAGCCGGCTCAGCCGTGTCAGTGCATCATCCAGCTCATCAGCCAGCCGGGCCCGGTCTTCCTGCATCAGTGCCAGTTCGGAATCGCGGTTGAGTTGCCCGGCATCACGCGCAGCGCGCCGGGCAATGGCCGCATCCAGCCCGTCAAGGGCTGTGCCCAGGCGCAGGAGGACTTGATCGAGTGCAGGCGGCACAGTCACGGCAAATACATTCCCAGGCTGATTCTGGCATCAGACTCACAAGGCGGCAGGGTAGGGGCTACAATGTCCCCGTCAATCCGCACCCTTGTATGGCGCGCTTCATCTAACACTTCATCCACCGGCAATGCGGCGGATTTGACCGCCCCTTTGCCAGCGCCATGGCGGCTCACAGCGAAATCTGGCATGGGCCGGTTCATTGCCTTGCTCCCCGCGCTGCTTTGCTTTAAGCGCAGGCCGCACAAGCCCCGGCGCATCGTGCCGGGGCTTTTTTATTTTGCGCATTGGAGAGATGCGATGGCCAATGTTGTTGTGGTCGGTGCCCAGTGGGGCGATGAGGGCAAGGGCAAGCTGGTGGACTGGCTGTCCGAGCAGGCCGATGTGGTGGTGCGCTTTCAGGGCGGCCACAATGCCGGCCACACCCTTGTCATTGATGGCGTGACCTACAAGCTCTCGCTCTTGCCGTCCGGCATTGTCCGCCCCGGCAAGCTCTCTGTCATCGGCAATGGTGTGGTGCTGGATCCCTATGCGCTGGCCAGCGAGGTCGAAAAGCTCACCGCGCAGGGCGTGACCATCAACCGCGACAATCTGCGCGTCGCTGACAATGCCTCGCTGATTCTGTCGCTGCACCGCGATCTCGACGGGTTGCGCGAGGATGCCAGCGAAGGCACCAAAATTGGCACCACCCGCCGTGGCATAGGCCCCGCTTATGAGGACAAGGTGGGCCGCCGGGCCATCCGCCTCATGGATCTGGCTGATCCCAAGGAGTTGCCGCGCAAGGTCGAGCGCCTGCTGGCCCATCACAACGCGCTGCGCCGTGGCCTTGGCCGTGATGAAATTTCCGCGCGGGTGATTCTCGAAGAGCTGATGAGCATTGCGCCGAAGGTGCTGCCTTACATGGATACGGTGTGGCGCCTGCTGGATGAGCATCGCCGTGCTGGCCGCCGCATCCTGTTTGAAGGTGCGCAGGGTGCACTGCTGGATGTTGACCATGGCACATATCCTTACGTAACGTCCTCCAACACAGTGTCAGGGCAGGCTGCGACCGGCTCAGGGCTTGGCCCTGGCGCGGTTGGCTATGTTCTGGGCATCGCCAAGGCCTACACCACCCGCGTCGGTGAAGGGCCGTTCCCGACCGAGCTGTTTGATGATGTCGGCAAGCGCATCGGGGAGCGCGGGCGCGAGTTTGGCACCGTGACGGGCCGCCCGCGCCGTTGCGGCTGGCTCGATGCTGTTCTGCTGCGGCAAACGGCCAAGACCTCTGGCATCAATGGCATAGCGCTGACCAAGCTCGATGTGCTGGATGGTTTCAGCGAAATCAAGGTGTGCGTGCGTTACAAGCTGGATGGGCAGGAGATTGATTACATGCCCGCCAGCGAAAGCGCGCAGGCGCGGCTGGAGCCGGTGTATGAGACCATTTCTGGCTGGAGCGGCTCCACTGCCAATGCCCGCTCCTGGGCAGCCTTGCCGGCTGAGGCCATCAAATATGTCCGCCGTGTCGAAGAATTGATCGAAACACCGATTGCGCTGGTATCCACAAGCCCCGAACGTCATGACACAATTTTGGTCCAGAATCCGTTCGAGGGTTGACGGGCTAACCTGCGTCGTTCAACGGGTCCACCTATGGCCGATTACTATCCGCTGATTGCCCGCGCTGTTGCAGCGCTGAAGGACGCGCGTGCTGATGAGCGCGCGCCGGTCTATGAGCGCGCGCGCAACGCCCTGATCAACCATCTCAAAGCCATCCAGCCGCCCGTTGGCGAGACGGTGCTTGAGGCGGAAGAGCAGGCGCTGGATGAGGCGATTGCGCGCGTCGAGGCGGAAATCCTGTCAGGCGATGTGCCGGGCCAGGACATTGGCCGGGATCAGGTGTCTTTGCAGGAGGCACGCACCCCGGCAGCCCCTGTGGTCACACCAGCCGGATCGGCCGCGCCAGCACTGCCTCATGTCGAGCAAGCCCCGCCTGTCAGCGGCGTTCGCCCTGTTGCGCCAGCGGCCAGAGCCTCCCAGTCCGGCGCAGGCAAGCCAGCACGCTCCGGCCGCGCCATCCTTGTTGGTGCAGTCGCCGGGCTTGCTGCGCTGGCCATTGGCGCGCTGGCCTTCATGACCCGCAGCGATCCCACCCGGATGGCCCGCAACGAGCCGCCGCCGCGCGCGCAGGCCACAGTGCCCGAGCAGGCGCAAGGCAAGGCTGGCGAGCGGGTGGGTGATGCGGGCACGGCCCAACCCACGCCACCACCGCCGCAGGCCGATGCCGGCACAGGCCCGCTGCCGCCGCCCCTGCCTGTGGCACAACGCGCCATTTTGTATGAAGAGCAGCCGGAAACACCGGGCAAACCAACGCAGATTACCGGGCGCGCGGTTTGGCGGCTTGATACGGTCAATGTCGGTG
>JBOFCU010000321.1:0-6421 GCA_051646285.1 Beijerinckiaceae bacterium
GTTTGAGCGCTGCTGCATGCCGCCCGACAATTGCCACGGGAATTTGTCGCCAAAGCCCCCAAGGCCCACTGAGGCGAGCAACTTGTCAGCCTTCACCACATATTCCGCCTTGTTGGCGCGGAAGCGCTGCTTGTGCGGCTCCACCACCTCCAGCGGCAGCAGGATATTGTCGCGCGTGGTGCGCCACGGCATCAGCGTCGCATTCTGGAATGCCATGCCGACGCCCTTGATCGGCTTCGTGACCTTCTGGCCATGCACAATCACCTCGCCTGATGTGGGCGGCAACAATCCGGTGACGAGCTTCATCAAGGTCGATTTTCCGCAGCCGGACGGGCCGACGACCGCGATAAATTCGCCCTTGTTGATGCGCATGGTGGCATCAGCCAGCGCCAGCGTTGCGCCCTCACCGCGCCCATAGGCAAGGCTCACCTGTTTCAGTTCAACGAGAGGTTCGGTTGTCATTGATTGCACACCACGCGCGCTGTCATGGCCGGGCTTGTCCCGGCCATCCACGTCTTGCTTGCAAATATCAGTAGAAAGTCGTGGATGCCCGCAACACGTGCGGGCATGACGGCTGAGCGTGCGAAGGCCATGACGGCGCTCTGGAGAATTTACTTCGCCACCATGCGCTCGGCCTTCGGCGGCAGAAACGCATTGCTGAACACGAGTTCCGGGGCTGGCAATTTTTCCAGCCCGAAGGCTTCGCCAACCGTTTTCACCGATGATGCAAACCGGGCCGGATCAACATCACCCATGCCGTTTGCTTTGACGTATGCCGACAGCACATTGGTTTCGAGCGAGAGCTTGAGGCGCTCGGTTTCGAGCGCGGCATTGGCGAGCGGGTCACGCTTCAGCACCGCGTCGACGCCCAGCTTCGGATCGGCGATCACATCGCGCCAGCCCTTGATGGTGGCGCGGATAAAGCCCGTGACCGCCTTGGGGTTGTTCTTGGCCAGATCCGGCGAAACAATCACGCCGTTGCCATACACATCCATGCCCGCATCGGCATAGCGCATCACGACAATATCTTCCTCCTTCACGCCGCGCGCTTTCAGATCAAGCATCGACGAGAAATAATGGCCGGAGACAAAATCGACGGAACCCTGCACGAGGCTTTGCTCGCGCAGTTGCGGCGTCAGGTTCACATGCTCAACCTTTGTGCGGTCAATGCCGGTTTTCTTGGCAAAGGCCGGAAACAGACGGAACGAGGCATCAAACACGGGCGCGCCGAGTTTCTTGCCTTCGAGATCCTTCGGCCCCTTGATGCCGCTCTTTTTGAGCGCATAGACGCCGAACGGGGGCAGATCATAGGCCATGAACACGGCCAGAATTTCCTTGCCGGTATTCTTGGCGTTGTATTCGATGAGCGAATTCACGTCGGCAAAGCCGATCTGGTAGGCACCGGTCGCCACGCGCTGCAATGCGCCGGCCGAGCCCTGCCCCGGGTCCATCGTCACATCGAGGCCTTCGGCCTTGTAGTAGCCCTTTTCCAGCGCCACGAGGAAGGGCGCGGTCGGCCCCTGGAATACCCAGTCGAGCGTGAATTTGATGGCAGTCTGTGCCTGCGCAGGCGCAGCCCACAGGCCCGCAGCCAGCATGGCGGCGCTGGCGATGCGCCGGGTCAATGTCGTCATGATGTTCTCCTGTCGCAGCGCTTTTCGATGCGTGCTTGTCGGTCTTCCCCGCAAAGATTGTGCCACTTTCGCAGGCAACGTCCATCTCTGCCTGCCATTCACGCACAGATTTTTGCGGTTCAAGGCGTGTTCGCGGCAAAAAAATAGCCGGGACTGATCCCGGCTATTTTGATTTGATTGGTGAAGGACCGGATCAGTCGGCCTTTTTCTTGGCCGTCTTCTTCTTTGGCTTGGCGCCGTCTTCTTCTTCGTCCGCCAGCAGCACTTCGCGGGTCACGGTCTTGTCCGTCACCTTGGCACCGGCCAGGATGTGGTCGATGACCTTTTCCTCGAAAATTGGTGCGCGCAGCTCGGCCAGTGCCTGCGGGTTCTTGCGATAGAAATCCCAAACGGCCTTTTCCTGGCCGGGGAACTGACGGGCCCGTTCGATCAGTGCACGCGACACTTCATCATCGGAAATCTGCACTTTGGCGGCATCGCCAATCTGCGCCAGCACAAGGCCCAGACGGACGCGGCGCTCGGAAATCTTGCGGTATTCCGCGCGCGCCTCTTCTTCCGTCGTGTCCTCATCGGCGAAGGTCTTGCCTGCGCCTTTCATGTCCTGCTCCACGGACGCCCAGACGTTTGAAAATTCCTGCTCAACCAGCCCTTCCGGCAGATCGAACTGATATTCCGTATCGAGCTTGTCGAGCAGGCGGCGCTTCAGGCGGGCACGGGCAACAACGCCCAGCTCCTTGCCTATATTTTCGCGGATGGCCGTTTCCAGATTTTCCAGCTTTTCCATGCCGAAGGCTGTGGCCAGCGTGTCATCGAGCTTGAGGTCACCCGGTGCTTCGACGCCCTTCACGGTCACGGCAAAGGCCGCTTCCTTGCCGGCCAGATCAGCCTTGGGATAGTCTGCCGGGAACGTGGTTTTCACCGTCAGCGCGTCACCCTTTTTGGTGCCGACGAGCTGCTCTTCAAAGCCCGGAATGAACATGCCGGACCCGAGCACCAGCGGCACATCAGTGCCCTTGCCGCCCTGAAACTCGACGCCGTCGATGGAACCGACGAAATCAATGATCACACGGTCATCGGTCTTGGCTTTGGCCTTGTCGTCGCGCGGCTCATAGCTGAGGTTCTGCTTGGCCAGACGTTCAAGCTCGGTCTTGACCTCATCTTCCGGAATTTCAGCAGTTTCACGCACCACCTCAATGCCGGAAAAATCCTTCACCTCGAACTGCGGCAGCACCTCAAACTTCAGATCGTAGTTCAGATTGGCCTTGCCATCGAACAGGGCTTCCTGATCGCTCTGGCCTTCAGGCAAAGACACCTGCGGCTCCATGGCGAGCTTGAGGCCCTTGTCGTCGATGATCGACTTGTTGGCTTCATTGATGGCGTTCTGAAGCACGTCGCCCATGACGGAGCGGCCATACATGCGCTTGAGATGGCCGGTCGGCACCTTGCCCGGACGAAAGCCCTTGAGCTGGACCTTGCCTTTAAGGGATTCGATCTCCTCGTCCATGCGCTTGGCCAGCGTTTCCGCCGGAATGGACACCTTGTATTCGCGCTTCAGGCCCTGATTCAGGGTCTCGGTCACCTGCATGGTCGTATGCCTTCGATCAGAATTACATGTAGTGGGGTATGCAGCCGGACGGATAACCGGTTGCCACGTGCCCCGGTCCCCGCTTTTCCTGCCGCATAACCCTGACGGGATCATCCCTGGTGCGGGCGGAGGGACTCGAACCCCCACAGCTTTCGCCACTGGAACCTAAACCCAGCGCGTCTACCAGTTCCGCCACGCCCGCAAGGGATTTCACCCGGGAGATCGCCCGCGCAAAAGCGCGGGAGCGCCGTCGGGTGGCGCGCTCATAGCACACTGCGCCGCCTATGCAGCAAAAAAATGCGGCGGGTTTCCGGAAGGCCGGAATAGCCTAAACTGGTGCGATGACCGGATTCGCACTTCCCATCTCCCGCCGCGCTGCCTTGCCGCTCACAGCTGCTATCGCCTTGCCCATGCTGGCGCGGGCGCAAGCACCGCCACAGCCGCCCGGTTCAAAGGCTGATGAACAGCCATTCATAACGCTTGAAGCCGCGCCTGCCGACATTCAAATCCGGGCTGAACCGCGTCCGAAAACTGCGGTGATGGCCTTTGGCGGCACAATTCCAGGGCCGGTTTTGCGGGTAAAACAGGGCGATGAACTGCGAGTGCGGTTCACCAACCGGCTTGCCCAGCCTGCCAGTCTGCATTGGCGCGGGATGCGTGTGCCTGCGGCTCTGGATGGTGTTGCAGGCGTGTCTGCGCCGGCCATCGCCCCCGGCGCGACACAGGATATCCGTATCCTCGCGAAGGAGGCTGGCACATACCTCTATCATCCTCTTGTCGCTGGCCAGACCTCCGCCCTGATGGATTCGGGGCTCTATGGCGCGCTCATTGTCGAAGAACGTGAACCGCCACAGGCTGACCGGGAAATGCTCGTGATTCTCGATGATTGGCGGCTGAATGCTGAGAGCCAGATTCAAGTGCCTGAGGCTTCGATTCAAGGCAGCCTGCCGGTGCCCGGCAATGTGCTGACGGTGAACGGTGCCCCGAGAGCGGCATCGGACAATGTACGGCCAAGATCGCGTGTGCGCCTGCGGCTGATCAATGCGACGACCGCGCGGATCATGCTGCTGAAATTCGAAGGCGCGGCAGCCACGGTCGTTGCCGTTGATGGCCAACCTTCGTCCACCGCCTTTCAGCCGAAGAATGCGGTTATCACACTCACGCCGGGCGGGCGCATGGATGTGCTGGCTGACATTCCGGCGGACGCTGGCCAGCATTTTAAAATTCTGACACCGCTGTCGGCTGATGTCACCGTGCCAGTGCTGGATTTAACCGCTGCTGGCGAACCAATGCACGCCGCACCCCTGTCCGCTGTCAAAGCGCTGCCCGGCAACGGGTTGCCCGAACGCCTTGATCTCGCCCGCGCCAGCCGTGCGGAGTGTGTCATTGATGGCGGTCCCGCCGCAAATGGCGCAGCAAAACCGTGGACACTGAACGGGACGGCGCTCACCGACCTCGGCAAGGCCAAGCCCCTCTTCAAGGCGAAGGCCGGAACGACCGTTGTGCTGTCGTTCAAGAATCAGACCGCTATTCCCCAACCCATGACGGTGCACGGCCATCACGGCCGGCTGCTGTTCGTGTTCGACGATGGCTGGGACCCGTTCTGGACGGACACGGTGCTGGTGCAGCCGGGCAAAACCGCCCGCTTCGCCTTTATTGCCGATAATCCGGGCCAATGGCTGGTGCGCTCAGCCTATGCCAGCCTGTTTGATGCCGGCGTTGCGGGCTGGTTTGAGGTGGGGTGATTACCGGCCGCGCGCCGTGCAAAACGCATGTGCCACATCGCACGCGCTGATCGCGTTTTTGTGCTATGCCTGCCCGCGACATTCCTCAGTTCCATGCAGGGAGCTTTCCCGTGGCTGCCAAATTCACCAGCAATTCGGTTTGGGATTTTGAAGAGTCTCATGACCGGAAAGCCAATGGCAAGCTGGTGCATTATTTTGGATACGACCCTGCTGGGAAATTCATGATGCACAATGTTGGCGATCTGTACGCCCTGTCGACGACAGGCGGAAGTCTCAAGGATCACAGCATTGATTTCGATACATCGGGTATATGCTCCTTCGATAGCCCGCCTGATTTTTCTTACACGTCAGGATCGAAGGCCGGTTTATTTCCGGTAAGGTCAATCAGCCAAGGCAGCACAAATCTGGTCTTGTCCGATGCAAGCGGGCGGGCGGTGGATAAAATTGAAATCAAGGTGGTCAAGCGGCGCGATGTGATTGTGCGATTTTACAATCTGATTGATGGCGCGCGCAGAACTGCCATCGGCAACCCTGACACGAATCCGCTTTTCAGCACGGCAGCCCTCAATTCTCTGATCAGCCGGGTCAACAAAATAGTCTTTTTTCAGTGTGGTGTCCGCCTGCTGGCTTCTGGCACGGGCATTTTGCGTGATTTGAACTTCAGTGCCAACCTCGGCAACGCTGTCGATATTTTAACTGTCAATCCGTTCAGCTCTTCTGATCTCGATCACAATGCCGAGTTTCATGTGGCCTTCACGTGGGGCATCTCCGGTGGTGGGGCCAATGGCGTAACAAAGTCAAACTTGTGCTTGCTACAGGCCTCTCTGCAACCAGAAAAACGGGAAATCACGCTGGCGCACGAGTTTGTGCATTTTCTATCCGGCAGCGGCATATTAATCCGCAATGATCACGATGAGCTGAAATCTGATTTGATGTACAAAGATGCGCCGCACGGCGTGATGATGCGCAAGACGCGCCTGAATAAAATTATCCGGCAGTAAAAAACGGGCGCCGCAGCGCCCGTTCTTATTATGAGATGAAGGCTTACCGCCCGCCGCGATAGCCATCATTGCCGGCCCGTGCCGGGCGGTTGCCTTGCGGGCGGCCCTGGGTGCGGCCTTGCGGCTTGCTGTCCGAGCGGCCCTGAAAATTGCCCTGAAATTTTCCGGCCGGGCGGCCTTCTGCCGATGCGGCCGCACCACCAAATCCGCCTTCGCCACGGGAGCTGAAACCTTGACGCGCGTTGATACCTTCGCCCTGCGGCTTGCTCCCGCCATTGGAACGGCGCGGACCACCACGGCTCGGGCGTTGTTCCTCACCACGGCCATCGGCGCGGCTGTGCGGCGCTGCGTCATTGCGGCGGCGCTGGCCATTCTGTGGCCGGCCTTGACCGGCGCGCGGATCGCGATGGCGTTCAATCTCGATTTTCGGCAGCGGTGTCTTCAAATCAACGCCAT
>JBOFCU010000325.1:0-32447 GCA_051646285.1 Beijerinckiaceae bacterium
TTCATTGCCGGCGTGGTTGATCTCTATCGCGGGCTGCAAACTGATGACCGTGACCGCATCATGCACGCCTATCAGACATGGGGATTTAAAAATCTCACCCATGAGCTGATGGATATTCTCAATATCTGGGCACGCTTCATTTACGGCCCGTTGCTGGATAACCGTGTGCGCACAATTGCTGACGGTGTCACGCCTGGTCAATATGGACGCAAGGAAGCGTTTCGCGTGCATCAGGCGCTGAAGGCAAAAGGGCCTGTGACCGTGCCACGTGAATTTGTCTTTATGGACCGGGCAGCGATCGGGCTTGGCGGTGTTTTTCTGCATCTTGATGCAGAACTGAATTTCCATCAATTGTTTGAAGCGGCCATTGCTGATTTTTCGGTGGATGTGATTGCGCAGCGCCAGCGTGCCGCCCTTGATGCGGCTGACCTGATCAATCACAAGCCGCAATAGCCATTGTTTTGTGATTCTGGCTCACTGCTGCGGCGGTGATGTTGCAGGCTCGCGTGCCGCAACAATGGCCGCCGCAACCATCAATAGAACGGCGATGGCTAAAGTCCAGCTTGGTGCGGCATACCCAGCGATGACCAGCATCGCGGTGGAAATCACGGGCGCGGCGTATGACAATGCGCCAAGCAGCGATACATCGCCATTTTTCATGCCGATATCCCAGAGAAAAAATGCGGCGCCAACGGGACCAAGGCCAAGGGCCAGCAGCGCGAGCCATTCCGACATGGTCTGCGGCCATGCCGACGTCTCAAAGGCGATATGGCAGAGCAGAGCCAGCAATGCGGTCGCCAGACAGGTTATGGCGAGTGACTCGGTTGCGACCTGAGCAAAGAGCCGCGATGCAACCGAATAGCTCGACCAGATCAACGCGCACGCCGCAGCCAATCCGTAACCCAGCATCACGGACGTGTTCCCGCCACTGCCGATTTTTGGCCAGATCAGCAGGCTTGCCGCAACCAGCCCAACAAGTGCCCCGGCGAGGTGGTTGGCGCGTAAGGTGTGTCCCGGCAAAAACGCAGACAGCACAACAATCAGGAGCGCCCATAGGGATGCAATCAATTGTGCTTCGGCTGGATTGGCCAGTTTGAGCGCAGCAAAATAGCAGGCGTGATAAAAGAAAAATCCAAACAGCCCGAGCATGAATGTTGCCGGTGTTGGTTTGAGCAGGTGGGCGCGCCCATGGGCAACAGCAGCAGCAATTCCCAGAATACCACCGGTCAGGAATGTGATCGCCGTCATCTGAAAGGGCGGCATCGCGCCGGTCATGGCTGTCAGCACGGCCAGAGCGCCCCATAAAATAATGGCGGCTATACCGGCCCCTGTTGCGCGTGCACGTGTCATCCTGTCCCCGAAATGAACAGGGCCAGCATAGCGCTGGCCCTGCCGGCTTTAATGGAAGGCAGTCCCTCAGGCCAGATATTGGCCGCCATTCACGGACATGGTGGACCCGGTGACAAAGCCGGCCTCATCGGCCGCGAGAAACACGACAGCACGCGCAATTTCTTCCGGCTCACCAAGGCGGCCAACGGGAATATGCGGCAGAATGGCTTTCTCGACCACAGCCGGATCAATCGCCTTCACCATGTCGGTGCCGATATAGCCGGGGCAAATGGTATTGACGGTGATGCCAGCCTTGGCACCTTCCTGCGCCAAGGCCTTGACGAAGCCAATGTCACCCGCCTTCGACGCGGAATAATTGACCTGACCCATTTGGCCTTTCTGGCCGTTGACGGAGGAAATGCAGATCACGCGGCCAAATTTGCGGGCGCGCATGCCTTCCCAAACCGGGCGTGTCATGTTGAACAGCGAATTGAGGTTGGTGTTGATGACGGCATACCACTGCTCTTTCGTCATCTTGTGAAACATGCCGTCCTTGGTGATGCCGGCATTGTTGACCAGCACTTCCACGGGGCCGAGGTCTTTTTCCACCTGTGCCACGCCAGCCGCGCACGCGTCAAAATCAGACACGTCCCATTTATAAACCGGAATCCCTGTTTCTGCCTTGAATTTTGCCGCCGCTTCATCGTTGCCGCTGTAAGTTGCCGCAACTTTGTAACCCGCCGCTTTCAGGGCCTTGCTGATCGCCGCGCCAATGCCGCGCGACCCGCCTGTAACCAATGCTACCCGTGCCATGTGTCTCTCCCTTCATGAATATTTTTTGATGTCTGGCTGTTTCTGGTGGTCTACCACGGGAAAATCCAGTTCCGCATTTTTTCCATAGTGATCCTGCCACGCAGCAGCAACACGAAAAATGTTGTGATGGAGAGGGCCGCACCGATGACCACAAAAATTGTCATCATATGGTCGAGAAGTGCGGCCGCTGCTCCCATCATCTCGCAGGTCTTTTACCGCTCAACGCAGAGTGCGATGCCCATGCCGCCGCCGATGCACAGGGTGGCGAGGCCTTTCTTGGCATCCCGGCGCTGCATTTCGTGCAGCAGTGTCGTAAGCACGCGCGCACCAGAGGCCCCGATCGGGTGGCCAATGGCGATGGCGCCGCCGTTGACATTGACCTTGGCTGTATCCCAGCCCATGTCACGGTTCACGGCGATGGCCTGGGCGGCAAACGCTTCATTGGCTTCGATCAGATCAAGATCAGCCACTTTCCAGCCCGCCTTTTCCAGCGCCATGCGCGAGGCCGGGATCGGGCCAGAGCCCATGATGGCCGGATCGACGCCAGCGGTTGCCCATGACTTGATTGTGGCCAGCGGCTTCAGACCGCGCTTCTTGGCTTCTTCCGCGCTCATCAGCACGATCGCGGCTGCGCCGTCATTGATGCCCGAGGCATTGCCGGCGGTGACGCTGCCATCCTTCGAGAAGGCAGGCTTGAGCTTTGCCATGCCATCGAGCGTTGCGCCGTGACGGGGATACTCATCCTGATCAACAACCACATCGCCTTTGCGGGATGACACGGTCACAGGCACGATCTCGTCCTTGAACTTGCCGGACTTCTGGGCTGCTTCCGCCTTGTTCTGGGATGCGACCGCGAACTTGTCCTGCTCATCGCGGGTGATCTGCCATTTCGTCGCGACATTCTCCGCCGTCGTACCCATATGGTAGCCGTGGAAGGCATCCCACAGCCCGTCGCGCAGCATCGTGTCGAGGAACTTCATCTCGCCCATCTTTGTGCCAGCGCGCATATAGGCCGCGTGCTGGGACTGAGACATGGATTCCATGCCGCCCGCGACAATCACTTTTGCGTCACCATTGGCGATCTGCTGCATGCCGAGCGCCACAGCGCGCAGGCCAGAGCCGCAGAGCTGATTGAGGCCCCATGCCGTCTTCTCCTGCGGGATACCTGCTTTCATAGCCGCCTGACGGGCCGGGTTCTGGCCCTGGCCGGTGGGCAGCACCTGACCCATGATGACCTCATCCACATCGCCTGGGGCAACATTGGCCCGCTCGATCGCGCCCTTGATGGCGATTGCGCCCAGTTCATGGGCGGGGGTGTTGGCAAAGGCGCCCGAGAAGGACCCTACCGGCGTGCGCGCGGCGCTAACGATTACGATATCATGCGAGGCCATGTGTCTCTCCCTGTTGCCTGTTCATGCGATAAACGCCTGACCAAGCGGAGCCGTCAAGTCCGACCATGGCTTACGCGACATTCGTTCTAGGGGCTGACCCGGCCCGTAAACCGCTTTGATGATGCTCAATTGAACCGGCCAGCAAAGACGACTATGCTGCGAGGCACAAAAAGCGCTGCGTGGTGCACCATTGGCCCAAACGCAGCCACGATCAGGGATGAGGACTGCCATGGCAGACGACGTTAAAAAGCCGACTGTTATCAAGAAATACGCCAATCGCCGCCTCTACCATACCGGCACTTCCACCTATGTGACCCTTGAAGATCTGGCCGGGATGATCCGCACCGGCGAGGAGTTCGAGGTGCAGGATGCCAAGAGCGGGGATGACATCACCCGGTCGGTGCTGACCCAGATCATCTTTGAACAAGAGAGCAAGGGCACCAACCTGCTGCCGATCCCGTTTCTGCGCCAGCTCATCGGCTTCTATGGTGACAGCCTGCAAGGTGTGGTCCCGACCTATCTGGAATCAGCCATGCACCATTTCACCCGTGATCAGGTGAAATTCCGTGAGCAGTTCGCCAAGGGCTTCACGCCCGTAACGGCGCTTTCCGCCATCGAGGAACAGACCCGCCGCAACATGAAGGTTTTTCAGGAAGCGATGCGGATGTTTCTGCCCTTCGGCCAGGCCGGCAATGGCGGCGGCGAGGGGGATATGGCTGAGGGTGCGCCCGCAGCCCCTCCCGCCAAATCCAATGAACTGGATGCGCTGAAAGAGCAGATGGCGGATATGCAGAAAAAAATCGAAGCGATGGCGAAGAAGTAGGTGCTAGCCATCACTTCTTTGAAAATATTCTACTGATCATCAGGGCATATTGCATATATAGTAATCTTATGGCATCTTATCCTTTCATGATAAGATTATATAAGGTTCATTGAATTGGATCCGCGAAAGAATCCATATTCCCCCGGCGCAGGTGTTCCTCCGCCTGAACTTGCAGGCCGTGACGAAGTGATTGAAAAAGCTGCGATTGCGCTTGATCGCATTCGTGCCGGACGCCATGACCGCAGCCTGATACTGTATGGGCTGCGCGGTGTCGGAAAGACCGTTTTGCTCAATAAAATACAGATCGATGCTGAGACAAAGGGCATTTTCGCGGTCAAAATTGAAGCGCCGGAGGAGCGGTCATTGCCCGCCATCCTTATCCCGGCCCTTCGTTCTGCGCTTTTGCGGATGAACCGCCTGGCGAACGCCAAAGATAAAGTCAAAAAAGCGATGCGGGCTTTGGGCGGATTTGCGAATGCGCTCAAAATAAAATTTAATGACATCGAAGTCGGGATAGATTTCGAGTCCGAAAAGGGACTTGCCGACAGCGGTGATCTCAATAACGATCTCAAGGAATTGATTCAATCAATAGGCGAAGCCGCAATAGAATCTGAATCAGCGGTGGTTCTTTTTATCGATGAAATTCAATATGTTGAAGAAATACAGCTGGGGAATTTGATCTCCGCCTTGCATGAAGCCACCCAAAGGAAACTGCCCGTAACCATGGTTGCCGCAGGACTGCCCCAGTTGCTTGGCCTGATGGGCCGCGCCAAATCATATTCTGAGCGCTTGTTTGAATTTGTGCCAATAGATAAGCTGCACAGAGAAGCGGCGACGCGTGCTCTCATTATTCCTGCAGAAAAAGAAGGTGTTGAGTATGAAGAAGCTGCCATCAACGAGATTTTAGAACAGACAAAGGGCTATCCATATTTTTTGCAAGAGTGGGGCAAGCATAGCTGGAAGATCGCCGTTTCTTCTCCCATTAAGCTCGAAGACGCAAGGCAGGCCACCACCGATGCGCTCGCTGAACTGGATGCCAGTTTTTTTAGAGTGCGCTTTGATCGCTTGACGCAATCAGAAAAAAGATATGTGCGAGCCATGGCAGAGTTAGGAGCCGGGCCGCATCGGTCAGGCGACATCGCTGAGTGCCTTGGCCAAAAAGTAACAACAGCGGCTCCCATGCGCAGTACGTTGATTGCGAAAGGGATGATTTATAGCCCGTCTCATGGCGATACTGCTTTCACAGTGCCACTTTTTGACGGATTTATGAAACGTGCGATGCCTGTATTTAATAAAAGCGACAAGCTCGGGTGAAAATCTTTGTGAAGCCTTTCATTCTGCCGCGATTTTTTCCGTTTGAGCCAGCGCAGGATTGCGCCAGCGTTCGAGCAATGCGGCTTCCTCCGCTTTCGCGGATTTGACATGGCGGTCCTTCACATGACCAAAGCCGCGAATTTTTTCCGGGATGGCGGCAAGGGTAACGGCCAGCGCGTGGTTTTGCGGTGACAATCCCTTTTGCAGATCCATCAGCAGCGCTTCGTAATCTGCAAGCAACTGGCGTTCCATCCTGCGTTCTTGCGTCTTGCCGAAAATATCCAGAAACCCGCCGCGCAGGGATTTCATTTTCGCCAGCATTTTGAATACCGGCATGATCCATGGGCCGAAAGACATTTTTTTCGGTTCGCCGGTCGTTTCATCCAGGCGGGCTATCAGCGGCGGAGCGAGGTGAAATTCGTAGCGCAACGGCCCGGTGAAGGTCGCATCGACCTGCTGCTGAAACGCGCCGTTGGTATAAAGCCGGGCGACCTCATATTCATCCTTGATCGCCATCAGCTTGAACAAATACCGCGCCACCGTTTCGGTCAAAGCCGTTTTGCCCGGTGTTTTTGCCTGTTCGACGGTGCGTATCGCTTCGACCTGCTGGCGATAGCGCTGCGCATAGGCAGCATCCTGATAGCCGGTGAGAAAATCAATGCGGCGCTCAATGGTTTCATCCAGAGATCGGGCGATATGCCGCGCCTTGGTCGGCGTTTTCATCGGCGCAATGAGTTTTTCCAGCGTGGCCTGATCCACAGCCGCGCGACGCCCCCAGCGGAAAGCGTCGATATTCATCGTCACCGCTTCGCCATTGAGTGTGATGGCTTTTTCAATGGCCTCACCCGTCAGCGGCACCTTGCCGCGCTGATAAGCCATGCCGAGCAGAAACAGATTGGCGGCAATGGCATTGCCCATCAGGGCCGTCGCGATGCCGGTTGCATCGATCATATAAGTATTGTGCTCGCCTGCCGCAGCGATGATGGCGCGTTTCACCCGCTCGGCTGGCAAGTTGAAATCGGCTGATCGTGCAAAATCACCGGGCATGATTTCGGCGGTGTTGACGAAAATGGAGGTATCGCCCTGGCGCACGCCGGCCAGCACTTTTTTCGTTCCCGTCACCACGAGATCGCAGCCCAGCACAAGATCTGCATGGCCGGCGGCGACACGGATGGCATGGATGTCATCAGGGGTCGCGGCCAGTTTGACATGGCTGTAGACCGCGCCGCCTTTTTGCGCGAGCCCGGCCATGTCAATCATGCCCATGCCCTTGCCTTCCAGATGCGCGGCCATGCCGAGAATGGCACCAACGGTGACAACGCCTGTGCCGCCAACGCCGGTAACAATAATACCAAACGGGCTTTTTGTCAGAACCGGAATTTCCGGATCCGGCAAGGCCACGGCATTCAGTGCAGCCGTATCAGCCCGTGCAATTTCTGCCTTTTTGATTTTCGCGCCATGCACCGTGACAAAAGACGGGCAAAACCCGTTCACGCAGGAAAAATCCTTGTTGCAGTTGGACTGATCGATCTGGCGCTTGCGGCCAAACTCCGTATCCAGCGGCTGGACACTGACGCAATTGGATTTTACGCCACAATCGCCGCAGCCTTCGCACACCAGCTCATTGATGATCACGCGCTTGTCAGGATCGGGAAAATCACCGCGCTTGCGGCGGCGGCGTTTTTCGGCAGCGCAGGTCTGATCGTAGAGTAGCACGGTCACGCCATCAATTTCGGCCAGATCCTTCTGCACCGCCATCAGCTCATCGCGGTGATGGATGCTGGCGCCGGATGGGAATTGTTCGCCAGCGGATGCATATTTCCAGGGCTCATCGGTAACGACGGCAATTTTTTTCACGCCTTCGGCATGGACCTGATTGGCAATCATCTGTGCCGTGAGGCCGCCTTCATGGCGCTGGCCGCCCGTCATCGCCACCGCATCGTTGAATAAAATCTTGTAAGTCATCGTTGCACCGGAGGCGACGGCGAAGCGCACCGCAAGCGATCCGGAGTGATTGTAAGTGCCGTCCCCCAAGTTCTGAAACACATGCTTGCGTTTTGAAAAGGGAAATTCGCCAATCCAGTTGGCGCCTTCACCGCCCATGGCGGTGTAGCCCGCGGTATCGCGGTCCATCCACTGCGCCATGAAATGGCAGCCAATGCCGGCGTAGGCGCGCGAGCCTTCCGGCACTTTGGTGGATGAATTGTGCGGACAGCCCGAGCAAAAATAGGGCGTGCGCACGGCTGCATCCTTGGTTTGCGCCAGCCGTTCCTGCGCCTGCCGCAACTGCTCAACCCGCGCCGCAATTTCATTGGATGCAGTGCCCTTGAGAATGCGTTCACCCAGCGCAACAGCAATATCATTGGGGTCGAGCGCACCTTTTACCGGGAACAGCCATTGCCCCTGCTCGTCCTTCTTGCCGATGACGATAGGCTGAATACCGGTGCCGTATAATTCCTCGCGCACCTGCGTTTCGATCAGCGAGCGTTTTTCCTCGATGACCATGATCATTTCAAGGTCTTTGGCGAAGTCCATCAATTCGCGCTGTGAGAGCGGCCAAGGGCAGCCAACCTTGTAAAGGCGGATGCCGAGATCGTTGGCGCGCACCTCGTCGATGCCAAGATCATCCCATGCCTGCCGCACATCGAGGTAACTTTTGCCGGTGGTGATAATGCCGATGCGCGGTTTGGCTCCGCCGGAGGTAATGATTTTATTCAGGCCATTGGCCCGGATAAAGGCCAGCATCGCATCGCGCTTGTATTCCTGCAGGCGCTCTTCCTGCTGAAGAAAGGAGACCACTTCACCGGCACGGATATTCAGCCCGCCGGGCGGCATCGTGAACAGGTCATCGCCCGGAATGATAATTTTTACCCGGTCAATATGGCCATCGACCGACGCGGTGGATTCGACATTGTCCTTGACCAGCTTCATGGCGGTCCAGGTGCCGCAATAGCGGCTCATGGCATAGGCATAGAGGCCGTAGTCGAGAATTTCCTGTACACCGGCAGGGTTGAAAATCGGGATCATCACATCAAGGAACGAAAATTCTGACTGATGCGCGGTGGTGGAGGATTCCGCCGTATGATCATCGCCCATCAGGGCGAGCACGCCGCCATGGCGTGATGTGCCGGCCAGATTGGCGTGGCGAAACACGTCCGAGCAGCGGTCAACGCCCGGCCCCTTGCCGTACCAGACCGAAAATACGCCATCGAATGCGCCATCGCCGCGGATTTCCGCCTGCTGCGTGCCCCAGCACGCCGTGGCGGCCAGTTCCTCATTGAGCCCGGGTTGAAATACGATATTGCGGGGTGCCAGAATTTTCTTCGCCCGGTCAAATTGCTGGTCGAGCCCGCCGACGGGCGAACCGCGATAGCCGGAAATGAATCCGCCCGTGTTTAATCCCGCGAGGCGGTCACGCTCCTGCTGCATCAGCATCAGCCGCACCACAGCCTGTGTGCCGGTGATGAAAATGCGGTCTTTTGTCAGATCGAACTTGTCGTCGAGATTGACACTGCGCAGGGTGGGATCGGTCATCGTCCATCTCCTCCCGGAACCGCTTGGGCCTGTGCCGTGCGGCTTGTGATTGTGGCCCGCGAACGGCACCTGTCCCTAATGTAGGGTGAAAGCAGGCGGATTCGATAGGGGGCCTAATAGGTCAATAATGCTGACATGATGGTTGCGGCTGGTCAATGGCATTTCAGCGCGTGCGGGCGCATACTGCCTTGCTTTTGCCGCTGTGGTGACTCACACCAAGCTTTGAGTTTCGGGCATGATATTTGAGTTGTGGTGCAGCGAAATTGGCGGGAGGCGAGGGGCTGGCATGAGACGGGCAGGGCTATTGCGGCGGCTGATGGGGTTGGCCGCGATCATCATGGGTGCTGGGCTTTACGTTCTGCCAGCGCAGGCGCACCCGCATGTGTGGGTGGTGATGCGCTCGCAATTGGTGTTTGCCAACGGGCAGGCCACGGCTGTGCGTCACGCCTGGACCTTTGATCAGGGCTATTCCGCCTTTCTGTCGCAAGGTCTCGATAAAAATGGCGACGGCAAGCTGTCGCGCGAGGAGTTGGCCGAACTGGCGCAGACGAATGTGGAATCGCTTGCTGACATGAATTATTTCACAGTGGCGAAAGTGTCCGGCAAGGCGGCGGCTGTGGCTGCGCCAACGGATTATTACCTTGCCGAACAGGACAAGCTGCTGACCCTGCATTTTACCTTGCCATTAAAAACACCTGCGGCGGTCAAGACATTGTCGCTGGAAGTTTACGATTCCAGTTTCTTTGTCTCTTTTGTGCCGCCTGAAAATGAGGACGGCGTCACATTGGCTGGCGCACCTGAGGGTTGCAAAATCACCATTTCCAAACCGAAGACACTTGATGCGGATATGGCGAAAACCATGACGGAATCGTTTTTTCAGAATCTGGATGCCAGCAGCAACATCGGCATGCAGTTTTCCAACCGGGCGATTGTTGCATGTCCTTGAGTGCCGTTGGCGCGCCGCGCACGGGCGGCCCCGCGGTTGCGCGCGTTGTGTTGATCGCAGTTTTGGCTGTTGCCTGCGTGGCTCTGGTGATCTGGCTCGCGGCTTTCGCCCTTTATGGTATCGACGCGCCCAAGCCGCCGCCGAAAAATCCATTCGGTGTTGGTCCGCGTGAGGGTGGTGCGCCATCCAATGTGTTTTTTGAATGGGTGATGGCGCAGCAATCGGCCTTTTACCGCGCGATGACGGCAGCCCTTGCCGCGTTGAAATCCGGCACGCAGGGCTGGAGCGGTTTGCTCTGGCTTGGTTTTTTGTATGGCGTGTTCCATGCGGCTGGCCCCGGTCACGGCAAGGCGGTAATCACAGGCTATATTGTTGCCAATGAGCGGGCGCTGGTGCGCGGCATTGGTGTTTCCATCGCTGCCGCGCTGGTGCAGGCTTTTGTGGCGATTGCGCTGGTGCTGATTTTATCGTGGGGCTTTTCGTCCACGGCAAGGCAAATGAATGCGGCGGCGTCCTTTGTGGAAATTGCCAGCTTTGCCGCCGTGGCGCTGCTGGGCCTGTGGCTGCTGATCCGCAAATCACGGCGGCTGGCCCTGCTGCTCGATGGGCCGCGCCCGGTCTCATTGGATGATGAAGCGTGCGGCCATATGCACACCCCGCCAGCGGCCATTCTGGACGGGCGCGCCTCATGGCGTGAGACCGCCGGAACGGTGCTGGCTGCCGGGCTGCGGCCATGCAGCGGTGCCATTATCCTGCTCGTGTTTGCGTTGACACAGAATGCGCTGGGTGCCGGCATTGCCGGTGTTTTTGCCATGGCAGCAGGCACGGCGATCACGACAAGCGTGCTGGCTGTCATGGCCGTCTTTTTCAAACAGGCGGCCGTGCGTTTTGCTGCGGGGCGCGGCCGGGGTGGTGTGATCGGCACGGCGGTGCTGGAGGTGCTGGCGGCGGCATTCCTGTGTGTGTTGGGTGCGGCGCTGGTGTTTGGCCTGATGGGGCTGCAAACCGGCGCATAATATGTGTGGCGGGCCCTATTCTCCTGTCACACGGCCCTTGTGCAATTCCACTGGCTTGCCATGGGGCGTGGCCATTTCCGCCCGCGCCCATGCCTGCGCACGGGCATCAATCGTGACGCTGCTTGCGAGATTTTTATCGGTCAGCACATTTTCGAGCGCTGCCATCCAGTGTTTGTAATATGTCTCGCCGGTATCAGGGTCGCCAGCGGCCTGCGCCGCGCGGATGGCGCTGCCGAGCGCATCAGCCCATTCGCGCGGTGTGATCAGCCCGGTATTTTTCAGATGTTCCACCAGCGCAAAGGCCTGCGCTTCCCATGGCGCGCGAAACAGCCCATCATTTTTTATCGGCGTTGTGTCAGGCTGGCTCAAGATAGGCATCCCAGGCATCGATTGATACCATCAGCGATGGGTCTGCCTCATCACCCCATAATTCATGGCCGCTGAATGTCACGGTGTAGAGCCATTGCGGCTGCTCACCTTCGCCGCGCGCATTGGTATCGGGAAACACAAATGTGCCATGCACCATTTCAATTGTGCCGATTTTCCCGCGCGCATAGCGGGGCAGGCGCGTATGGCCTGTGGGATGGATGTTTTTTGTCTGGACGCGCTGCCCGACCATAAATCTGTTTTTTGTATTGGTTTCCCGTGCGCAGGGCCCGCCTCTGGCCAAAGCCGCCGCGACATCTGCTGCCTTGAGAACGCGCGCGACCGGCTTTGGCGGCAGGCTCATCCGGCCCTGATTCAATTCATCCTGTGAGACCAGCCCGCGCTGGCGCATCAGAATTTCCAGAGCCGTGATCCAAATATCGTAATAGCTTTTGGTCAGATACTGCGCCGGATGCATGCTCTCACGCACATGACGGCTGGCATCAATATTCCATTGCCCGGTTGCGCCCATGGCCAGCGTCAAGGCCAAGGCGCGCTTTTCCCATGCGCCATGAAAATAGGGCTCGTCCTTTTCCGGATTGACCGGGCCAAAACCCATTTGCCCGCCAAGATCATGCGCGCTGTTCATGCCGCTTTCTCCACACGCTTTTCCGGCGCAAGGGCAAGCCCGGTGCCAATCATGGAATCGCGCGTGACAAGGGCCGCGAGATCATCTGCACTCCATCCTTCCGTGCCGTCCGGGCGCATGGGAATGACAAGATAGCGCATTTCTGCGGTGGAATCCCACACGCGAATTTTAGTCTGCGCCGGCAGCACAACCTCAAATTCTCTCAGTACGCTGCGTGGATCAATGACAATGCGGGAGCGGTATGGCGCGGATTTGTACCAGACCGGCGGCAGGCCAAGCACGGACCATGGGTAGCAGGAGCACAAGGTGCAGACGACGATATTGTGTGTGCCGGGATTATTCTCGACGGCCACCATATGCTCGCCTTGCCGGCCGGTGTATCCCATTTCTGCAATGGCTGCTGTCGCGTCATCGCGCAGACGCTGCAAATAGGCCGCATCACTCCACGCCCGTGCGACAACCCGCGCACCGTTGCGCGGACCGATTTTATGGGCGTATGTGTCGATAATGACATCAAGCGCCGCCGGGTCGACATAGCCCTTTTCGACAAGCAGCGATTCAATCGCCTTCACGCGGCGCGCCATCGTGTCATCATCGACAAGAGCGGGCGTGCCGCCTGTGCTGCAACATGCCGATGCCATGGCTTATTCCATCTGTGTTGTGCGTGGACGTTTCATTCAGCACAGATTATCATGCCGGTGATTGATGACAACGCCGGATTGCAGGAGGATGACATGCGCTTTTCAAAACGCTTGGCGGTTCAGGGGCTGGCGGCTCTTGGAGCATGTGTTTTTCTGGCTCCCATTTTTGCGCATGCACAGACGGTGGCTGCGCCATCCGCGACGCGCGAGCAATTGCCTGATCCCAGCAATTTGCAGGCGCAGATCAGCAAATCCAATGCTTATGTCGCGCTGCTCAACCGCACATTGCGCGGCAAGGAATCGTGGAACCGTTATTTGAGCTGGGTGAATGTCAAAAATGGGCCAACCGGAAAAGAGCGCATCATCTATGGCATGTACAGCCTGTATGATGTGAAGAGCGAAATCGAAAAGGCGCGGGCTGCGCTTGCGGCTGACCCGCCCATGCCATCGCTTGATGCGGCGATGAAAAAATATATCGAGGATTATGAGGCTTTTGCGGCCATTGTCACGCCGATGGAGCGCTATTTCGAGCGCAAGGATTATATGGCGGACAAGATGGCGGAGGGCAAAACCTATCATACGAGACTTGTGCCTGTGGCGCAGGCCTTTCTGGCGTCACGGGCTGTGGCTGACAAGGAATTTGCCATTCTGAAAGCTGACCTTGATCAGCGCGAGCTGGCGGAGATTGAAAAGCGCGAAGGCAAGAAGGCCCGCTGGCATATGCGCAATGTCATGATCGAGGCACGGCGTGTGGTTGATCTTCTGCCGTCAGGCGAAAGGCCCGTGGTTGATCTGCAGGTGTTTGATGTTGCGCTGAACCGCTACGGCGTTGCGGTGAAAGAATTTGATGATTTTTCCAGTGCCAATCCCGGCGCGTTCAGCACCATGGAAAACAATCCGCGCAGCTTTCTTGGCAAGTTGCGGGAGTTCCGTGAAAAAATTGGCCGCAGCAAGGGCGATGCGCGGCGCGGCAATGCCGGCATGGATCTGACCTGGATCGTCAATGATTATAATATGATGATTTCCATGTCGGACATGGCATCACGGATGCGGCGTTGAGGGGTTACCGCTGGCACCGGAATGGCAGGAACGTGCTTGCCATTCCGGCATTCATGGCCCGCACGGTGAGAATGTTGGCCAACGCCAGCTCTTGCGGTGAGCGCGGGCAGACATGGCCCGGCGTTGGGCAGCCAAGCGCAAGACATTCGTCATGGGCGGCAATGAAGCTTGCACTCAGGGCGTTTGTGCCGAAGCGGCGAAGCGCGTCACGCCAGTCTGCCCGGTAGCGGTCGCATTTGATCTGCGACCAGCCAGATGGCTCAGATACCTTTGGCTGGGCTGCTGCTGGCAGCATGGTGGCCAGCAGCAGGCCGAGGATACCCGCCACCCGTGTCAGGCGATCTCTTTTCCTCATTAAATCCCGCGTGAGCCGCCATCGGAGCGCGGATCATGCGCGGCTTCGACGCGGCCATCGGTGTGTTTCACCAGCATGCCGGCATGGCCGAAATCATCCTTGTAGGGCTTGTCGCTCACTTCCACAGTCTGTCCGACCTGTTCGAGTTTTTTCACCAGCGCTTCATCGAAGCGATTTTCCAGCTTCAGCGATGTGTTGGACGAACCCCAGGTCTTGCCGAGCAGAAAGCGCGGCGCATCCAGAGCTTCTGCAATTGGCTGGCCCATCATCCAGCGGGTGAATATCTGGGCCTGGAATTGCGGCTGACCATCGCCGCCCATGGCGCCATACGAGCAGATGCGGCCATCCCTGAACACGGCCATGGGCGGGTTGAGGGTGTGGAACGGGCGGCGACCGGGCTCCAGCGGATTTTTTGCTTTTGCGTCGAGCGAAAAGGACACGCCGCGATTTTGCAGCAGCACCCCGGTTTGCGGCAGGACGCAGCCAGAGCCATATTCCCAATAAATCGACTGGATGTAGGAGACGGCGAGACCGTTGCCATCAATGGCACCCATCCAGATGGTGTCGCCCTTTTCGGCCACCATGGGAAAGGGTGCCGAGCGGCCCATGGCAATGTGCGCTGCTTCCGCGCTGAGCCATTCCGGGCTGACATATTTGTTGAGATCATGGGTGAGCTTGTCAAAATCCGTGATGACGGAATCCCGGATGCGGAAGGCGCGCTTGGTGGCTTCCACCAGCCCGTGAATATGTTCGAACGAACCGGGTTTGCTGGCGGGCAGCTTGTCGAACATGCCAAGTATCATGAGGGATGCCAGTCCCTGCGTCGGCGGCGGGAAATTGTAGAGCGTCACATCCTTGAGTTTCAGCGCCAGCGGGTCGCGCCACACGGCGTTGTATTTTTCCATGTCGGTACGGGTCAGGAGTGAACCGATTTTTTCGGCATCCGCGCCAATCTCACGGGCGATGTCGCCGCGGTAAAATTGCTCCAGCCCTTCGCGCGCGAGATGCTCCAGCGTGTTGGCGAGTGCCGGCACCTTGCGGGTTTCCCCGCCCTTGGGCCGTTCATTGTTGAAATAATAGGTTTCGAGAAAGCCCGGTGCTTTTTTGATCAGCGCAATTTCCTTGGCCTCCTCGCGGCCTTCCGAGGCGCTCACGGTGTAGCCGTCACGCGCAAAGCGGATGGAATCGGCCAGCAGGCGATCGAGCGGAATTTTGCCGCCATGAGCCTTGGCGAGCTCCATCGCCTTGGCCCAGCCGCCAATGGCGCCGGGCACGGTGAGCGCTGCATCCGGGCCGCGCGGCGGGATCGCGTCATAGCCCTTCTCGCGATAGCGGGCGATGGTGGCCTTGCCAGCGGCAAAACCGCAGGCCTCGATGGCGCGCATGGTGCCGCCCGGTTCGTGAATGACCCAGAACCCATCGCCGCCAATGGCATTCATGTGCGGATAGACCACAGCAATCGTTGCAGCCATCGCCACCATGGCTTCCAGCGCGTTGCCGCCTTCGGCCAGCACAGCACGGCCGGATTCGGAGGCGAGATCATGGGGGGCGGCAACGGCGGCTTTTGAATAAACAGGGGTCTGGCTCATGGTTTTCCTCTTGGTATCCTTATGGGCGTTGGCTCGCGGGTCTTACTGCCCGCAGATTGGCCATAGTCTCTTGCTGTCTTCCTGTATCTGGTTATAGGTCGCAAGCGCTGGAAACAACGAGGAACCCATGTCTGACGCGAACGCGCGCCCTGCAAAGAAGGGCAGTCTCCTGACATCCGTGAGCGTGCTCATTCTGGTGGGCGTTGAGGTGTTTGGCACCGCGCTGGCTGCGGCATGGGCCATTGCCGGCCTGTTTCAGCTTGGCAAAATGGTTGAATATGGGCTGATGGGGCTATTTTGCCTTTTCGGGGCTTATGCGATGCTGGCGTTTGCCCGGCGCGTTTTCGAAGTCGAGCCTATCGGCTGACTGCTGCGCGATTCGTGGCGCCGCAAGCTGGTTGCCCGACCGTTATCCTCCATGGATTTTTGTTTTCGCAGGCTGTTGCCTTGATTTGGCCGTGGCTTCGCGTCACCCATTTTCCCACATTGGCGTTGGGGCTTTCCGAAGATGATTGATCGTCGAACCGTTCTTTACGGCAGTGCGGCTATGGCTGCGATGATGGGGCAGGCGCAGGGGCAGGCGCCAATGCCGCGCAAGCCGGGGCTGAAAATGGGGCCATCGCAGAATTTCACTTTTGCCCTGCTGCAAAGCCGCGCGCGTGACATGGCGGGTAAGCCCTATGCCCCGCCGCCGCGGCCCATGCCGGAGGTGCTGCAAAAAATCGATTATGAGGCGCACGGAAAAATCCGGTTCAAGCCCGATATGGCGGTGTTTGCCGATGGGCCTGGCCCATTTCCCGTGACCTTTTTTCATCTCGGTCAGTATTTTCAAAAATCCGTGCGCATGCATGTGGTGGACGGCGATAAGGCGCGGGAAGTGCTCTATGATGTCGATCTGTTCGACATGCCTGCCGATTCCGTTGCGCGGCAGTTGCCGGCCAATGCGGGTTTTGCTGGTTTCCGTTTTCAGGAAAACCGTGACAACGCGACCATCGGGCGTGATGGCAAGCCGCTGGACTGGAAAAAGAACGATTGGGTGGCATTTCTGGGTGCCTCCTATTTCCGTGCCATCGGCGATCTTTTCCAATACGGTTTGTCAGCGCGTGGTATTGCGATTGATCCGGCGGTGCACAATGCGCCGGAGGAATTTCCCGATTTTACCCATGTCTTCATTGAAACGCCTAAAGAGGGCAGCGACAGCGTGACGCTTTACACGCTGCTCGATGGCCCCAGCGTGACCGGAGCCTTCAAATTTGTGATGAGCCGGGCCAAGGGCGTTGTGATGGAGATTGAGAAATATCTCACATTGCGAAAGCCGGTGCAGCGGTTTGGCATCGCGCCGCTGACCTCGATGTACTGGTATTCGGAAACGGCCAAACAAACGGCGGTGGACTGGCGGCCTGAAGTGCATGATTCCGACGGGCTTGCGCTTCTCACGGGTGCTGGCGAGCGCATCTGGCGGCCCCTCAACAATCCGCCGCGCACCACTGTTTCGTCCTTTGCTGATACCAGCCCGCGCGGGTTTGGCCTGATGCAGCGCGACCGCCTGGTCGCCAATTATCTTGATGGCGTGGCCTATGAGCGCCGCCCGAGCCTGTGGATTGAGCCGGTTGGCAATTGGGGCAAAGGCGCGGTGCAGCTCATCGAAATTCCCACCGATGATGAAATTCACGACAACATCGTTGCGCTCTGGCAGCCGGACACCATGCCCAAGCCGGGCGAGACCGTGAAATTTGCCTACCGTCTGTTCTGGCAGGGCGATGCGCCACAACCGGGGCCGCTGGCACGCTGTGTGGCGACACGGCTGGGCAATGGCGGGCAGCCCGGCAACCCGCGCCCGAAAGGCGTGCGCAAGTTTATGGTGGAATTTCTGGGCGGCCCGCTGGAAAATGTCGCTTTCGGTGAAAAGCCGGAAGCTGTTCTGTGGGCCTCACGGGGCACATTTTCCTACGTCTTTACCGAGGCCGTGCCGGATGATGTGCCGGGCCATTGGCGGGCCCAGTTCGATCTGACGGTGGACGGCCCTGATCCGGTGGAGATGCGGCTGTTCCTGAAACTCAAGGATCAGGTTCTGACCGAAAGCTGGCTCTACCAGTATCATCCGTTCTGATCGCCCTGCTTTTTTCCTGACGCATGGCAGACGTCTGTCAGGGGGCTTGCTGACGCAATGAAATGTTATAATGTTACATTATGAGCGCCTTCTCACCTCCCGCTGCGGCTACAGTGTTGTCATCTGCCCATGATCATCACGGCCATGATCATCACGGTCACGATCATCACCAGACTGGAGGCCCCGGGCCACTTCATGGTCATGACCATCACAATCATGCCTCCGGGCGCGTGCATGCCATGCCGGAGACACCGCATTTCTCCCTGATGCGGCTCTCGGCAGGGCAGCGGCTGGGGGCGGCAGCCGGCCTGATTGCGCTTTTGTGGGCGCTCGTGCTCTGGGCCATGCAATGAGCGGCGCTTTGACCCGCGGGCCGGCCGTGCATCTGGATGATGTGACGCTTGGTTATGACAGGCACCCGGCCGTGCACCATCTGCGTGCGACGATAGGGGCGGGATCTCTCACAGCGATCGTTGGCCCCAATGGTGCCGGTAAATCCACACTGCTGAAGGGTATTGCCGGTGCGCTCAAGCCGATGACGGGCGCGATCCGGATTGCACCGCCAGCACGCCTCGCGATCATGCCGCAGGCGGTGGAACTCGATCCGTCCTTTCCCATGAGTGTTTATGATCTGGTCGCGATGGGGCTGTGGCCGCAGCGCGGCATTTTTGGCGGCTTGCTGCGCGATGACCGTGACCGTATTGCGGCGGCGCTGGCTGCGGTGGCGCTTGAGGGGTTCGAGAACCGGCCTGTCGGCACCCTGTCGGGCGGGCAAATGCAGCGCGCGCTGTTTGCGCGCATGGCCTTGCAGGATGCCGATCTGATTTTGCTTGATGAGCCTTTCAGCGCCATTGACGAAAACACCGTCGCGGATTTGCTCATGCATATTCGTGGCTGGCAGCGCGATGGCCGGACCGTGATTGCCGTGCTGCACGATATTGATCTCGTCATGCGCGCCTTTCCGCAGACCTTGCTGCTGGCGCGCGAGCCTGTGGCCTTTGGCGCAACACAGGATGTGCTGACGCAGGCGCATCTGTCACGGGCGCGCGGCATGATCGAAGCGTTTGACCGCGATGCGCCAATGTGCGCGCGTCACGCGGCGTGATGGTCATGGTGACGGGCATGGATTTTTTCATCGCGCCTTTTCTGGAATTTGGTTTCATGCGCCGCGCTCTGGTCGGTGTTTTTGCGATTGCGCTGGCGGCAGGGCCGCTTGGCATTTTCCTGATGCTGCGCCGCATGTCACTGGTGGGTGATGCCATGGCCCATGCCATTTTGCCCGGTGCGGCGGTTGGCTATTTGCTGGCTGGCCTTTCCTTGAGCGCCATGACCATTGGCGGACTGCTGGCCGGTATTGTGGTGGCATTGCTGGCGGGCCTGATTTCACGCATCACAGTGTTGCGCGAAGATGCGGCACTGGCGAGTTTTTATCTTTTGTCTCTGGCGCTGGGCGTCACCATCGTCTCGTTGCGCGGCTCCAATGTTGATTTGCTGCGCGTGCTGTTCGGCAGCGTGCTGGCGCTTGATGATGATGCGCTGATTTTGCTGGCGGCGATTTCTTCGCTGACCCTGATCGTTTTTGCACTGTTTTACCGCCCGCTGGTGATGGAATGCATTGATCCGGGATTTCTGCGTTCTGTCAGCCGCGCAGGCGGGCCCTTGCATCTGATGTTTCTGGCGCTGCTTGTGCTCAATCTGGTGGCCGGATTTCATGCGCTTGGCACATTGCTGGCTGTCGGCATGATGATGCTGCCTGCTGTCAGTGCGCGTTTGTGGAGTGCGGATATGACTGTGATGATCGGACTTTCCGTGCTGTTCGGCATTGCCTCAGGCTATTGCGGACTGCTGATTTCCTATCATGCAAGCCTGCCCGCCGGCCCGGCCATCATTCTTGCCACGGGTTTAATCTACATTGTCTCGCTTTTATTTGGCGCGGCTGGCGGTGTCATCACGACACGGCTGCCGCGCCGCCATGCTGCTGCTTAAATAAACGGAGAATGACCATGCTCGCAAGACGCACGCTTTTATTGGCTGGTATTGCATTGACGCTGCACGCCGCACCGGCGCTGGCGCAAGAGGCTATTCCGATCGTCGCGTCTTTTTCCATTGTTGGCGATCTGGTCAAACAGGTGGGTGGCACGCGCGTGGCTGTAACAACACTGGTTGGCCCTAATGGCGATGCCCATGTCTACGCACCTTCGCCTGCAGATGGAAAAACACTGGCCGGTGCCAAAGTCGTTTTTACGAATGGTATGCGGTTTGAAAACTGGATGGAGAAGCTCGCCAAGGCGTCGGGCACAAAGGCCGTGATGGTGGAGGTCAGCAAAGGCATCCATCCGCTGATGTTGCAGGGTGACAAGGGTCATGACGGCCACAAGGACAAGCATGGACATGATCATCGTGGACAGGCTGATCCGCATGCATGGCAATCCATCATCAATGCAAAAATATATGTGACAAATATCCGTGACGCGCTGATCGCAGCGGATGCGGCGGGAAAGGCCACCTATGAGGCCAATGCGCAATCTTATCTGGCTCAGCTCGAGCAACTTGATGGAGAGATCCGTGCCGCTATGGACCGGGTTCCGGTTGCCAACCGCAAGCTCATTACGGCGCATGACGCCTTTGGCTATTTCGCGCGGGATTACAAAATAACCTTTGTTGCGCCCAAGGGCGTTTCCACCGATGCCGAGGCGACGGCCAAGGATGTGGCGCGCATTATCCGGCAGGTCAAAGCCGAGAAAATCACCGCAGTTTTTCTTGAAAATGTTCAGGACAAGCGGCTGGCCGAGCAAATCTCCCGTGAAACTGGCGCGCGGATCGGTGGCACCCTGTTTTCTGATGCGCTGTCGGCTGCCGGCGGACCGGCACCCACCTATATCGACATGATGCGTCACAATGCGCAGCAGATTGCGAAGGCGCTTGCGCCCACGAGCTAAGATCGCCATCTATACAGCAAATTCATGCCGCGCGGCCAGTCCTGGTTGCGCGGTGGTTCCATTACAGAGTGCAGGCCATGTCTGATAAAATTCCAGTCACCGTTCTCACCGGCTATCTCGGTGCCGGAAAAACCACACTGCTCAACCGCATCCTCACGGAAAATCATGGCAAGAAATTTGCCGTTGTGGTGAATGAGTTTGGTGAAATCGGCATCGACAACGAACTTGTGGTTGATGCTGATGAAGAAGTGTTCGAGATGAACAATGGCTGCATCTGCTGCACCGTGCGTGGTGATCTCATCCGCATTATTGAGGGGTTGATGCGGCGCAAGGGTAAATTCGACGCGATTATTGTCGAGACGACCGGGCTGGCTGATCCCGCACCCGTGGCGCAGACATTTTTTGTTGATCAGGATGTGCAGGCCGCTACGCGGCTTGATGCTGTTGTTACCGTTGTCGATGCCAAATGGCTGCGGGACCGGCTGAAGGATGCGCCGGAAGCCAAGAACCAGATTGCCTTTGCCGATGTTATCCTGCTCAACAAAATCGACCTTGTGACGGAAACTGATCTGACCGATGTGGAAAGGCAGATTCGCGCCATCAATCCCTACGCGAAGCTCCATCGCACGGAAATGGCGAGGGTGGATATTGCGGCAGTCATGGATCGCAACGCATTCGATCTTGACCGCATCCTTGATATCGAGCCCGATTTTCTCGAAGAAGGACACCATCATCATCATGATGAGGAGATGCAGTCGGTTTCATTCCGCATTGATGGCGATGTTGATCCCGATAAATTCATGCCGTGGATCAATGACCTGACTCAGCGCGAAGGGCCAAATATCTTGCGCTGCAAGGGGATTCTGGCCTTCAAGGGGGAACCCAAGCGGTTTGTCTTTCAGGGCGTGCACATGATTCTCGATGGTGATTTGCAGCGCGACTGGAAACCGGATGAAAAGCGCGATTGCAAGGTGGTGTTTATTGGCCGCCATCTGGACCGGGATGCGATCGAGAAGGGCTTTCTCGCCACTGCGGCGTGAGAAACAGTGTGATCTCCATGCAAAACAATTCGCCCGGCTTCGATTCCCTCACCGACCATGTGCAGCCGCTTGTGGCTGATGCCCATGTGGTTGGCGCCGTTTTTTTGAATGGCAAGCCGGTGCTGGTGCAAAGCGATGGCGCTGTCTGGTTTGGTGATGGCAGCGATGAGGCGCGGCGTATTGCCGCCCATGCCGATGGTGCGGTTCTATCATGGGCCGGTAACGGCGACAGCATTTTCACCGGCGGTGATGATGGCAAGGTTGCCGCTGTTTCCAGCACAGGTGCCGTAACAGATATTGCGGATGAAAAAGGCAAATGGATCGATGCTGTGGCAAGCGGGCCGGATGGCGCGGTCGCATGGTCTTCGGGGAAAAATGTGCGCGTGCGTTCTGGCAAAGGCCAGATCAAGACCTGGAATGCGCCGTCAAGCGTGCGCGGACTGGTTTTTGCACCGAAAGGATTTCGTGTCGGCATTGCCCATCGCGATGGCGCCTCGCTGTGGTTTCCCAACACGGAAGCGCCGGCGGAGTTTCTGGAATGGAAGGGTGCGCACATTGATATCATGTGGTCGCCCAATGGCCGTTTCGTCGTCACATCGATGCAGGAAAATCAACTGCATGGCTGGACTGTGCCGGAAAAGCAGCACATGCGCATGTCGGGCTATCCGTCAAAAACACGGTCGATGAGCTGGTCTCATGACGGGCTGTGGCTGGCCACCAGCGGTGCGGATGCCGCCATCATCTGGCCTTTTCAGGGGGAAAAAGGCCCCATGGGCAAACCCCCGCGTGAGTGTGGTGTGCGGCCAGCGAAAGTTTCACGCGTTGCTTTTCATCCCCGCGCCCTGATCCTTGCTGTCGGTTACGAAGATGGCTGCATTTTATTGTGCAGACTCACCGATGCATCGGAATTGCTGGTCAGGCGCACATCGCACTTCACAGGTGCCATCAGCGCGCTGGTCTGGGACGACAAAGGCAAGCGGCTGATTTTTGGCACGACAGAAGGCGCGGCGGGTTTGCTGACGCTGCCGGTGTGATGATGTTCCGGTTCGGCTTTGGTAAAAAACCGGAGCGGGACGATGCGCGTGTCGCGGCGCTGAAGCAAACTGTGCGTGATGCGCTCACTCTTGCCGAGGAAACCGCCGTCAGCATCAACGAGATTGCGTGTGCCGATCCAGCCTGCCCGGTACTCGAAACCATTGTTCTTGTGATGGAGCCTGGCAAAAAAACACGCGCTTACAAGGTGCATGGCGCGCTGGATGATTTGACTGGCCCGGCGCTGAGGGATGCATTGTTCGCCTCATGACAAGAGGCAATTAAAAACCCGGCTCTGCGCCGGGTTTTTTCATTTTTTTAATTGCGCACCAGAATGTTGCGGAACTGCCAGGGGTCGCTCTCATCAATATCCTCGGGGAAAAATCCGGGGCGTCCATCCAGCGGTGTCCAGTCGGTATAGGTGCCGATGACCGGGCCGAGATAGGGTCGCTGCACTTCAAGGCAACGCTTGTAATCCATCTCGTCGGCTTCAACGATGCCGGCGGTGGGGTTTTCCAGTGCCCAGACCATGCCGGCGAGCACCGCTGATGTGACCTGCATGCCAGTGGCGTTCTGATAGGGCGCAATGCGGCGGGTTTCTTCCACCGACAATTGCGAGCCATACCAGTAGGCATTCTTGGCATGGCCAAACATCAGCACGCCCAGTTCATCAATGCCGTCGACAATTTCGTTCTCGCCGAGAATGTGATGCTCTTCCTGCACGCGGCCGGCATTGCCGAACATTTCATGCAGCGACAACACGGCATCATTGGCGGGATGGTACGCATAATGGCAGGTCGGGCGATATTCCGGCTTTGCGCCTTCACCGACGGAATAATAATCGGCAATCGAAATCGCCTCGTTGTGGGTGACGAGAAAGCCATATTGCGACTGCGCTGTTGGCGTCCATGAGCGCACGCGGGTGTTGGCGCCGGGCTGCAGCAGATATACGGCGGCCTGACAGCCGGCCTTGTGGGTGCGGCCATTTTCGGGGAGCCATTTTTCATGGGTGCCCCAGCCCAGCTCTGCCGGCTGCATGCCTTCGGAGACAAAACCTTCCACCGACCATGTGTTGACAAAAACGCCCTTGGGCTTGGGTTTTTTGGCGCGCTGGGTATCACGTTCGGCAATGTGGATGCCTTTCACGCCAACGGTTTGCATCAGACGCGCCCACTCCTCACGGGTCGCCGGCTCGGTCACGGACAGGCCCGTGTCTGTGGCGATATTCATCAGCGCCTGCTTCACGAACCATGACACCATGCCGGGATTTGCGCCGCAGGTAGACACCGCAGTGGTGCCGCCCGGATTTTTACGCTTCGCTGCCAACAATGTTTCGCGCAGCGCATAGTTGGTGCGCGCTTCCGGCCCCAGCGTGGAGTCGAAATAAAACCCGGCCCACGGTTCAACAACCGTGTCGATATAGAGCACGTTTAACGCGCGGCAGAACTCCATCAGGTCCACCGAGCCGGTATCAACCGACAGGTTGACGCAAAAACCCTGGCCCTTGCCCCTTGTGAGCAGCGGCTTGAGCAATTCCTTGTAATTCTGCTTCGTCACGGATTTTTGCAGATAGGCGATGCCACGCTCGTCCAGCAAGTCGCGGTCCGCGTCAGACGGGTCGATGACGATCATGCGCTTCTTGTCGAATTTGAAATGGCGCTCGATCAGCGGCAGCGTGCCGCGCCCGATCGATCCAAAGCCGATCATCACGATCGGGCCAGTAATTTCACCATGCACGGGCCAATTGCTCATGTCGTGTTACTCCAGACGTAGCGATCATAGAAACATGTCTATGACAGATTTTTGAAGGGGCAATCGGCCCGCATAAAAAGAGGCCGCAACGCGGCCTCTTTTCGCAGGGCTTTTTGCCGGTGTTCAGATGCAATACTGGCGCAGCGGCGGGAAGCCGTTGAACGCCACCGCCGAGTAGGTAGTGGTATAGGCCCCGGTCCCCTCGATCAGCACCTTGTCGCCAATCGCAAGGGAGATCGGCAGCATCACCGGCGTTTTCTCATACATCACATCCACCGAATCGCAGGTCGGTCCGGCCAGCACGCTGGGGACGGTTTCATCCCCATCATGAGCCGTGCGGATCGGGTAACGGATGGCCTCGTCCATCGTTTCAGCCAGCCCGCCGAATTTGCCGATGTCGAGATACACCCACTGCACCTTGTCATCCTCACTCTTCTTGGAAATGAGAACGACTTCCGATTCAATGATGCCGGCATTGCCAACCATGCCGCGGCCCGGTTCGATGATCGTTTCCGGCAGACGGTTGCCGAAATGCTTCGACAAGGCGCGGAAGATCGAGTCACCGTAGGCCTGCACGCCCGGCACGTCCTTGAGATAACGGGTCGGGAAGCCGCCGCCGAGATTGACCATCGACAGGAAGATGCCGCGCGTCTCGCATTCACGAAACACATCCGCCGCCGCTTCCAGCGCGCCATCCCATGCGTCCGTGTTCGACTGCTGCGAGCCGACATGGAAAGACACACCATAGGCCTCAAGGCCCTGGCGGTGGGCATGTTCAAGCACATCGGGTGCCATCACCGGGTCACAGCCGAACTTGCGCGACAGCGGCCAGTCCGCGCCCGCGCCATCGCTCAGGATGCGGCAGAACACCTTCGAGCCCTTGGCCTGACGGGCGATCTTGTCGACCTCCGCTTCGCAATCGACAGCGAAGAGCCGGATGCCCATGGCATAGGCCTGTGCGACATCACGCTCTTTTTTGATGGTGTTGCCAAAAGAGATGCGTTCCGGCGTCGCGCCGGCGTTGAAGGCCATCTCGATTTCCTGGACGGAGGCGCAGTCAAAGCACGAGCCGAGGCCAGCCAGCAGCTTGAGAATTTCCGGCGCCGGATTGGCTTTCACCGCATAGAACACGCGGGTATCCGGCAAGGAGCGGGCAAATTTGAAATAGTTCTCGCGCACGACATCGAGGTCGACAACGACACAGGGGCCATCATCACGGCGATTGCGGAGAAATTCACGGATGCGCTGCGTCATCAGTGCTTCCCTTCTTCGGTTGCGGCGTCCGGGCGTCAGCCACGGCAAGCCACGGGTCAAAGCCATGGGAACTGCTCGCGCCGTGGAGCGCGTTGGAGACGCTTCCACGGGATGACAATTCCCGACGATGATGCCGCCGATTGGAAGGAGATCCCTCCGCACGCCAGGCAAGATGGACAAGCCTCTTTAGCCGCCGGATCTGGACACCGGCTGAGACCAAAAAAGCCCGCTCCGTCGTTGCTTTAAGCTGCGTCCCCCGTGGAGTGCGGGGTTCGCCGGTTTCGCCTCCGGCTGCTGGTCGAGGTTCGCAGACGGCTCAGCCTCCGCAAGGAGGTTTTGCCGGGAGCGTTGTCGAGAGGATATCCATCCCCCTTGAACCGCTCCCACTGCGGGCGACCGTCCGGCCACTTGTCCGGATGTCCACCGACCAGCACGCGGCCACAGGCACGTGCGATTTGGGCAAGCGCTAGATAGGGAAAATGATCCGGTCTTACAAGCGGTTTTTGCATAAAATCACAGCATGCTGCCCGCACAATACGCCGCAGGCTGTGGGCATCGGCCCGACTCTTGCCGCTTTGTGCCGGTGTATTGGCTGATGCACGCGAGATATCTTGCCCGTTCTTGCAAATAAGGTGAATAGGGGAGCCAATCTTGCGGGCTGCCGGCCTGTTATTTTTCCTGAATCTGGATCGTTTGCCCTGATGATGCCGCCGCTCAAGACACACCGAATCGCAAACGCGCAAACCGGATCAGCGGCGCATCCTTGTCTGTCGCGCCGGCAGATGATGGCCGCTGGCGTGGCGCTACCGCTGGTGCTCACACCCCAGAATGCTCACGCGCAGGCGCCTGCTTCCGGCCCGGCTGCGGCAGCGCCATCTCCCGCGCCCGCTCCGCGGTTTGGTTTCGAGGATCTGATCCGCCGGGCGCGTGAGCTGGCGGCCCGGCCTTATGATGCGCGGGTTGCGCCTCTGCCTGCTCCGCTTGGCAAGCTCGATTTCGATGCCTGGCGGGACATTCGCTTCAGGCCTGAGCGGGCCTTGCTGGCGAGCGGCAACGGCCCGTTCAGGATGCACATGTTTCATCCCGGCTTCCTGTATCAGCGGCCATTGACGGTGAATGTCATTCGCGACGGCGTGCCGGCCCCGGTGCCGTATGCTGCGGCGCTGTTTGACTATGGCCGCACGAAAATCGACAAGCCGCTGCCGCTTGATCTCGGCTTTGCCGGTTTCCGCCTGCATTATCCGCTCAATGCGCCGCAGGTCATGGATGAGCTGATCTCGTTTCTTGGTGCGAGCTATTTCCGCTTTCTCGGGCGCGGCCAGCGCTATGGCCTGTCAGCGCGCGGGCTTGCGATTGGCGTTGGCGCGAAGGAGACGGAGGAGTTTCCGTTCTTCCGTGAGTTCTGGGTCGACCTGCCGCGCGAGGATACAGACCGGGCCGTGGTCTATGCCCTGCTCGACGGGGAATCGGTCACGGGTGCATACCAGTTTCATATCTATCCCGCGCGCGAAACGACGGTCGAGGTGACAGCCACGCTGTTTGCACGGCGCGCGATCAGCCGGCTGGGTCTGGCACCGCTCACATCCATGTATCTGACTGGTGAAAATGACACCCAAGCGGCACGCGATTACCGGCCGGAGCTGCATGATTCAGACGGGTTGCTGATGCAGACCGGGGCGGGGGAGTGGATCTGGCGCCCCCTGCGCAATCCAGCCGCAGCGGCGACATCCAGCTTCATCGACAACAATCCGCGCGGCTTTGGGCTGATGCAGCGTGACCGCAGCTTCGAGCATTATCAGGATCTCGATCTCAATTACGAGTTGCGGCCCAGCTATTGGGTGGAGCCGCGTGAAGGCTGGGGGGAAGGCCGCGTCGAACTGGTGGAAATTCCCACCAGCGATGAGACCAATGACAATATCGTGGCCTACTGGTCACCCAAAAATCCCGTTGAGCCGGGGCAGCAGCTGACGCTAGGCTACCGGCTGACGGCGATGAATGATGGCGGACGGCTCCATCCCGGTGCCCGCGTGATCAATACATGGACCACGCAGGCGCGCGCGCTTGGCTCATCGGAGGCCGTTGCGCCGGGCACACGGCGTTTCATTGTCGATTTTGCCGGTGGCGATCTGGCGTTTCTTCAAAATGATCCGGCACAGGTGCAGGCCGTTGCAACCGTGTCTGCTGGCCGTGTGGTGCGCAGCTTTGTCGTGCCCAACGGGCCGCTGGCGGGCTTCCGGGCCGTGATTGACGTAGACGTGCCTATCGGCCAGCCGGTGGATGTGCGGGCCTATCTGAAAGCGCGCAACCGGGCGCTGTCGGAAACCTGGACCTATCCGTGGGTCGCTGTTTAAGGTCCCGTTTGCGTTAACGAAAGCTCAACAGGCAGGGCCTATTCTCAGGCGACATTGAACCCCGAGTTCGCCTTGAAAAATTTGAGCCGCACAACCTTGCGCACGCAGTTGCTGGCGCTTGGCCTGATCCCGATCTTCTTTTGCATTGTCACCATCGCCATTGCCGGCTGGCATTTGCGTGCGGCTTTTGTTGTCCGCACGGAGGCTGACCGGCTCACGGCTCTGGCCGATCAGTCATCCGAATTGCGGGTGCACAGCTATGGCTTGCAGCGGGAAGCGCGGTCATTGCTGCTTGGCTATGGCGACGGATCGGTGGACAAGGTGCGCGAGTCTATGCGGGTGCTCGTAGACGCACTGCCAAGACTGGCCACTGCCCACCCTGCCGGGCAGGATGTGAAGGCAATGCATGTCGTCAGCCTCGATGTGCAAGCACATATTGAAACGCTTCTGCGTCTGCGCGTTGCGCGCGACGGCAGCAGCCATGAAAATGCGCATGATGAATTGCGCGCCGCTTCGGCCAAACTCGCAACCGCCATGCCGGCGCTGACCAGCGGGCCGCTGGCCTCTCTTTCCGCACCGCTGCTTGCCGGCATTGTGCGCATGCGCGAGGCGGAAGCGGGATTTGCCCGCTCCCATGACGACAGCATGATCTCGGCCTTTTATGCCGGTGCCGCGCAGGTGGATGGGCTGATCAAGGCGCTTGCGCCGGCGCATGCCGATGTGCGCGCACTGGCAAATGCACTCGAGACGTACAAATCGGAATTTATCGCCTGGGCTACAGTGCTCAAGGACTTCAACGAGTCGACCAGGCAATTCAATTACAGCTCCGACCAATTGATTCAGGGGATGGACCGGCTGGCCGGCTCACTGGAACTGAAGGCAAAAACTGCTGCCCATGTGTCGGATACCCTGAGCCAGCGTGCCCGCATCATTGGGTATTCCATCGGCATTATCGCTTCGCTGCTGATTGCTGTTCTTGGTTTTCTCATGGGCAAGAATATTCAGCGCGCCATGCACAATATTGCAGCGGCGGTGGCGGCCATCAAGGATGGCACCTATGGCAAAATGGTTGTTCATGAAGAACGCAAGGATGAAATTGGCGATGTGGGCCGGGCGCTGCTGGTGTTGCGTGACCGCGCCATCGAGCGCGATCAATTTCTGAAAGAACGGGATGCCAGCGCAGAAGAGCGGGAATTGCGCCATGCGGAGCGCGCCCGCCTCATTCAGGAATTTCAGCAGGCTGTTGCGGCCAACCTTTCGGTGCTTGGCAAGGCCATGGGCAACCTGTCGCAAACCTCCAGCGCATTGTCTCATGTGTCGAGCGATTTATCCCAGCGGACATCGGCCACTGCGAGCGCTGTAACCGGCGCATCTGACAATGTGCTGCGGGTTGCGAGCGCGGCGGACCAGTTGTCCACCAGTGTGGGCGAAGTGGCTGGCCATACCGAGGACTCGCGCGCTGTTGCCGAACAGATCACCTACACGGTCGATGCGGCAACACCGACAATGGCGCGGCTTCAGCAAAGCACCTCACGCATCGGGCAGGTGATCGGGCTGATCCAGACGATTGCGTCGCAGACGAATCTTCTGTCGCTGAACGCAACGATTGAAGCGGCGCGCGCCGGGGATGCCGGACGGGGCTTTGCGGTTGTGGCACAGGAAGTCAAATCGCTCGCCAACCAGACCGAACATGCCACATCCGAGGTGCGCGGGCTGATCGAGGATTTGCGCAAGGTGGCAGATGAAGCCTCCGGCGCATTTGGTGAAATTTCCCATGCCATCAGCACACTGGACAATAATACGGTGGGCCTTGCCGGTGCGATTGCCGAACAGAAACACGGCATTGATGAAATTACCCGCTCCATGCATTCCGCCTCGCAGCAATCGCGGGCTGGTTCGGAAGCGATGGCGGAGGTGCTGATGCTGGCTGGCCGCAGCGCCGAGGTGGCCGTATCGGTGAATGATGTGGCGCGGATGATCCAGACCTGTTCGGAAGATATTGACCGTGATGTGAGCCATTTTCTCAATCGCGTGCAGGCTGCGTGAGCATGGCTGTGCCCGAGGTGCTGCGCATGGTTTTGCCGTGAGGGTGCGCGCTGCAGCACTGGCTGATCTGGATGCAATGATGGTGCTGGAAAAGGCCAGCTTTGCTACCGATCAATTGTCACGGCGCGCCATGCGCCATGCCATTCTCAGTCCGGCGCAAATGGTGCTGGTGGCGGTACAGGACCAAGCGCTCGCTGCCGCCTGTATTATTGGATTCCGTGCCGGATCGGACAAGGCGCGCCTGTCATCGATTGCGGTGGTGCCAGATTTTACGGGGCGCGGTGTCGGCCGTGAATTGCTGATTGCGGCTGAACATCATGCCCGTCAGCGCGGCGCCTGCGCCATGCGGCTTGAGGTGCGGGCAGATAATGCGGCCGCCATCCGCATGTATGAGCGCAGCGGTTATGCGATGTTTGACCGCATCACCGATTATTATGAAGATGGTTCAGCCGCGTTGCGGCTTGAAAAAAAATTGGGCTGAGTCAGTCCCGTTCAAAGGCCTGCACGTCGCGTAACAGCTTAATAAAGGCTTCGGCACCGAATGCGGCGGATGCGAGCCCCTTGGCCTTGTCTGCGGCGGCGGCATTGCCCATCGCGCCATCGGGATTCAAATCCTCGCTCATCCAGCCGATGCCGACGGGCTGTGTGCCGCGCAAAACCGCAAACTGTTTTTCATAGGCGGCCAGTTTCGGCACGAAATTCTTGGCTTTGCCCATGGCCACGCGCTTTTCCTGAAACGCCAGCATAAGCGATGTTTCGATTTCCCCGCCATGAATGCCAAGCCGCATTTCATCAGCCGAAAATAATCCGTCCGGATAGCCAAGCCGATGCCATGAGCAGGTCACCGCTATCATGCCATGGCGCACCCGCAATTCACGCGCCACAATATCCATCGGCGCGATATTGCCGCCGTGGGAATTGACGAAAATAATTTTGCGCACCCCGGCGCGATGCACGCTTTCGCCAATTTCCGTCCATGCCCGGATCACGGTTTCGGCTGACAGCGTCAATGTGCCGGGAAAGCTGAGATGCTCGTTGGATTTGCCGATGGCCTGGGTTGGCAGGAACAGCACCGGAATATCAGCCGGAATTTTCGGGATAACGGTCGCCACATAGCCTTCGGCAATCATGGTATCGACGCCGACAGGCAGATGGGGGCCATGCTGCTCGACCGCCGCAACCGGCAGCACGGCGATGCAATCGCGCATCGGCAGGGTGCGGAACTCTTCCGTCGTCAAGTCAATCCAGTAGCGCGAGGGCAAGACCATGGCCGTTTGCTCTTTAAGTCGATGTGATGGATGGCTTAGCCGATTCTGGCCGCAATGGCCTCAACCTCAACCTTGAATGCGGGCCGGGTAAAGCCCGAAACGATCATCAGGGTCGAAGCGGGGAGTGGTGTGCCGACATGGGCATCGCGCACCGCCATATAGGCGGGCATATGGGCACGGTCGGTGACATAGGCATTCAGGCGGACAATGTCGGCCATGGTCATGCCGCCGGCGGCCAGAATGGCGCGGATATGGGTAAAGCACAGGGCGGCCTGCGCGGCCGCATCCTCCGGCACGTGGCCGTCAGCCGCCATGCCGAGCTGGCCAGACGTAACAATCAGGCGCGCTCCAGCCGGGATGGCCATGCCATGGCTGTAATTGGCAAAGGGGGCGGGCAGTGCGGCGGGGTTCAGCGCCTGATTGGCATGGCTCATGATCGTTCAGTCCAAAAAAGCATCGCGTGGCCGGATATGAATTACAGATGTGCACTGGCGATTATCGTGCGCCGCGCTACCCTTGATCGCAACGGCGTGAACCTGCAAGTGTAGGGTCACGACGCGGCAGGCTGGCGGCGGGCCTGATGGCCCAAACCTTGCCTTGCCTCCAGAGCACGGGGTTGCTGGTGCAAGTGACATTGCGCAAGGGACGCCTGCGAAAGGGATATTCGCACAAGGGATGATTGCCGCCTGCCAAGGGTGGGCGCGCACAAAGGGGAACTGCAATGATCAGCAAACGCACTTTCGCTGCCGGTGCACTGGTGCTCACCGGATTGGCCACGCCAGCGCGGGCGCAGGACAAGGTGAGCTTCGGCACCAACTGGGTGCCGCAGG
>JBOFCU010000110.1:0-8159 GCA_051646285.1 Beijerinckiaceae bacterium
GCCTTGAAGATGGCATTCCGGCAGAGAGTGTTGACGCGGCCTGATGCTGCCATCTGTGGCGCGAAGGCCGCAATGGCGTGAATTGGCGCGGGGTGTGCGCAGCGACTCTTGCCTGATTCGGGTAAAACAGGAATATCTGTCTGCGTTGGGGTATGCGTTGGTTTGTGGCTGACCGGACGGCCTGTGTCTTGATGTTTCGGGGCCGCCTGCATTGTCCGAATGGCTTGGCCTGATCTTTGGCCTGATCTGGAGTGAGCACGCCCGTGCACCCACAATTCTTGTCCACGACTTGTCTTTCTCTGCTGGTGCTGGCCTTCACCATCATGCCTGCTGCGGCTGATCAAAGGCCTGCTGCACCCATCGTCATAGAAACGCCGGGTATGGCGCCAGTGCAGGTTTTTGTGGGCGGAGCCTTGTCGGCGCAGCAGCAAGCGGATGCGCATCAAAAGGTGCTGGCCGTAGCGCGGGCTGCGGAGGCGGCCGCCCGTGCCTTGGCTGAAGCCGAACGGGTGCGCACCATTGAGCCGGTGGTTGCCGTGCCTGATTATCCGGCGCTCGCGCCGGTTATTCTGGCCGCGCCTCTGGTTCCTGTGCCAGCCTATCCGCAAGCGCCGCCCATCATTGACGGGTTGCCAGCGGCGGCTGCCGCGCCTTTGGTTGAGCCCAAGCCCGTGCAAGCCGCATCTGCCGGCGTTGCGGATATGAGGCCGGAACTGGCTGCCGCGATGAAAGTCATCCTGGACAAGCCAGAGGCTTATGGCCATGCGCGGCTGACGCGGGCGCAGCGTGACGAGATTGCTGCTGTCTATGCCAGCCGCGGTTATGCGGCCTTCTGGTCTGACGGGCGGGGACTGACGGACAAAGGCGGGCGCGTGTACAAGCATCTGCAGTCGGCAGCGCATGATGGGCTTGATGCTTCGGCTTATGGTTTGCCCCCCTTGCCTGGTGTGGCCGATATGGCGGCGCGGGCTGCCTATGATTTCCGCTTGACGCAGGCTGTCGTCCTGTATGCCCGCGATGCACAGGGCGGGCGGATTGATGCCAGACGGCTTTCAAACCTGATCGACCCGGAAAACGAGCTGGCCGCACCGGCGGATATCGTTGCCGCTGTCATAGATGCGGCTGATCCTGCCGTACGGCTGGCAGCCTATAATCCGCCGCATGCAGGCTACAAGGCCCTGCGGGCACACCTGATTCTGTTGCGCACTGCCGCTGATGCCACAGGCTCCACCCCAGTGACGGCAGCAGTGGATGTGAAGCCCGACGAGGGTTTGGCTGCCCGCCGCCGCAAGACGGCGGCCCTTGCGGCTGCTTCCTCGAAGGCCGAGGCGGACATCATCGCCAACATGGAACGCTGGCGCTGGTTGCCGCGCGACCTTGGCGAAAAGCATGTATTCGTGAATATCCCCGAGTATCGCGTGCGGGTGATGGATCGTGGTGCTGTTGCCCATGACGCGCGGGTGATTGTCGGCAAGCCGGATTCGCCAACGCCGGTTTTTTCTGACCGGATGCAGTTTCTGGTGGTCAATCCGTCCTGGTTCGTGCCGCCATCGATCATGAAAAAGGAGTTTCTGCCGAGGCTGGCGGAAGACCCCACCTATGCGGAGCGCCGGGGTTATCAGGTGATCCGGCGCGGCAAGACCATTTATGTGAAGCAGCCGCCGGGCGAGCGCAATGCGCTTGGCAATATCAAGTTCATGTTCCCGAACAGGCACGCGGTGTATTTGCATGATACGCCGTCGCGCGGGCTGTTCGGCGCTGATCGCCGGGCCTTCAGCCATGGCTGCGTGCGCGTCGACCAGCCTTTCCGTCTGGCCGAGCATGTGCTGGGCAAGGACAACGGGTGGTCAGAGCAGCGGGTGCGCGGTCTGGTCGGGCGCGGTGAACAGTCGGTCAAGCTGAGCCAGCCCTTGCCGGTGCATCTGGCCTATTTCACGCAGTCTGTTGACGATATGGGGCGGTTACAGGCCCATGATGATATTTATGGCCACAACCGGCGGGTGAAAGCAGCGCTTGGTCTGGAGTGAGCGCAGCCCCTATCCTGAGGTGCTATCGGATGGTCTGTCACAAGATTATGACAAAGCGTCCATCTTTCGCCATGTTTTCAGTGTTCCGAAGGTTTGATGCGGGGCAATGCGGGTTGGTAACCAGCCATTTACGCTTTCCGGCAAGAAGTTGTTCATCAATATCAGGCGGCCATAGCCGGTTCGCCTGCAATGCGATGCGGTGAAAACTTGGCTCAAAAGCGTTTCGGCCTCATGGGTTGTCTGACTGTCCGCTCCCGGCGCACGCTGGGTCTGGCGATGGCCTGCGGTCTTGCCGTTGCGGCCTCGACCAGCGGCACGCAGGATGCCATCGCCAATGGCGATACACGGACGCTGACCATTCAGCACATGCACACCAAGGAAGTGCTGACGGTCACGTTCAAGCGCTGGGGCAGTTATGATTCTGCTGCGCTGGAAAAACTGAACTGGCATTTGCGCGACTGGCGGCGGGATGAGCCGAAGCGGATGAATCCGCGCCTGTTTGATCTGCTGTGGGAAGTGCACCGGGAATCGGGCGCAGGCGGTCCGGTCAATGTCGTGTCGGCCTACCGGTCGCCGGAAACGAATGCGATGTTGCGCCGCCGCTCTCGCGCCGTGGCGAAATCCAGCCAGCATATGCAGGGCAATGCGGTCGATTTCTATGTGCCGGGCATGCATATGTCGCAGATGCGCGAAATCGCCATGCGGCTGCAGCGCGGCGGCGTTGGCTATTACCCAACAGCGAATACGCCGTTTGTGCATCTCGACGTCGGCAGTGTCCGGTCCTGGCCACGCATGGGCCGTGACCAGCTTGCGCGGCTGTTCCCGGATGGCAAAACCGTTCATCTGCCGGCCGGTGGCGGCACGATGCCGGGTTATGATCTCGCTTATGCGGAAATTCTCGCGCGCGGCGGCTCTGTCGGTGGCGGTGGCGGCGATGAGAGTGAAGAATCAGTTGGTGGCGGTGGCGGCTTCTTTGCGCTGCTGTTCGGTGGCGGACGGCGCGGTGGCGGCGGTGGTGGTGGTCAGCAGATGGCCATGGCGTCTGGCGGCGATGATGCGGGTGTGCGCGCTTTCCAGCTCAGCGGCGGTGTTGCAGCTCCGGCAGAAACGGCCGGTGCAGCATCGGGCATTCGCAGCCGCGTGACTCGCGGACGGCGTGGCGCACCAGAATCAGCCACACAAATTGCATCGGCCACACAGGCTCAGCCTGAGCCATTTATCCCCGTGACCTCGCCCGCACCGGTGGCCGAGGCTCCCATTGCGTTTCGCGCTGCTCCCGTTGCCGTGCCACCGGCTGCTCCTGCGGCGGTGGATGCCCAGAAGGCGCTTGAAGCCTCGCTCGACAAGCAAAAGAATGTGAAACAGGTTTTTGCCAGCCTGCCGCTGCCGCCGCGCCGGCCGCGTGACCTGGCGCAGGTGATCGCGCTCGCTGCCAATGAAGGCAACCACCCCCTGCCGCCGCGCCGGCCCGGCGATCTCGTTCAGGTTGCAGCAGTGGCGGCTGATGCCAAAGCCGATGTGAAACCGAACGCTGATGCCAAATCGCAGGCAGGTGATGATGCGCTGGCCGCGATTAACCGCAGGGTTGGCGCGTCAGCGGCACCGGCGGTGTCCGCTTATGCGCCGGTCAATCATCCGCTGCCGCCGGCCCGCAGTGATGGCAAGCGCATGGCCAATGCGCCGGCCCCGGTGGCCGTCTCAACATCCTCACAGCAGAAGTCGTCACCAACCATCGCGATGACACGCACGAAGGTGCAGGGCGGTTCACTGGCCGCCCTGATGACGGCGGCGTCCAAAGGCGATGTGGTCTCAGCCTTCAGGCAGGGCAGCGAGACCGGCCCGGCTGTCGGCAAGTTCTCCGGCACGGCCGTATCAACGCCGCGATAGATCACGCCGTGTTTTGATCCGCTGTCAAACTGCGGACAACGCGCATGATTCAAAACCATCAGAGCGTGGTTCGCGTGAAAAGCTTTTGCTAATCCGGCGCAGCGCACTCTGGCCCCAAGCCGCGGCCCCAAGCCGCAGGACTGAGCTGTTCAGAGAGGCACGGTCAGGATGGCACGGCTGTCACCCCTGCGTCATTGTTGCCTGCGAAACAGGGTGCATAGCCCATAACTCGCGTTGCGTTTTGGCGCGTCATTGTTAGCTTCATCACAGATGAGCCGCCGGCCAACCTGCGGTCTGCCAATGCTGGAGATACCCTATGTCAATGCTCGTGATCTCGCGCCGCAAGGCGATCGCCCTGATGGCCGCGCCAGCGGCGGCTGCCGCATGGCCAGCACTGGCGCAAACGGCGGCACCGGCACCTGTCAATGGCAAGCTGACGCTTCTGCTCGTCAATGACATTTATAAAATGAGCGAGGACAAGGGCCGTGGCGGTTTTGCCCGCCTGTCTGCCATTGTGAAAGCCGAGCGCGCCAAAGATGTGCCGGTGCTGTATGCCCATGCAGGTGACACATTTTCGCCTTCGCTCATGTCCGGATTTGATCAGGGCGAGCATATTGTTGCCCTGACCAATCTGGCGCCGCCGGATATTTTTGTGCCGGGTAATCACGAATTTGATTTCGGCAAGGATAATTTTCTCAAGCGCCGGGGTGAAGCAAAATTCCCCTTCTACGCCGCCAACATGCGGCAGGCGGATGGCACGCCAGTGCCGGGCATCCGTGACAATGACATTATCCAGAAGGGTGAATTCAAAATCGGCGTATTCGGCGTCGCATTGCCCTATACGCCGCAGCTCTCCAGCTCCGGTGACCTGAAGTTCATGCCGACGATGGAGACGGTGCGCGCGCAGGCCAAGGCATTGCGCGAGGCTGGCGCGGATATTGTTGTCTGTGTAGCCCATACGGACCGGGCTGATGATATGGCCATTGTGCAATCGCGCGCCGTGGATGTGCTGCTCACGGGCCATGACCATGATCTGGCGCTGACCTATGATGGCCGCACGGTGATGGCAGAATCCAACGAAGAGGCGAATTATGTCACTGCGGTTGATCTGGCGCTGACGGCAACGATGGCCGGTAACCGGCGCACCGTTGCGTGGACGCCATCCTTCCGCATTACCGATTCGCGCAGCGTGACACCTGATCCGGAAACACTTCTGCTCGTGAAAAAGTATGAGGGTGAACTCTCGCGTGAACTTGATGTGGATATTGGCACCACGGCTGAGCCGCTGGATTCGCGCAATGCGTCAGTGCGTGGCGGCGAAACCGCCATCGGGAATTTAATTGCCGATGCCATCAAGGCTTCGACAGGCGGCGATGTCACCATCATCAATGGCGGCGGTATCCGCGGCAACAAGCAATATCCTGCGGGTCAGAAATTGACGCGGCGCGATATTCTCACGGAGCTGCCCTTTGGCAATTCAACGGCGATGGTTGAAGTGACCGGCGCAGCGATCAAGGCGGCGCTTGAAAACGGCGTTTCGATGTTTGAACAAAAGGCCGGGCGCTTCCCGCAAGTGGCGGGCCTGAAAGTCGTGATTGATCCCAAGCAGGCTGTGGGCGCGCGGGTGGTGTCCATCGACGTCAATGGCGCGCCGCTTGATCTTGCCAAACTCTACAAGGTTGCCACCAATGATTTCATGGTGCGCGGTGGCGACGGCTACACATCACTCGGCAGCGGCAAGAAATTGATCGGTGATACCGATGGTAAACTCCTTGCCAACGAGGTGATGGTTTATGTGCGCAAGATCGGCACTGTCACCAGCAAGATCGAAGATCGTATCACGATCAAGCCGTGACGCAGTATCAGAATGCCACCCGTGCCTTCATGCATGATCAGGCGGTGCGCGGCGGCTGGGGTGGGCTGACGTTTTTTCAAGAGGGCGCTGCAGCCCGTCTGGCCGCACTGCTGGATCAAAAAGCGGCCGGTGGCGTGTCTATTTTGCCGCAGCCAGCGCAGATTTTTCAGGCGTTGCGTTTGACGCCGCGCGCGGCTGTGCGCGTCGTCATCCTCGGCCAGGACCCCTATCCCACGCCGGGGGATGCGCATGGTCTGGCATTTTCCTACAGCGGGCAACGGAGGCTGCCAGCGTCGCTGAAGAATATTTTCAAGGAGCTGGCCAGCGATACCGGATCGGCCTTGCGTGAGCGCGGCGATCTGAGCGACTGGGCGAAGCAGGGCGTGCTGCTGCTCAACACGGCGCTGAGTGTGGAGGCTGGCAAGGCTGGCGCGCATCTCGCCTGGGGCTGGCAGGTGCTGACTGACGAGATCATGCGCGACCTTGCACAACAGAGTGGGCCGCTCGTGCCGATCCTGTGGGGAGACCGGGCGCGCCACTATGCGGCGTTGTTTGCCAAGCATGAGGTGATTGAAAGCCCGCACCCGTCTCCGCTGTCAGCCTATCGCGGTTTTTACGGCTCGCGCCCATTTTCGCGCGCCAATGCGCTGCTCAGCGCACAGGGCGCAGTGCCCATTGCATGGGGGTGACCATGCCGCGACACGGCAACGGGTTTCGCACTGGGCAGGTTCTTGTCTTTTAAAGCCAGTCTCACCAAAACACAGCATGATCGAGGGCTGTGTTTCCCCGGCGCACCGCCCCACATAGCTGGGGACAGTCATGCAAAGCACGGATCATGAGCGACAGAGATAATGAAGCCAATCGCCTGAGCGCGCGTGCTGTGCGCTACGCCCGCGTCGGTGCCAATGTCGGCGGTGTCGCCGCGCGCATTGTGGGCACGCGGCTGCTGGGCGGGGGTGACAAGAGTGATCGCGGCAATGCCGCTGCGCTGACGGCGGCCTTGGGCGGGTTGAAAGGTCCGATCATGAAGGTTGCGCAGTTGATGGCGACCATTCCTGATTTGCTGCCGCCGGAATATGCCGAGGAATTGCAGAAATTGCAGGCCGAAGCACCGCCCATGGGCGCCGCTTTCGTCAAACGCCGGATGATGGCCGAGCTGGGTCCGGATTGGCAAAAGCGCTTTGCGCACTTTGATCTGCATCCGGCTGCGGCCGCTTCGCTTGGTCAGGTTCACCGCGCCACGACACATGATGGAAAGCAGGTTGCCTGCAAGCTGCAATATCCGGACATGCAATCGGCGGTCGAAGCCGATTTGTCGCAGCTCGAAATGGTGTTCGCCATTCACCGCCGGATGAATCCGGTCATTGATACGCGCGAGGCTGCGAAGGAAGTTGGCGCGCGGGTGCGGGAAGAACTCGATTATGTGCGCGAGGCCAAGCATGCGCGGCTTTATGCGCACATGCTGCGGGACGAGCCTCTGGTGCATGTGCCCGGTGTGCATGCTGATCTGTCAACGCGCCGGCTTCTGACGCTGGACTGGCTGACGGGCGAGAAATTACTGTCATTCAAAGGACATTCGCTGGCTGACCGCAACCGCATCGCAACGGCGATGTTCACGGCGTGGTGGCGGCCTTTCAGCCAGTATGGTGTGATCCATGGTGATCCGCATCTTGGGAATTATACGGTGTTTCGAAACGGCGATGATGCGCCGGGCGGCATCAATCTGCTGGATTATGGCTGCATCCGGATTTTTCCGGTGTCCTTCATTGCCGGTGTGGTTGATCTCTATCGCGGGCTGCAAACCGATGATCGTGACCGCATCATGCACGCCTATCAGACATGGGGGTTCAAAAACCTGACCCATGAGCTGATGGATATTCTCAATATCTGGGCGCGGTTTATTTATGGTCCGCTGCTGGATGACCGCGTGCGCACCATCGCCGACGGCGTGACCCCCGGCCAGTATGGACGCAAGGAAGCGTTTCGCGTGCATCAGGCCCTGAAGGAAAAAGGGCCGGTGACTGTGCCGCGTGAATTTGTCTTTATGGACCGTGCCGCGATCGGGCTTGGCGGTGTTTTTCTGCATCTTGATGCCGAATTGAATTTCCACCAACTGTTTGAAGCGGCGATTGCCGATTTTTCGGTGGATGTGATTGCGCAGCGCCAGCGTGCCGCCCTTGAAGCGGCTGACCTGATCGACCACAAGCCGCAATAGCCCCTATTGTGCTGATGTTGCGGGCTCGCGTGCCGCAACATTGGCCGCCGCAACCATCAATAAAACGGCGATGCCCAAAGTCCAGCTTGGTGCGGCATACCCAGCGATGACCAGCATCGCGGTGGAAATCACGGGCGCGGCGTATGACAATGCGCCAAGCAGCGATACATCGCCA
>JBOFCU010000112.1:0-45239 GCA_051646285.1 Beijerinckiaceae bacterium
AGACAGCACCGTGCCTGCGCCGACCAGCGCATCCGGCACGGCTTCGGCAATCGCCCGCATCGCATCCAGTGCCACCGTGGTGCGCAGGGTGATTTCGATCAGCGGCAGGCCGCCCGCCACCAGCGCCCTGGCCAGCGGCACGGCCTGACTCAGCGCGTCAATGGTCACGACCGGGATCACACCGGCTTTGCGGGCGCGGGCCTTGAAATCAGCAGCGGCGGGATAAATCTGGCTCATGATCGGATTCGCTTGCATCAAAGGGGCATAAACGCTGGTGATGATGGTTCATCGCGTTCCGTGGTGCGTTAGCCATCATCGCCATCAAACAGGATGTCTGTCGCCGCTTTCGGCACAATTGCCCCGCGATGGCGGATGACAATGCCGGCAAGATCATGCCCGGCAAGCACCGCTTCGCGGATGCCATCACCTTCCAGACGCGCCGCCAGAAATCCGGCATTGAAGGAATCACCGGCCGCGGTCGTATCGAGCGGCGAAATAGGCTCCGGCACGGGAATTTTATCGATGATGCCTTCGCCATAAGCCAGCGCGCCATCCGCCCCGCATTTCACAATCACCTCGGTTGGTCCAAAATCGCGGATGCGTGCCACCGTCGCTTCCGGGTCGCTGTCACCCCACAGCATGACCTCGTCATCAAAGGTCGGCATCACCACGTCGCATATTTTCAGGAAACGGCGCATGGTCTTGCGCGCCCGGTCGGCATCATTGTGCCAGCCGCGCGGGCGATAATTGCCATCAAAAACAACGGTCGCGCCTTCGCTGCGCGCATTGCGCAACGCCTGTTCCAGCCGTGTCAGCCCGATGCTGGAATAGAGCGACAGGGTGATACCGGAAAAATAGACAATTTTGGCATCTGCCATCGCCTTGCGGATCGCGTCGTAACTTCTGGTATCTTCCAGCACCTCGCGGGCCGGGGCCCGGTCGCGCCAATAGAAAAATTTGCGTTCGCCGGTCGGTGATGTCTCAATCATGTACAGTCCCGGCGTGCGGCCCTCGCGGCGGAAAATCAGCGCGGTGTCGATATCCTCACCCTTGGCCAGTGTTTCAATGGCGTCGCTGTAGGGATCATCACCCAGGGCCGAGGCATACGCCACATCGCAGCCCATGCGCGCGAGATAAACCGATGTGTTGAACGTGTCACCGCCATAAGCGAGCCCATACCGGCCATCAGCGCCGCGTGACATTTCCACCATGCATTCGCCGATTGCGATAACATCTCGCGTCATGCGTCCGTCCTTGTTCTGGAAGCGTGTGTCTTAGCGGCATAAGGGGCGCACGCCAACCGCCTCATACGCAGGCCAATGCCGGGCAAGATGCTTGGGTGTGGGTTGTCATGCAAACGCCACTGGCCAGGTCGTGAAAGCCATTTTAAGACTGGTTACAAGCGTGTTCCCTCCCAATGCCAAGAGTTCCGTTTCATGTCTGTCCCGAATGATCCAAAAAGCAGCACACCGTCGGGCAACGGGTTGCTGACCCGCAAGCCAAAAATCATCAATGTCGGGCTCGACGGTTTTGCCGATGAATTGGCGCAGCAGGGTGTTGCGGTGGTGCGTGTGGCGTGGACGCCGCCCGCTGGGGGCGATGCCAAGCTCGCCCGGCTCTTGGCGAAACTGGGCGTATGAGGCGCAACCATGAAAAAAATTGAAGACGCCAATGCGGAAGCCGTGCGCCGCATTCTGACGGGTGATCCGGTGCTGGTTGACGTTGTGCCGGCGCGTGATGCACTGCCGCGCTTGCGGTCAGGCATGATTTTGCATTCAGGCCCGCCCATTGCGTGGGACCGCATGTGCGGACCGATGCGTGGCGCGATTACCGGCATTGCCGTTTTTGAAGGCTGGGCCAGCTCTCTCGATGATGCCGAGACGATGGCGGCGCGCGGGGAATTTCAATTCGCGCCCAATCACACCATGGATTGCGTCGGGCCAATGACAGGCATGACCACGGTCAGCCAGCCGCTGCTCGTTGTCGAGAACAAGGCCTATGGCACGCGCGCTTTTTGCGCGATCAATGAAGGCCTTGGAAAAGTCATGCGCTTTGGCGGCAATGACGAGGAAGTGCTGAACCGGTTACGCTGGCTGCGCGATGAAATGGGGCCGGCGCTGGGGGCAGCCTTGCGTGAAATGGGCGGCATTCCACTCAAGCCGCTGATCGCGCGCGGCCTGTCGATGGGCGATGAGATGCACCAGCGCAATGTGGCCTGCAGCGGCCTGTTGCTGCGCACATTGGCGCCGGCACTGGCACGCACCATGAGAGATGGCCAGGCTCTGGCCCGCGTGCTCGATTTTATTGGCCGCAATGACCAGTTCTTTCTCAACGTCGGCATGGCGATGGGAAAATCGCTGACGATGGCGGCTGAAAATATTCCCGGATCAAGCGTTGTCACGGTGATGTGCAGAAACGGCACCGATTTTGGCGTGCGTGTGTCCGGCACGGGCGACCGCTGGTTTGTTGCGCCGGTGGAAATGCCGAAGGGTTTATATTTCCCTGGATATACAGAAGCGGATGCCAATCCCGATATGGGCGACTCTGCCATTGTTGAAACGGTTGGTCTGGGCGGTTTTGCCATGGGCGCTGCGCCAGCGGTGGTTGGATTCATTGGTGCAGGCCCCGCATCGCAAGCGGGTGATTTTACCCGCGACATGGCGGAAATTGCTGTGGGCCAGAACCCGGAATGGACCATTCCGGCCATGGATTATGCCGGCGTGCCGACAGGCATTGATATTCGGCTTGTGGTTGAAACAGGCATCACGCCGACCATCAATACCGGCATTGCCCATAAAAAGCCCGGCGTGGGACAGGTGGGCGCAGGTGTGGTCAAGGCGCCGCTCGCCTGCTTCACTCAGGCGCTGGTGGCATTTGCAGAAAGTGTTGGTGTGAAATGAGTGTGATCATCAACGAAATTCGCCGCGGCCTTTATCTCGATTCCGTTGCGCTGATGCGCCTGTCGCGCACCGTGGCAGCCATGCCGGATGTGGAAGAGGCGGGCCTGATGATGGGCACGCCTGCAAACAAGGAGATTATGCGCGATGCGCGCGTGCTGGATGTGCAGGGTGAGGCCGCAGCCGCAGGTGATCTTGTGCTCGCCATCCGCGCCAAAAACAGTGATGCGGCGCAAGCGGCATTGAAAGAAGCGCGCGCCCTGATCGACAAGCCCAAAGTGGCCAGCGATGGTGCCAGTGCGTGGCAGCCGCGCAGCATTCGCGCTGCGGTGGCGGCGCATGCCGATGCGAATATCGCGCTGATTTCCGTACCCGGCGATTTTGCAGCGGCAGAGGCGCGCAAAGCCTTGCAGCGCGGCCTGAATGTCATGATGTTCAGCGACAATGTTGCGCTGGACGATGAGGTGGCGCTGAAGCAGGAAGCCCGCGAACTGGGCTTGCTGGTGATGGGGCCTGACTGCGGCACGGCGATTATTGCCGGTGTGCCGTTGGCCTTTGCCAATAAGGTGCCGCGCGGACGCATTGGCATTGTTGGCGCATCCGGCACCGGCATTCAGGAAGTATCCTGTCTTATTGCCCAGATGGGCGGCGGCATTTCCCATGCCATTGGCACGGGCGGGCGTGATCTGAAAGCCGATGTTGGCGGCATCACGGCACTGCAAGCCATTGATCTGCTCGATGCTGACAGTGAGACAGATCACATCGTGCTGATTTCCAAACCGCCCGCCGAGGCGGTTGCGAAAAAAATCATGGCCCGTGTTGCACAGAGCAAAAAGTCTTTCACGGTCTGCTTTATCGGTGCGGGCGCGATCGCTTTGCCGGACAATGCGCGCGCTGCTGCAACGCTGAAACAGGCGGCGGAAATGGCGCTGGGGCGTGGGCTGCCCCAGGAACGCACGCAGCTTGCAAGGCCTGCCAATGGTGGAACGCTGGTGCGCGGACTGTTTTCCGGCGGCACATTGTGTGCAGAAGCGCAGCTTGTGTTTCGCGATGCGCAGATCGCTGTGGCATCGAATGTGCCAGTGCCGGGTGCAACCATGATGCAGGGCGTGCATGGCGCGCATGTCATGATTGATCTGGGCGATGATGAGTATACCCGTGGCCGGCCTCACCCGATGATCGAGCCATCGGTGCGCGATGATGTGCTGCGCGACGCGCTGGTGGATAAAACGGTTGGCGTTGTGCTTGTTGATATTGTGCTGGGATATGGCGGCCATATGGACCCGGCCGGCCATCTCGCAAGTGTGATTCAAAATCGCGCCGCAGGCGGCCCGCATATTGTGGCATCCGTCACCGGTGTGGAGGATGATCCGCAAATTCTGTCGGTGCAAATTGCGAAATTGCGGGCGGCCGGCATTCATGTTGCGCCTTCGAATGCGGATGCAGCCGCCCTGGCTGTCTCCGCCATTCAGGCGTGAAAAGGGAGGGATTGATGAGCGCTTCACCTATACCCATTCCCAAGAGGGTGCTCGTTGCCATCGGCGGCAACGCCACGCATCCTGAAAACATTTCGGGCACGTCCGAAGAGCAGAAGAAAATTGCTGACCAGACAGCCCATGCGCTGTTGCCGCTGGCGCTGCTCGACAATTATCTGATTATCACCCATGGCAATGGTCCGGTCGTCGGTAAAATTCTGATGCGGCAGGCGCTGACGCGTGACCGCATCCCGCCGATGACGCTGGATATTTGCGTAGCCCATTCGCAGGGCGGCATTGCCTACCTGCTGATGCAGTCACTCGAGAATGCCCTGCGCGAGGCAGACAATGCGCGCCATGTCGCGTGCCTGTTGACGCAGGTTGAAGTTGATCCCAACGATGAGGCCTTCAAAAATCCGACCAAGCCCATTGGCCCGTTTTTTTCAGAAGAGCAGGCCAGGGCGGTAGCAGCCGAGCTTGGCTGGTTCATGAAAGAGGATTCCGGCCGTGGCTGGCGTCACGTCGTGCCATCGCCGAAGCCGAAGCATATTTGTGACATTTCGCTCATTCAGGTGCTGGCGCGCCGCGGCACGGTGGTGATTGCCGGTGGTGGCGGCGGCATTCCCGTGGTGCGTGGCCCCAAAGGTGTGCGCAAAGGCATCGATGCGGTGATCGACAAGGACCAGACGTCGGCATTGATGGCGAATGTGCTCGACATTGATACGATGATGATTTTGACGGCTGTGCCCAAGGTCGCAATCAATTTTGGCAAACCGGATCAGACATTCCTTGATGAAGTCAGCCTCAGTGAAATGAAGGCATGGTATGCGCAAGGCCAATTTCCGCCAGGCAGCATGGGGCCGAAGGTTGATGCCGCGATCCGCTTTCTGGAGGGCGGCGGCGAGCGGGTTGTGATCGGCGCGCTCGATGATGCGATGGCATGCTTGCGCGGTGAGGCTGGCACGCATGTTGTTGCGGATGATGTCAAAAAAAGAAAATGATGGTGCTGGCGCGCAGCATTGGCCCGGTCGCCCGGCAGGTACTGGCCGGCGGTGGCACAGGCGAAATTCTCGCAACCTTCGCCCGCAGCCTGCATATCGCTGTGGGCGCGCATCTCGTCTGCATTGTGGATGAAGCCCTCGGCAATGGCCCGCTGAATATCAGATTGTCTGCCTCCGCCATGGCTGGCCTGGCAGGGCTTCCTGTCGGCACCGCCTGTTCCATAAAACGGCGCGCCTTGCATATTTCGGACACTGTTGTTGATGCATCGCGCGCCGCCGCGTGGTCGCCGCCACAGCCCGGCCCGTGGGCCAGCGCCGCCCAGCGCCGGATGCTGTGGGAATGTATCACGCGCGAAGGCTGCAACCGCGCTCCGCGCGATTCATTTTTCCATGCCGCGTACGGATCACCTGCCCACTGCGATACTCTGCTCATGAAAGCCGCACGCCACCGGCTCAACGATCTGATGATCTGGGCTGAAAATCCCGCAGACACACCGCCACTTCATGGCCTCATTGGCTTGGGGCAAGGGCTGACACCAGCGGGCGATGATGTGATTGGCGGCATGGCGATGGCGTTTCATGCCTGGCAGACTCAATTTCTGGCCCAAGCCTTTTCTCGTGCCCTATCCGGTCTGCCGGACGATGTGACGACGCCGGTCAGTGCTGCACTGCTTGCAGCTGCGGGGCAAGGGTTCGGGCATGAGGCACTGCACGCCGTGATCGTGGCCATTCAGACCGGGCAGGCCGATAGGCTGGACAATCACTTCAGCTGCATCAGCGCCATTGGCCACAGTTCCGGCTGGGATGGGCTGGCCGGTGTTCTCACCGGCATCGCCCTGTGCGAGAAGTGGCGCATATCTGGCCATTTGACCAGCATAGAGAAATTAACAGCGGCATGAGCAAGCCACGGTTTTATATCGGCATGATGTCCGGCACCAGCACAGACGGCGTCGATGCCGTGCTGGCGCATTTTGATACAGGCCAGCCCGTGCAGGTTGCGATGGCGTCACGTGGCTATGATGACGCCTTGCGGGCCGAGATTATTGCACTCAACAGCGTGAGTGCGAATGAAATGCATCGGGCTGCCGTCGCCGCCAATGCGATTGCGGATTTATATGCAGGCGTGGTTGCTGATGTTCTGAAAACCGCTGCTGTGCAGGCAAAGGATGTTGTTGCCATTGGCGCCCATGGGCAAACCATCCGCCATCGGCCAGAGCACGGCTATACAACGCAGATTATCAACAGCGCCCGTCTGGTGGAAAAAACCGGCATTGCCGTGATCAGTGATTTCCGCAGCCGTGACATGGCCGCTGGCGGGCAGGGCGCGCCTTTGGTGCCGGCATTTCATACGGATGTATTTGGCGACCGTATCCGTCATCGCGCCATTCTGAATATAGGCGGCATCAGCAATGTGACATTGCTCGCGCCGGGTGCAAATGCGGCTGGCGGCTTTGATTGCGGCCCCGGTAATATTTTGCTGGATTATTGGTGCGAGAAGCATAGCGGGGCACGCTATGATGATGATGGCCAGTGGGCACGCCGTGGCCATGTTATCGCGCCGTTGCTTGAGGCCATGCTGGCTGAGCCCTATTTTGCAGCCGCACCACCCAAAAGCACCGGGCGTGATTTGTTTTCACCCGCCTGGCTGGAGCCATTTGATCTCCAGCAGTTCAAACCGGAGGACGTGCAGGCAACCTTGCTTGCCCTGACAGCGCAAACCATTGCGCACGATCTGCGTCTGCATGGCCGTGGTGTGCAGGATATGTTTGTGTGCGGCGGCGGTGCATTGAACGGCGCATTGATGGATGCATTGCGGACGCAATTACCCGCGCTGACCATTGCGAGCACGGATGCTCTCGGCATTGATCCGATGGCGGTGGAAGCGCTTGCATTTGCCTGGCTGGCAATGCGTTTCATGGCGCGCCAGCCGGGCAATTTACCGACAGTCACGGGCGCGCAGGGCTTGCGCGTTCTTGGTGCCTATTATCCGCGATAAATCAGCAGCGGCATGTTCAGGTAATCACGGATGGCGCATCACGCTGTGTCAATTCCTTGATCTGCGCGATTGTGTTTGCGCAGGCGATCAGGTCAGCCAGCACCTGTTCCGTCGGCTGGTTATGGCGGCTTGTGTCTGGCTCAAAACGGTCGAGATACACCCGCAAGGTCGCGCCTGCTGTGCCGGTCCCCGAAAGCCTGTAAACAATCCGCGACCCGTCGTCGAATAAAATGCGGATACCCTGTTTCGTTGTTGTCGATCCATCAATCGGATCATCATACGAAAAATCATCTGCGCTGGCGATGCGCATGGCACCGCATGGCTGGCCCGGCAGCGCCGCCAGAGATGCACGCAGATGCGCCATCAAGGCGTTGGCGCCTTCCGTTGCAATCTCTTCGTAATCGTGCCGCGCATAATAATTGCGGCCATAGGTTGCCCAATGATCATGCACAATATCACGGATGCTTTGTTTGCGGACGGCAATGATGTTGAGCCACAGCAGGATTGCCCACAGGCCATCCTTCTCGCGCACATGGTCTGAGCCAACGCCCGCACTTTCCTCGCCGCAGATCGAGACTTTGCCAGCATCAAGCAAATTGCCGAAAAATTTCCAGCCTGTTGGCGTTTCGTAGAGCGGAATTTTTTTCGCGGCAGCCACTCGGTCAGCAGCGCCGCTGGTGGGCATGGAGCGGGCGATACCGATAAGGCCGTTTTTGTAGCCTGGTGCGCAATGCAGGTTGGCGGCAAGAATGGCGAGGCTGTCTGATGGCGTGACAAACTGGCCACGGCCAATCACAAGGTTGCGGTCGCCATCGCCATCAGAGGCGGCACACATATCCGGCGCATCGTTGGCAAAAGCCAGATCGAGAAGATGTTTGGCATGGACCAGGTTGGGGTCTGGATGATGTCCGCCAAAATCCGGCAGCGGCGTGCCATTCATGACGGTGCCCTGGCGCGCGCCCAAGGCCCCTTCAAGAATGCGCGTCGCATATGGCCCGGTGATCGCGCTCATCGCATCAAATTGCAGGCGGAAGCCCGTATGGAAAAGCGCGCGGATGGCGTCAAAATCAAACAGCTTTGCCATCATGGTTTCATAGGCCGCAACCGGATCAACAATCTCAACGGTCATCTCACCCAGTTCAACGGTACCGATTGTGCTGATATCGATGTCGCCGGTAAAATATGTTTTATAATGCGATATGATTTTTGTGCGTTCAAAAACCGCGTCAGTGATGGATTCCGGTGCGGGCCCGCCATTGCCAGTATTATATTTGATGCCAAAATCACCATCATGTCCGCCCGGGTTATGGCTGGCGGATAAAACAATGCCGCCAAAAGCGCCTGTGGTGCGGATGAGATTGGAGGCTGCCGGTGTCGAAAGCAAACCATTTTGTCCGATAATGCAGCGGCCAAACCCGTTGGCCGCTGCCATGCGGATAGCCGTCTGCACGGCGACATTGTTGTGATAGCGGCCATCGCCGCCGATCACGAGCGTTTTGCCCTGATAACCGTCCAGCGTATCAAACAGCGATTGGATAAAATTTTCCAGATAATGCGGCTGCTGAAAAACCGTAACCTTCTTGCGCAATCCTGATGTGCCAGGTTTCTGGTCAGCAAATGGCGAGGTTGGAACGATCTGAAGCATGGGTGTATCCTTGGTGGCGCAACAGCGCATTGCCGCAGCAATGCCGGTTGGCGCTATAGCGCATTTTTGCGCTGAGGAAACGCCACAGGTTGCATTTGATTTTCCGTAGCCAGGCTGGCCGTGGGCTGTTGTTCTGATGCGCGCTTCGGGCTTCAGCGCCGGTCAGTCGTGGCCACGCAGGCTTTTTGGTCGTGCGAAATCCACCGGCCACTCGTCCGGCAATTTTTTGCACTCGCCTCGCACTTCAGGGCAACACAGGCGTCCGGCTGCTTGTCCTGCTCACACAGACGTTGGCAGGCCTCGTAAAATGTGGTGCAGGAGCGGTTGCTGGGTGCGCAAATCTGCGCCGCTGCCGGGCTGGCACAACAAAGCGCCGCAAGGATGACTGTGAGTGTCGCTGGCAACTTTGGGCGGCCAATGACGTCTGTCATGACACCCTCCTTGGTCAGGTCCAGTGCCAGCTTGCGCTCCATTCATGGCGAGTCAATCACCACGCTTGCCTGCGGCAGGAATTGCGTCCGTTGAGGTAAAATATGGCTTAATGTCGAGCAGCGGTGTGCCATCCAGGCAATCAACACCCAGCACGGTCAGGGTCCGCCCCGACATGCCGATCAACTCACAGGGCGCCATCGCAATGGGGTTGGGCCTGACCGGCGAGCGAAGCGAAAATGTGCCGCGTGGCTTTTCAAGGTGGCGCGGATACTGGAGCAGAAGATGGCGGTCGGCGCGGTCCATCCAGTACAGCAGCCAGATATGGGTAAAGGCCGAAAGCCCATCCAGCGCCAGGGCATAGCGTGGCTCGATGTCCACCTGCGCATGGGCCAGAGCGCCCCGCTCTTTGGCCTCATGCACATTCTTGGGGCACTGCGAGCGCTCCGTCCATGGCGTGCGGATGCGGCCAATGAAGTAAACGCCCGCATCCGGAGCAAGGGGAAGATCCATGGCCGTTTCACCCGGGCGTGCCGTGTGAATGGGTGTCACGTCTGACGCGCTCATGATCAGCCTCCAGCGAGTCACATCCTCTATCACAGACCAGCCGCCGGCGAAAAAGACCGGTTGTGCGATGTGCGATAATGATATAAACATATCCTTATATCTTTTGGTCATGGATTCGATGAATCGCACCCCACCGGCTTCTTTTGATGATGTGCTCGCCGTGCTGAAGGCGGCGGGGGAGGAGACGCGCTTGCGCATTCTGGCGCTCGTGACAGAGGGCGAGCTGACAGTGTCTGATTTCGTTGACATTCTTGGGCAGTCCCAGCCGCGCATCTCGCGCCATCTCAAACTCATGGCAGAGGCCGGGCTGGTGGAGCGCCATCGCGAGGGGGCCTGGGCTTTCTTTCGGCTGGCTTCGCGCGGGCCGGGTGCCGTTTTGGCCACCGCCTTGGCTGGCGGGGTTGATCGCACGGATCCAGTTCTGATGGCCGATCGTGCGCGCCTTGCCGCGGTGCGGGCGGAACGGGCGAGGACGGCTGATGCTTTCTTTTCCCGCCATGCGGTTGAGTGGGACCGGATACGATCGCTGCATGTGGCCGATACCGAGGTTGAGAAGGCTATTTTGGCGGCAGCCGGCAACAGGCCGCTGCAAGCCCTGCTGGATCTGGGCACCGGCACAGGCCGGATGCTGCAATTGTTTGGCGACCGCGTGACGCGCCTCGTCGGCATCGATTCCAGCCCGGCCATGTTGCAGGTGGCGCGTGCCAATCTCACCAAGGCAGGCCTGCGCGGAGTCGAACTCGGGCAGGGCGATATTTATGCGCTGCCGGTGGAGCGCAACGCATTTGATGTCGTGCTCATCCATCAGGTGTTACATTTTCTTGATGATCCGGCCCGTGCCATTCGTGAAGCGACAGCGGCTCTGCGCCCCGGCGGACGGTTGATCATCGTTGATTTCGCGCCGCATGCCATCGAAGACTTGCGCCAGTCGCAGGCCCACCGCCGCCTTGGTTTCAAGGCGGAGGATATTTCTGCGCTGCTGGTTGAGGCGGGCCTTGAAGCTGCCAGCCACCAGACATTGCCGCCGCCTGATGGCGATCCGTCAAAATTGACGGTGTCGCTCTGGGTTGGCCGCGACCGCCGGATGATCGGCGATTTTCCCAAAATCAATTCCGGACGTGAGGTGGCGTGATGGCCCTTGAAATTCTGCAAAAATCCGCCCGTGCCGGCATGGCGCCGCGCGTATCATTTGAATTTTTTCCGCCCAAGTCGGACGAGATGGAAACAGCCTTGTGGCAATCCATCCGGCGGCTGGAACCGCTGGCGCCGTCTTTCGTGTCGGTCACCTATGGTGCTGGCGGCACAACGCGCGAGCGCACCCATTCCACGGTTAAACGCATCGTGGAAGAAACATCATTGAAGCCTGCTGCGCATCTGACCTGTGTCGGTGCATCGCGTGCTGAGGTGGATGAGGTTGTGCAGGCGTATTGGGATGCTGGTGTGCGCCATATCGTGGCGCTGCGCGGCGATCCTGCGGGCGGCGTTGGCGCGCAATACACGCCCCATGCCGATGGCTATGCGACAACGCCGGATTTGATTGCCGGCATCAAGCGCATCGGCGATTTTGACATCAGCGTTTCCGCCTATCCGGAAAAACATCCAGAGTCTGTTTCGCTGGATTCCGATATCGACCTGCTCAAGAAAAAGATTGATGCAGGCGCGACGCGTGCCATCACGCAGTTCTTTTTCTACAATGATTTGTATCTGCGCTTTCTCGACAAGGCGCTTGATGCTGGCATTACCATCCCGATCCTGCCCGGCATTGTTCCCGTGCAGAATTTCAGGCAGACCGCGAACTTTGCTGCCAAAACCGGCGCATCCATGTCTGCGCAGGTGCGCCGCCGGTTTGAGGGTCTGGACAATGATCTGGAAACGCGCCGGCTTGTGTCTGCGGCGGTGTGTGCCGAGCAGGTGATTGATCTGATTGATCGTGGCGTCAACGACCTGCACTTTTACACCATGAACAAGGCCGATCTGGTTTATGCCGTCTGCCACCTCGTCGGCTTGCGGCCCGCGGCACAGCCTGTGCAGACCAGCGCCCGCGCCGCAGAATGAATAGGCCGCCCGGCGGCAGGAAGATTATGAAGATTATCATGTCAGTATCAAAAAACTCCGAAGCTCTGAATGCCGCAGCCCGCGAACGCATTCTTGTGCTTGATGGCGCTATGGGAACGCAGATCCAGGACCTGAAATTGTCGGAGGCCGATTTTCGCGGTGAACGGTTCCGGGATTGGTCACACGATCTCAAGGGCAACAATGATCTGCTGGTTCTGACACAGGCCGATGCGGTGCGCGATATTCATCTCGCCTATTTCATGGCGGGGGCTGACATTGTGGAGACGAATACATTCTCGTCCACATCCATCGCGCAGGCTGACTATGGCATGCAGTCGCTTGCCTATGAATTGAATCTGGAAGCAGGCAAGATTGCGCGTGCCGCTGCGGTTCTGGCGCAAAAGGCAGATGGCCGCACGCGATTTGTTGCCGGTGCATTGGGGCCAACCAACCGCACAGCCTCCATTTCACCCGATGTCAACAATCCGGGCTTCCGCGCCGTTTCTTTCGATGATCTGCGCACCGCCTATGCCGAGCAAACGCGCGGCCTGATGGATGGCGGCGTTGACATGCTGCTTGTGGAAACAATTTTCGATACACTGAATGCAAAGGCCGCCATTTACGCCATTGAGGAGGTATTTGCTGAAAAATCCATCCGCCTGCCGGTGATGATTTCCGGCACGATCACGGATTTGTCAGGCCGTACATTGTCAGGCCAGACCGCTGCCGCGTTCTGGCATTCCCTGCGCCACGCCAAGCCGTTTTCGTTTGGCTTGAATTGCGCGCTGGGTGCGCGCGAAATGCGCGCCCATATCGCGGAATTGTCGCGCATCTGCGATACGCTTGTCTGTGCCTATCCCAATGCGGGCTTGCCGAATGAGTTTGGCCTGTATGATGAAAGCCCAGCCGCAACCGCGGCGATGCTGGCCGAATTTGCCGATGCGGGGCTGGTCAATGTGGTCGGTGGCTGCTGTGGCACAACACCCGCCCATATCAAGGCCATTGCTGATGCCGTGCGTGGCAAGAAACCGCGGGCCATCCCTGAGATAGCGCCATTGCTGCGCTTGTCTGGCCTTGAGCCTTTTACGCTTACCTCTGACATTCGTTTCGTCAATGTTGGTGAACGGACAAATGTGACCGGTTCGGCAAAATTCCGCAAGCTGATCACGGCGGGTGATTATAATGCTGCGCTGGATGTCGCGCGCGATCAGGTTGCCAACGGTGCCCAGATCATCGACGTGAATATGGATGAAGGGTTGCTCGATTCAGAAAAGGCGATGGTGGATTTTCTCAATCTCGTCGCTGCCGAGCCAGATATTGCCCGCGTTCCTGTGATGGTGGATTCCTCGAAGTTTCACGTGATTGAGGCGGGCCTCAAGTGCATTCAGGGCAAGCCCATCGTGAATTCCATTTCGATGAAAGAGGGTGAAGCGAGTTTCATGGCGCAGGCCGAAATCTGCAAGCGCCACGGGGCCGCCATCGTCGTCATGGCATTTGACGAAAAGGGCCAGGCCGATACGCTGGAGCGCAAGGTCGAGATTTGCGCGCGCGCTTACGATATTCTGGTCAACCGCGTTGGTTATGCGGCTGAAGATATTATTTTTGATCCGAACGTGTTTGCGGTCGCGACAGGCATTGAAGAACACAATGGCTATGGTGTGGCTTTCATTGAAGCCGCGCGGCAAATCCGCGAAAAAATGCCGCTGACGCATATTTCTGGCGGCATCTCCAATCTGTCATTTTCATTCCGCGGCAATGAGCCGGTGCGTGAGGCCATGCACTCGGTCTTTCTGTTTCATGCCATTCAGGTTGGCATGGATATGGGCATCGTCAATGCCGGCCAATTGGCTGTGTATGATGAGATTGATCCGGACTTGCGCGAATTGTGCGAGGATGTCGTGCTCAACCGCCGCGATGATGCGACGGAGCGGCTGCTGGATGCCGCGCCGCGCTTCAAGGGCGATGGCGCGATGGTTGCACGCGGGCAGGACCTTGCCTGGCGCGAATGGCCGGTGGAAAAGCGCATCGAGCACGCCCTTGTCGCCGGCATTACCGATTTTATTGTTGAGGATACTGAAGCAGCCCGGCAAACCGTTGCGCGCCCCTTGCATGTAATCGAAGGGCCATTGATGGCTGGCATGAATGTGGTTGGCGATTTGTTTGGTGCAGGCAAGATGTTTCTGCCGCAGGTTGTGAAATCGGCCCGCGTGATGAAACAGGCTGTCGCTTATCTCGAGCCGTTCATGGACAAGGAACGGATCGAGACTGGCATCGCCGACAAGCCAGCCGCCGGCAAGATCATCATGGCGACCGTGAAGGGCGACGTGCACGATATTGGCAAGAATATCGTAGGCGTCGTGCTTCAGTGCAATAACTATGAAGTGATTGATCTTGGTGTCATGGTGCCTGCTGCCAGGATTCTGGAAACAGCCCGGCGCGAGAAAGCCGATATCATCGGCCTGTCTGGCCTGATCACGCCATCGCTCGATGAAATGGTGACTGTTGCCGCTGAAATGGAGCGTGAGGGATTTGATATTCCCCTGCTGATTGGTGGTGCAACCACAAGCCGCGTGCACACGGCGGTTAAAATTCACCCGGCCTATCATCGCGGCCAGGCTGTGTATGTAACGGATGCCAGCCGCGCGGTGGGTGTCGTATCATCGCTTTTGTCAAACGATAACCGTGGCGCCTATATCGATGATGTGCGCGCGGAATATAAAAAGACAGCCGATGCTCATGCCCGTGCGGAAGCGGACAAGCAGCGTCTGCCGCTGGAAAAAGCACGCACCAACAAACATAAAATTGATTGGACGGCCTATACGCCGCCAAAGCCGGCCTTCATGGGCAAGCGTGTTTTTTCCTCCTATGATGTTGCGGAGCTGGTTCCCTACATCGACTGGACCCCGTTTTTCCAGACATGGGAATTAAAAGGCCGCTATCCGGCCATTCTGGACAATGAGACCTATGGCGTCGAGGCACGGCGTCTTTTTGAAGATGCGCAGTTGATGCTGAAGCGCATTGTTGATGAGCGCTGGCTGGCGCCAAAGGCAATTATCGGCTTCTGGCCCGCCAACACGGTGGGCGATGACATACGCCTTTATACCGGGGAATCTCGCACAGAAGCATTGGCGACATTTCACGGGTTGCGCCAGCAGACCTCCAAGCGCGATGGCCGCCCGAATATGTGCCTGTCTGATTTTGTTGCGCCAGCAGACACGGGCAAGGCGGATTATATTGGCGGCTTTGTCGTCACGGCCGGATTGTCGGAAGAGCGTGTGGCGCGCCGGTTTGAAAAGGCCAATGATGATTATGGCTCGATCATGGTCAAGGCGTTGGCGGACCGTATTGCCGAAGCACTGGCGGAGCGGATGCATGAGCGGGTACGAAAAGAATTCTGGGGCTATTCAGCCGGAGAAAAGCTGACGCCCGAACAATTTCTGGCCGAGGAATATCGTGGTATCCGCCCGGCTCCCGGCTATCCGGCCCAGCCCGATCATACCGAAAAGGCAACATTGTTTTCCCTTCTGAACGCTACGCAAAACATCGGCGTGTCGCTGACGGAGAGCTTTGCCATGTGGCCGGGCGCATCTGTGTCGGGGCTGTATTTCTCGCACCCGGATTCATTCTATTTCGGGGTGGCCAAGGTTGAGCGTGACCAGGTCGAGGATTATGCGGCCCGCAAGGGTATGCCGGCCGGTGAGGTGGAGCGCTGGCTCGGGCCGGTGCTGAACTATGTGCCTCTGGCCGCAACGGCCTGATCTGGCCTGCCATTTCTAAGGGCAAATGGCTGCCATGCGGGCGGGTGACTGCCCGACGATTGCATTTGACGGTTCATCGTTCCTGTAATGTAATCCCGCCAACAAGCCGGATGACCGGCATGGCCAGCGGGAGACACGACGACGATGACATTCAATTGGAAAACAGCTGTTGCGGCTGCCGCCCTTTCCGTGGCTGCGAGCGGAGCCATGGCGCAGGGCAAGACGCTGCGCGCCGTGATGCATTCGGATCTCAAAATTGTCGATCCGATCTGGACGACGGCCTACATCGTCCGCAACCATGGCTACATGGTCTACGACACGCTGTTCGCGACCGATGCAAAGGGCGAAGTCAAGCCGCAGATGGTCGACAAGTATGAGGTTTCAGCGGACCAGCTGACCCATACCATGACGCTCCGTGATGGGCTGTTGTGGCATGATGGCGCGCCGGTTACGGCGGAAGATTGCGTGGCGTCGATCAAGCGCTGGGCGGTGAAGGATTCGATGGGTCAGAAAATGATGACCTTTGTCGATAGCCTGACGGCGGCCAACGAAAAGACCATCGTCATCAAATTGAAATCGCCCACCGGTCTTGTACTTGGTGCGCTGGGCAAGCCTTCCTCCAACACGCCGTTCATGATGCCAAAACGTGTCGCGGATACAGATCCCAACACGCAGATTTCTGATTTTACCGGGTCAGGCCCGTTTGTTTTCAAGCGGGATGAATGGAAGCCGGGCGACAAGGCGGTTTACGTCAAGTTTGATAAATACAAGCCGCGTGGCGAAGCGCCGTCAGGCTTGGCCGGCGGCAAGGTTGTTAAGGTTGACCGCGTGGAATGGCGTGCCATTTCCGATCATCAACAGGCTGTGAATGCATTGCTCGCTGGCGAAATTGATTTGATCGAACAGCCTACCCACGATCTGCTGCCGCTGATGAAGGCCGATCCCAATGTGAAGCTGTTTGACTGGAACCCGCTGGGCAACCAGTACACATTCCGGCCCAACCACACGACAAAACCCTTCGACAATCCCAAAATTCGTCAGGCGTTGTGGTATGCGCTGAACCAGAAGGATTTTCTCGACGCGGCCATCGGCAATCCGGATTATTACAAGGAATGCAAAGCGCTGTTTGTTTGCGGCTCGCCGCTCGCATCCACAAAGGGCATGGATGACAAACTGACCTCGAATGTGACGAAGGCGCGGGAAATTCTGAAAGAGGCGGGGTATGATGGCACGCCGGTGCTGCTGATGCATTCCACCGACCTTGCGGTGCTGACAAATCTTGCGCCCGTTGCAAAATCGCTCATGGAAAAGGCCGGCTTCAAGGTCGATATGCAATCGATGGATTGGCAGACACTCGTTGCGCGCCGTGCCAAGAAGGACCCCTCCAATGCCGGTGGCTGGAGCGCCTTTATCACCTCCTGGGTCGCCGCTGACGTCACCAACCCGGTGTCCGCGGCCTATGTGAATTCCGCCTGCGACAAGGCCTCTTTCGGCTGGCCATGCGATGAAACCTTGGAGAAGCTGCGTGACGAATTTGCCCGCGCAACTGATCCGGCAAAGCAGAAGGAGTTGGCCGAGGCTGTGCAGGTGCGCATGACGGAAACCACGCCCATGATTCATATCGGCCAATGGTATCAGCCCGGCGTGCACCGCAAGAACATCGAAGGCTGGCTGGCTGCGCCCGCACCGGTGTTCTGGAATGTCGAAGTCAAATAAGGCCTGACATCTCAAGGCGCTTGCGGCTGCAGCCGCAGGCGCCGTTTTTTTTCTGACATGGGATATCCGGATGATCGGTTATATTCTCAGGCGTCTCGCGGCGACCATTCCGGTGATGCTGGTGGTCGCCGTGTTCGTTTTCCTGATGCTGCGGCTCACGCCTGCCGATCCCGCTGCGATTATTGCCGGGGATAACGCAACAGCTGAACAGGTGGCGCAAATCCGGTCCCGCCTCGGGCTGGACCAGCCCATTCTCACACAGTTTTTTATTTGGATGGGCAATATCCTCACGGGCAATTTCGGCGAGAGTTTTTTCTTCAAGAAGACGGTCTTTGAGCTCATCAGTGAGCGGTTTGAGCCCACATTGTCACTCGCCTTTGTAACCATCGTGATTGCTGTGTGCGTTGCGGTTCCCCTTGGTGTGCTGGCCGCTTACAAGCATGGCACATGGATCGATCGTATCGTGATGGGGTTTTCCGTGCTTGGATTTTCGGTGCCGGTTTTCGTTGTCGGTTATTTGCTGATCTACCTGTTCGCGATCAAGCTGGGATGGCTTCCCGTGCAGGGGTATCAGCGCATTGGCGCTGGGTTTGGCGGCTGGCTTGAGCGGCTCATTTTACCGGCGCTGACACTGTCCGTGATTTATATCGCGCTGATTGCGCGCATGACCCGCACCAGTGTGCTGGAAGTCTTGTCGGAGGATTATATCCGCACCGCGCGCGCAAAAGGGCAGGTGGAATTCAAGGTGCTGTTCCGCCACGCGCTGAAAAATGCGGCTGTGCCGATTGTCACGGTGATTGGTTTGGGCATTGCACTGCTGATTGGCGGTGTGGTCGTGACCGAAAGCGTCTACACCATTCCCGGTCTTGGGCGTTTGACGGTTGATGCGGTGCTGGCGCGTGATTATCCGGTCATCCAGGCAATTATCCTTCTTTTCTCATTTGTTTATGTCATCATCAATCTGCTGGTCGATCTGACCTACACATTGTTCGATCCGAGGATACGTTATTGAGCGCGTCAGCTTCACCTGCCACTGCACCGTCTCAGCCACGCGTTCAGCGCGCGGCGTTGTGGAAGCGGCTGTTGCGCAATCCTGCTGTGCTGGCCGGCGGCATCGTGGTCGCCATCATGCTTCTTCTGTCTCTGGCCGCGCCGCTCCTTGGCACGATGGACCCGACAGAAATCAATCCGGCCTTCCGCAACAAATTGCCGGGCGCCGAACGCACCATTCGCATGGATGATGGCACGACAAAGGCGTTTATCCATACATTTGGCACGGACACACTGGGGCGCGATATTTATTCCCGTGTTCTGTATGGCGCGCGTGTTTCGCTGATTGTGGGGCTGACAGTCGCCGTGGTCTCCATTTCCGTCGGCCTTTTTATTGGCATGATGGCGGGCTATTTCCGCTGGCTTGACGCTGTGCTGATGCGGATCATGGATGGATTGATGGCGATACCGGCGATTTTGCTGGCCATTGCACTGGTGTCTCTGTCACGCGCAGGATTGATGACGGTAATTATCGCCATTACCATTCCGGAAATTCCCCGCGTTGTCCGCCTGGTGCGTTCCATTGTCTTGTCTGTGCGCGAAGAGCCGTTTGTTGAGGCTGCGATCACGCTGGGGACACCAACGCCAACCTTGCTGTGGCGTCATATTCTTCCCAGCACCATTGCCCCGCTGATCGTGCAGGGCACATTTATTTGTGCATCGGCCATTTTGGTGGAGGCGATCTTGTCCTTCCTTGGCATTGGTGTGCCGACATCAACGCCAACATGGGGCAATATCATGGCGGAGGGACGGCAGTTCTTCCGTGTGTTCCCTCATAATATTCTTTATCCGGGCGTGTTTCTGGCAGTCACAGTGCTGGCGATCAACATGCTTGGCGATGGTTTGCGTGACACCATTGATCCCAAAATGGCCAAGCGTGTTGGCTAGCAGTTTTGAAATAAGCGGGTGGTGATGACTGTTCCTGTGCTTGAAGTGTCCGCTCTGTCCGTGCAATTGCCGCGCGGTGGCGACCGTGCGTTTGCAATTGAGAACGTGTCTTTCACAGTCAATCAGGGCGAGATTGTCTGCGTTGTCGGCGAGTCCGGCTCGGGAAAATCTGTGACCTCGCAAGCGGTGATGGGGTTGTTGCCCAAAGGCCAGTTGGCAGTGGCGAGCGGGTCTATCCGCCTGCAAGGGGAAGAGCTTCTCACAAAAACCGCAGCCGAGTTGCGTGATTTGCGCGGCACGCGCATGGCCATGGTTTTTCAGGAGCCAATGACGGCGCTCAATCCGGTTATTCCAGTCGGTGAGCAGATTGGCGAAGTGCTGGAAATTCACACCCAGCTATCAGCGGCAGAACGCCGCGAAAAAGTGCTCGATATCATGAAGGCGGTGCACCTGCCTGATGTCGATACGATGATCGATTCTTATCCGCACCAATTATCGGGTGGCCAACGCCAGCGCATCATGATTGCAGCCGCGCTCGTGCTTGATCCGGCCCTCCTTATTGCCGACGAGCCGACGACAGCGCTGGATGTGACAACGCAGGCCCAAATTTTGAAATTGATCAAGGAAATGCAGGTGCGCCGCCAGACAGGCGTGCTTTTCATCACCCATGATTTTGGCGTTGTGGCCGATATTGCTGATCGTGTGGTGGTGATGCAGAAGGGCATTGTTGTCGAGCAGGGGCCGGCCAGAGATGTGCTCAAAAACCCGCAGCATCCCTACACCAAAATGCTGATTGCTTCGGTGCCCAGTCTGAATCCGCCTGCACGGACGGTAGAAGCCGAGAAAGCTGTTGCACTGGAAACAGTGAATCTGAAAAAGACGTATGGCAAGGCCGGCGGATTTTTGTCGTTTGGCAAGGATCGTATTGTTCATGCGGTCAAGGATGCAAGTCTCGTCGTGCGCCGTGGTGAAACGCTTGGCATTGTCGGTGAATCCGGTTCTGGAAAATCAACGGTGGCCCGCTGCATCGTGCGGCTCATCGAGCCGACTTCAGGCGATGTGAGGATTGATGGCGTCGATGTCGCTGCGCTTTCCACGGCAGAATGGCGGCCATGGCGGCGCAAGGTGCAGGTCGTATTTCAGGACCCCTACCGCTCGCTCAACCCGCGCCGCACCGTCGGCGAGGGGATTATCGAAGGGCCGATGAATTTCGGAATTGCGCGCGATGAGGCTATGACTCGCGCGCGGGATTTGATGCAGCTTGTTGGCCTGTCGTCAGATGCGCTGGATCGCTATCCGCATCAATTTTCTGGCGGCCAGCGGCAGCGCATTTGCATTGCCCGTGCGCTGGCCATGGAACCGGAAATTCTGATTGCCGACGAGGCTGTGTCCGCGCTTGACGTGTCTGTTCAGGCGCAGGTTCTGGAATTGCTGGAAGATGTTCAGCAGAAATTCAATCTGGCCATGCTGTTTATTACTCATGATTTGCGCGTTGCTGCACAAATCTGCGACCGCATCGTGGTGATGTGGAAAGGCGATATTGTCGAGCAGGGCATCACATCGCAGATTTATCGTGACCCGCAGCATGATTATACCAGACGGCTTTTAAGTGCCGCGCCTGGCCGGGACTTTGCGTTTGGCAGCCAGACGGCTGCATAGGGCAACCACTCTGCATCTTTCTGTGATCTGTTGGCTTGCGCTGCGAGATTTCTGTTGAAATACGGCTTGACCTGAAAAAGCCGCGCAATAAAAAGCCCGGCTGGAACAGCCGGGCCGGAGTAGGCGACGAAAAAATCAAAGCAGCCGTCAGGCAACCTTCAAGTTTTCTGCCGAGGATTTGCCGCGGTTGGCCACGAGCTCGAAAGTCACAACTTGACCTTCTTTCAACGAGGTCAATCCCGCGCGTTCGACAGCCGAGATGTGCACGAACACATCCTTGCCGCCGCCCTCAGGCTGAATGAAACCGTAGCCCTTGGTCGGGTTGAACCATTTGACGGTGCCTTTTTGCATCGTCGTCTCCTTGGATAGAAAAGAAACGCTCGACACCGTGGTATTACGATGCCGGCGGCAAGCCGGGGCTTTATGGCCATTCCGTTGAACACGCCGCCTTGTGGGCGACGGGGTATGGCAGAGACCCAAAGTCCGCTTGCAAGATCAAGTTTACCAGAATTTTTCTGGCCGCAAAGGCCATTTTGAAAGACCATCGGCCTTGCGCATTTTACAAACAATTTGAGATATTTATGTGCCCCACCGCCAGAAATCATTGCCTTCTTCCTGATACAGGCGGGCCAGAACCATCATGTGCACTTCACTGGCGCCATCCACCAGTTTGGCGCACCGTGCATAGCGATATACCCACTCCAGAATGGTGTCGGTGGAGTAGCCGCGCGCGCCATTGATTTGCATGGCAATATCTGCCGCCATGTTGACGGTATCGGCGACATGCACCTTCGCCATTGAAACCTCCTTGCGCGCCCGCTCTCCGGCGTCGAGTTTCCACGCTGCATGCATGACCAGCAGGCGGCCAATGTGAATACGCGAGGCCAGTTCCCCGAGTTTCATCTGAATGGATTCCCGGTCGATCAATTTGACGCCGAACCCGGTCCGGTGCTTGGCATAGTCCACGCCCACTTCCATGCAGCGCTTGGAAAGCCCCAGCCACCGCATGCAATGGGTCAGGCGTGCCGGACCAAGGCGGATTTGCGTGAGCTTGAAGCCATCACCGATTTGCCCCAGCACATTGCTGTCATCAACTTCGAGGCCATCGAACGTCAATTCGCAATGGCCGCCATGCTCCTCCGGCCCCATGATTTCGATGCGCCGTTCGATTTTCCATCCCGGCTGGTCACGATCAAATAAAAATGCGCTGAGCCCGCGCTTGGGATCATCGGATGTGCGCGCCATCAGAATAAAATGCTGCGCGTCCTCCGCGCCGGTAATAAACCATTTGCGGCCATGAATTTTCCAGCCATGGTTGCCGCTGCGGGTAGCACGCGTCAGCATCATGGAAGGGTCGGAGCCTGAACCGGGCGCTGGCTCCGTCATCGCAAATGATGAGCGCACCTTTCCATCGACGATGGGTTTCAGCCAGCGCTCTTTTTGTTCCTGCGTGCCGGTCTTGGCCAGCAGGTTCATGTTGCCGTCATCCGGTGCCGAGCAATTGAAGACAACAGGTCCAAAAATGGAACGCTGCGCCTCTTCATACATGGCCGCCCAGGCCACAACCGGTAGGCCCATGCCGCCCCATTCCTTTGGAGCCTGCGGTGCCCACAAGCCGGCAGCTTTGGCCTTTTCCTGCAAGGGTTTCAGCGCGTGGGCTGCAATATTTTCATGCGCATCCCAGTTACTGCGGTCTGCCTCCACCGCCAGAATATGCTCGTCAACAAAGCGCGCGGTGCGCTTGGCGATATCTTCAAATTCCGGCTTGAGCGTAAAATCCATGACAGTGATCCAGTATCAGAGGCTTGAGCAGAGATGGCCGCCATCAACGACGATGACGGAGCCGGTCATATAGGAGCCCGCATCAGATGCCAGCAGCAGCATGGGGCCATTCAATTCATCATAGTGCCCGGTGCGGCGCATCGGCACACGCTTCAGCATCACTTGACCAGCTTCGGATGAGAAAAACCCTTCATTGATTTCCGTCTCGAAATATCCCGGCGCCAGCGCATTGACGCGGATGCCGTTGCGCGCCCATTCAAGCGCGAGCGTTTTTGTCAGCTGCACGACAGCCGCCTTGGAGGCGGCATAAGCAGCAAGGCTGCGGGCCTGACGAAAACCGAGAATGGATGCAATATTCACGATGGAGCCGCCGCGCTTTTCGCTGATCCATGTCTGCGCCGCGATGCGCGACAAAAGCCAGACCCCACGGAAATTCGTGTCGATCACCTCGTCAAATTCCTGTGTGGGTTGCGTGACCGCATCACCTTCACCGGAAATGCCGGCATTGTTGATGATAATATCAGGCACACCCAGTGAGGTGCAGGTTGCATCAAAGGCGGTACGGATTGATTTTTCATCGGTCACATCCATCGCGAGCGTTGCAACTGCAGGCGCGCCCAATTGGGCCAGCGCCCCGCTCAGGGTGCTGAGGCGCTCGGCACGCCGCGCCGCAATGGCAACCTTGCATCCGGCCTGCGCAAATAGGCGGGCAAAATGCGCCCCCAGCCCGCTGGATGCGCCACTGATCAGGACGGTTTTGCCGCGCAGCGTCGTGCTTAAATCCATGAGGTGTTGTCCCCGGCTGTGTGTGCTGACAGGTGAGAATGGTTGCAAAACCGTTTCATGCGCAAGAGGGCCAGATGCAAGAGGGCAAAATGCAAGGGCGGCAGATCAAATTTGGCTTGGTCTGCGCCTGTTGCATGGGCGGCTGAAAGTGTGCGGGTCCGCCCGATCAGCGCTTTCAGCCATCGCCAGCGGTGATATAGTTTTTGCAATCAAGAAGCAGGTGAGGAAACAAGGATGCGGCTTCAGGGAAAAACAGCGCTGGTGACAGGTGCAGCGCAAGGGTTTGGTTATGCCATCGCAGAAACATTTGTGCGTGAGGGCGCAAAGGTTGTGCTGATGGATATGCAGGCCGAAAAGGCGCAGGCGGCGGCCACGGCTATTGGTGGCGGTGCCATTGCGGTTGGTGGCAATGTCGCCAGTGCGGCTGACACAAAAACCGCTGTCGAGGCTTGCATCAAGGCTTTCGGCCATCTCGATATTCTTGTGAACAATGCCGGCACATCCCACCGCAACATGCCGATGATTGATGTAACGGAAGAGGAATTCGACCGCGTTTTCGCGGTCAATGTGAAGTCGATTTATCAATTCGCCCGTGCTGTGGTGCCGCACTTCAAGGCGCGCGGCGGCGGCGTGATTCTGAACATCGGCTCGACTGCCGGCATTCGCCCGCGTCCCGGCCTGACCTGGTACAATGCCTCCAAGGGCGCAGTGAATCTGATGTCGAAATCCATGGCCGTTGAGTTGGCTCCCGACAAGATCCGTGTGGTGGCGATTGCTCCGGTGGCAGGCGAAACACCGTTGCTGGCCACGTTCATGGGTGAGGATACGCCGGAGAAGCGGGCGGCGTTCCGTGCCACAATTCCGCTCGGCCGCCTGTCCCTGCCGCAGGATATGGCCAATGCCGCGCTTTTCCTGTGTTCGGATGAGGCTTCGATGGTCACCGGGGCTGTGCTGGAGGTTGATGGCGGGCGCTGCATCTGATGGGATAGGGGCCAAGGACGGGAGCAACGATGCCGATAACCAGCCCTGAGACCACCACAGCCGATACGCGGCCCAAGGCCACTGTAACGGCATTGCCGCGCGCTCATCAGCCGGATCTGCTGACGGCAATGCGCCGCGCCCGGCTGGAGGACGCCGAGCGCACGCTTGTGACATCAGATTTGCGGGCCGCAGAAATTGCCCGGCTCGAGCAATTGCGGCTGGCCCTCGCTCCCCTTTTCGATCAGGCCGGGCGCGAACTGGTGCAGTTTGACCATGGGCTGGTCGCCAGCGAAACGCCGCGTCTGTTCATTGACATGATCGCTTATGTGGAAATGGGCCACGACCGGCACAGCTACACATTTATTCAGGATACGCGCGAAGGCCCGGTGACACTGGCGCAGAGCGCAGCAACCGATGGCATGGTCGAGGCGGTCACGAATTATGTTGCGCGCCGTCTTGTCGAGCGCGAGCGGGCGTTGGCTTCGGTCAAATCAGGCCAGTCGGCAGTGCGTCGTGATGCAGCAGAGACAGCGCTTCCGCAAAACACCACAGCCACACCCTTCGGTGAAATATTGGCCGTATATTGTGCCGGTGCTGTTTCTGGCGCAGCGCTGATTTATGCTGCAACCAAACTGGGCTGGCTGGGCTGATCCTGCTGCCTTTGCGCTTTATTTTAGCCTCGGGCGCATATGCCCAAGCGCTGTAACAATGGCGCCAAAATTAAAGCACTCAAATAATGATGCGCGGCTTGAGTGTTTTGTCCGCGCCCCATTCATGCGCCATCACACGGATGCGGCTGGCTTGCCCTGAGTCTGGTGGCGCAACCGTCACCATCGCCCAGCCGGGAATGCCGTTGAAATGCGGATTGAAGCCTGATCCGGACATCATGCCGAGCACGGGAATTTTACCGCGCTGGCCTTCGATCCAGGTGAGGCTTTGATAGTGATTGTGCCCGTGAATAATCAGATCGGCATGGGTGCTGCGCAGCATGTTTTCAAAATCGGCTGCATCGGTCAGGTCGCGCCCTTTCGCCGTCCCGCCTACGGTGGGGGGATGATGCAGGGTGATGATCCGGATTGCGTCTTCCGGCATGATCGACAGCAGATGCCGCGTGGCCTCGATCTGGTGTGCGCCGAGTTTGCCTGAGGCATCGAAGGATGGGGTCGGCAACGCAGAATTAAGGCCGATCAGCGTCAGCGGTCCGCGCTTGCGCACATAAGGAAAATGCGGCGCGGATTCACCGTCGCCAGTCATCCAGGGGCCAAATGTCGCAATCAGCGTGGCCCTGGCCTCTTCCACATACAGGTCGTGATTGCCGGGAATGGCGCTGACCGTTTCTGGCCCGCCAAGCCGCGCGAGAAATTGGCCGGCGCGGGCAAACTCGCTCGACAGGGCCAGATTGACCGCATCACCACCGAATAAAATATGATCAGGGGCTGCCTGTCTGATCGCCCCAAGCACCTGCTCCAGCACGGCCATATCATGCTCGTGCTTGCGCTTGAGATGCCAGTTCAGAAAGCCCGTGGCGCGCTTGCCGAACAGCGCACCAAACGAAATCGCTGGCAGCGGAGCCAGATGAACATCAGACAGAACGGCGAGTCGGAAAGGTTCAACCATATCCCTTTACGCCGCGCCCGATAAGCCGCGTCAAGAACTGCCGATAAAGATGCCGACGAGAAGCACTGCAATGCCGCCCAGAACCACTTGAACGATGGCCGACAGGAAAGGCGTTTCCATATATTTCCATCGAATCCAGGCGATCGCCCACAATTCGATCACGACAATCACACCGGCCAGCGCCGTCGCCGTCCAGAAATCGGGGATCAGGTAGGGCAGGGTGTGGCCCAGCCCGCCGATGGTCGTCGCCAGCCCGCAGGCCACGCCGCGCAGCCACGGGCTGCCGCGCCCGGTCACCATCCCATCATCTGACAGGGCCTCTGTGATGCCCATGCTGATACCGGCGCCGATGGAAGCGGCCATGCCGACCAGAAATGTGCTCCACGTGTTCTGCGTGGCGAAGGCGGCCGCAAAAATCGGGGCGAGGGTAGACACAGAGCCGTCGATCAGTCCCGCCAACGATGGCTGCACAATTTGCAGAATGAACAGCCGCTTCTTGGTTTCTTCCTCTTCGGCTTTGACATCGGGTGACAGGCTCGTGTCACCCAGCCGCGCCGCCAGATGCTCGTGGCCCTTTTCTATCTCCGCAAGGTCAGCCAGCAATTTACGCACATCCACATCGCGCGCCCGTGTAGCGGCTGACGCATAGAAATTCGCCGCTTCAAGCTCCATCAACTCGGTCTGTTTGCGCGCCGCATCAATCCGCAGCCCATCCATCAGCCAGACCGGGTTGCGTTTGAGAAACCCACGCACATCCTGCCGTGTGATCAGCGGCATGTTCTTGCCGAACTTGCTCTCATACATCTCAAGCAGGGCATGGCGGTGGCCCTGCTCTTCCTGCGCCATCTCCTCGAACACCTTCGCTGCGTGCGGATATTGTTCCCGCAGCCTGTTGGCGAAGTTCAGATAGATGCGGGAATCCTCTTCCTCGTTGGCAATGGCCAGCGCCAGGACTTCCGGTTCAGAAAGTTCGTCAAACCGTTTCATGGTTATTCTTTAGAAAGATTCAAAACTATATTCAAGCCCTTCCTCTTGGAGATGGGCCATTTTGACGGCATGCCAGCCTTTCGCTACTCGCATGCGCATAGCAAGGCCGGATTCGACATGCCGCAAGCGGACCAGCACCACCCGGAAGAACACGCACCGCTCCCGTTCCTGTATGCGGTGGGGTATTGGTATGCGCGCCTCAAGCGCGGCATGACACTGGGCACACGCGTGGTCGCCATCAACGCCAGCGGCGAGGTGTTTCTCGTCAAGCACTCCTACACCAAGGGCTGGCATCTGCCAGGCGGTGGCGTGGAAGGCGGAGAAACATTCGAAGAGGCGATGCGGCGGGAGCTGGTGGAAGAGGCCAATATCACATTGCAGGCCCCAGCCATCTTTCATGGCATTTGTCTTAACCGCAAATTGTCACGCCGTGATCATGTTGCTGTTTATATTGCGCGTGAATTTTCGCAGAGCGCGCCACGCAAGCCCGATTGGGAAATTATCGAGAGTGGATTTTTCCCGGTTGATGCATTGCCGCAAGGCACGACGCGCGGCACGGTGGCGCGCATCCGGGAGGTCATCGACGGGCGGCCCTGTGACCAGTATTGGTAAGGCCAGAACCGGCGTATTCGGAAAGTGAAATTGAAAGACAATGCCTGATCTATCTCTGACAATCCGTCACGAAACGGCCGCTGATACGCAGGCGATTGAGCATCTGCATGAGCGGGCATTCGGGCCGGGCCGTTTTGCGCGCACAGCGTCGCGCCTGCGTGAATCCGGCTCACAGCATGCGGGCTCCAGTTATGTGGCATTTGTGGCCACCATGCTTGTCGGCTCCGTGCGCGTCACGCGCATTTTTGTGGGTGATACACCAGCCCTGATGCTCGGCCCGCTGGCTGTTGAACCGGCATTTGAGGGGCGCGGCATCGGCTCTGCCCTGATGCACGCATCGATCAATGCGGCCCGCACAGGCGGCGAAAAGCTGATGTTTCTGGTCGGCGATGAACCCTATTACAAACGGTTCGGTTTCCGCCGTGTGCCGCGCGGCGGCCCTGTCATGCCCGGCCCTGTGAATCCCGATCGCTTTCTGGTGCTGGAATTGCAGGGCGGTGCGATGCAAGGGATCTCTGGTGAATTACGCTGATGACATGGCCGCACTTGCAGCAGTAAATTTATGTCCGCTTGCCGAACAATTTTCCGGCCTCAGCCAGCCACGCGCCAATCAGCAACACGGCCAGCAGCATCAGCCCGGCAAAGCCTGCAAAAATCGGCCACATCCCGACTCCAAGCAGCGTTGACTGATCATTGGCGCGCAGGCCGATCATGTCCCCGCTGCCATAGCGCGTGGCACTGCGCATCGGCACCAGAGAGGGCAGGGAGAAATCATCGCCATTCGATGAGACGCGGCGGATGGTACCGCCCGTCTGCTCGATCAACGGGCGCAACATCTCTGTATTGCTCAGCACATCACGCAACTCGCGCGGATTGTCAGGCCCCACGCCGACAAAGGCTGTGAGCGTTTCATCGGTCAGCCGATGCAGGCCAATTTCATCAGTATCAACCTGGCCGCTGAAGCGTCCCGGCGCATTTTCTTTCAGCGTCACAATTTTTTGCGCACCATTCGGTGTGATCAGCGTCACCGGCTTTGCCGTGTCAGCCATGGTCTGACGCTCGATGGAAATGGTTTTACCGCGCGCGCTGCCCCGCAGATATTCCTCTTCGAGCTGCGGCTCTTTCATCAGCCAGTGGGAGACACGCCGCAGCATTTCCAGATGCGGTCCGCCATCATGAAATTTGCGCGCCCACAACCATGCGTGATCCGAGAGAATAATCGCAACACGCCCCTTGTTTTCGCGCGCCAGCACCATCAGCGGCGATTCATTCGGGCCGCTCATCACGGCCGTTCCGGTGCGCACGCGCGCACTGACCAGACGCACCCATTCTCCCCACGAAGGCGGGTCTGTCTCGCTGCCGGGCAATTCGCGGGTCACGGGATGGCGGCGGCCAACCTGTGTGATACGCGCCAGATAAGGCTCCTCCATCACGCGCCCGTCCGGGCGGGCAGGAATAACCTGCGCCAGCGGCGTGGTGGAAAGGCTCTGCACGCCGGCATATTCGGCACCCGCAGCAATCATCACAGCGCCGCCATCACGCACATACCGCACGATATTTTCAAAATACAGGCGCGGCAGTATCGACTGATTGGCATAGCGGTCAAAAATAATCAGATCGAATTCCTTGATTTTCTCGCCAAACAATTCGCGGGTCGGAAATGCAATCAGGGACAATTCATTGATCGGCGTTCCGTCCTGTTTTTCCGGCGGACGCAAAATGGTGAAATGCACCAGATCCACATTGGCGTCGGATTTCAGCAAGTTGCGCCAAGTTCGCTCACCGGGGTGCGGCTCGCCGGAGACAAGCAGCACGCGCAGCTTTTCTCGCACCCCCTCAATCGTCACAACCGCGCGGTTGTTCGATTGCGTCAGTTCATTGGGCGCAGGCCCGACCTCAAGCTCGATGACATTCGTCCCGCCATGCTCGATCCGCATAGGAATGCGCACGGTTTGCCCAATGGCCGCAGGCACTTCTGACAATACAACGCCATCGCGTTTGACGGTCAGCCGCGCCATCGCCCCCTCGGTCATCGTATCCATTACGCGGGCGCGGATGGCGATGTCTTTTCCGACGATGCCGAATTTAGGGGCTTCCACCAGTTCAATGCGGCGGTCACGCTCGCCCGTGCGGCCCGTGACAAGCGCATGGAGTGGCGCCTTGAAAGGCAGCGCATCGAGTGTGGCAGGAATATCATGCACCACACCGTCCGTGATCATGATCACTCCGCCGATACGGTTGGATGGCACATCGGCCAGACCGGCCTGCAACGCTGCAAATAATTTCGTGCCGTCAGCGCCGGCATCAAGATCATTCACCTCGATCGTGCGCGTTTCGATGTTCGGCAGCGCATCAAGACGGCGCTGCAATTCCACGCGTGCTTTTTCGGATTGCTCCAGGCGGTTGGCGATGCGTTGCGATGCCGATTTATCAACGACGATCGCAACAATATCCTTGAGCGGTTCGCGATCTTCCTTCCGCAACGCCGGATCGCCCAGCGCAAACAAGAGCGCGGCCAATGCCGCCGCACGCAGCAGGCCAGCCCCGCGCTTGAAATAAAGCGTGGCCAGCGCAGCCACGAGTGCCAGCGCAGCCAATATCCAGAACAGCGTCTCGGAAATCAGTGGTGTGAAAGAAATGCCCCACATTATTGGCCGAGCCTTTCCAGCAAGGCCGGCACATGCACCTGATCGGCCTTGTAGTTCCCGGTCAGTGTATAGAGCACGATGTTGACCCCGCCGCGGATGGCAAATTCCCGCTGGCGCGGATCACCGCCGTTGATCGGATAAAGCGGATCACCGTTGGCGTTGACAGCCCATGCGGCCGCCAGATCATTGCCGGTAATCAGAATGGGCGACACACCATCGCCAGCGCGGGCAGGCCGCCGTCCATCCTCGCCAGCAGGCGGCAAGGCTTCAATCCACATCGGGCTTGTATCGTAACGGCCCGGAAATTTATCGAGGAGATAAAACGCTTTTGTCACGACATGATCGCGCGGCACAGCTTCCAGTTCCGGCACATCAAGACTGGCCAGCAAGCGCCGCAGCATCTGATTTTCGGGCGTCTGGCTGCCTGTCCGCGTGCTGTAGGCATCGCGCGTGTCGAACATCACCGTGCCGCCATTTTTCATGTAGGCATCAAGGGCACGGATAGCCGCTTCTGCCGGCATGGGCCGGTTGGCCGCAATCGGCCAATAGAGAAACGGATAGAAGGAGAGATCATCGCGCGCTGGATCAACAGCAGCAGGATCACCGGCATCTAGCGATGTGCGTTGTGCCATGGCCAGCGTCAGGCCGGTTAATCCAGCCTTGCTTGCGGCATCAATCGTGGCATCGCCCGTCACCACGTAAGCGAGTTTCGTCGTCAGGGCGGATTCTTTTTCACGCTGCGACATCTGTGGCGCGCGGGGCGATGCTGGCTGCGCGGTCTGGGCGTGCAGCAGTTGTGATGTTGAAACAAGAAAAGCGAATGCCAGCAAGGCAGCCGCAGCAACAGCGCGGCGCGGTTTCCAGCGCATCCCGCCAAGCAGCAATGTTGCAAATGTGTCGAGAATAAATCCACACAGGGCCAGCACCAGCAGCCATGGCCGCAAATCAACAGGCCGCTCACTTTCAATGCGGCCTGTGGCAATGCCGGCTGGGGCAGCCTCCAGCGGCAGCAGCACATCATTGATGCGCAGGATATTCACAGCGGCAGGATCATCCGCGGAGCCATAAAATCCTGGCGGATGGTCAGCCGTCGCGCGGCCGTCATAGTTGGCAGGGATGGGTTTGGCGGTTGGCGGCGGCGAACGGAAAGCGCCGAATCCGTCAAGCGTGCGCAACGGAGCCAATGTCGCCTCATTGGCCTTATCACCGCTGCCACGCGCCGGATCGACAGACGATGATGACAAATTCACGAGCGTGCGCAGCATGTCCACAAACAATCCGGAAAGAGGAAGATTGGACCAGGTCGTATCAGCGGTGACGTGGAAAAGCGCGACAAGCCCCTTGCCCCGCGTCTCCCCGGTGACGACAGGCGTGCCATCACTGAGCGCGGCCCACGTCTTGGCTGAGAGAGACGGCTCCGGTTCTGCCAGAATTTGCCGCGTGATCTGCACTTCCGCCGGCGGCTTCAAACCCTTGAATGGGCTTGTGTCGGCAATCGGTGCCAGTGTTTTCGGTGTTTCCCATGACAATGTGCCGCCAAGGGTGCGCCCGCCACGGCGCAGTTTCACCGGCACGAGATCATCATTGGCCGCCGCAAGGCGCGACCCCGCAAAGCGCACCAGCACGCCACCTTCGCGGACAAAAGTCGCCAATGCGTCATGGGCCGCGCCGCCAATGGTGCCAACATCAGCGAGCACGACAACGGATGGTTTTTCTTCCAGCAATTTCAGCACAGCTTCTGTTGGCGCACCGCGGCCTTCACGCACCTCCGCGAATGGAGCGAGCGCGCGTGTCAGATAATAAGTCGGTGCCAGCAGCGGCTGCGCTGTATCCTGCGTTGCGCCGGTGACGATGGCGACGCGGCGGCGGCGCGCTGAACCATCCAGCAGCCATTGCGCTGCCGCTGAAGGTTCCGAGACAATTTCGATGCGCGCAACATCATTGCGCAATTCCAGCGGCAATTCGAATTTTGCCGTGGCGGTATTGTCTGTGGTTGAAAAATTGGCCCGCGCCTCCGCCAGCGCGGCACCCTTTTTATCGAGTGCACGCAGGAACACACTGTCGCGGCCATCATTTTCCGCGCGCACGATGGTTGCATCAAGCGTCGCAGCTGCATTGGTTGCGCCAGAAATGGCTTTTTGCTTCGCCTGTGCCTCACGCAAAATCGCAATGCTGCGGTTTTGCGCCTTGGCCGACAGCGTCGCCATCAGTGGATCCGGTTTGGCACTGGCCAGACCATCAGCAATCCAGACCACGCTCATGGCTGCGTTGCGATCCAGCAAGGCGTTGATACGCTGGGCATGGCCCTCATGATCAGGTGTGTGGGGCAGGGGTGTTAGGCTGCGCAATTTTTCCAGCGCTTGCGCTGCATCTGTCAGTACAGGTTCCTGCGGCCAATCAGCCGTGGACAGAAGCGCCACCGGCCGCGCTTCATTTTGCGCCACCAGAATATGCTGTTCAGCCGTGGCGAGGCGCGCTTTCCAGTCCGGTGCTGCGGCCCAGCCGTTGTCAATGACCAGCAACAAAGGGCCTTTTGCGGCAAACAGATCGCGCCGTGCATTCCAGATCGGTCCAGCCAGCGCCATGATAATGGCTGCCGCCACCGCAAGCCGCAGCGCCAGCAGCCACCATGGCGTGCGCGCCACCGTTTCCTTTTCCGGAATCAAATCAAGCAGAATGCGCAGCGGCGGAAAATCAATCCGGCGCGGATTCGGCGGTGTGACGCGCAACAGCCAATACAACACGGGCAGCAGCGCCAGCCCGGCCAGCGTCAATGGAGAGGCAAAGGTCAGCGCAGCAAGCATTATAATCCCAGCCCTTCGCGCCGGCCATTGGCAATGTGCATCATCACCGGCAAGACAGCATCCGATGCAGGTTTATCCGTGCGGTGAATGGTGAACGACCAGCCGCGCCGGCGGCATGCATCGCGCAGAAGCGTGCGGTGCTGCTCCAGCCGTGTCAGATAGTGCTGGCGGAATGCACCGGCATCACCCACCCGCAAGTGTGCGCCAACTTCCAGATCAAAAATTTCGGCATGGCCCGAGTAAGGGAATATCTCTTCCACAGGGTCAGTGATGACGATGAGATGGCCGCGCGCGCCGCGCGATGAAATGGCTTCAATCGCCCGCACCGTATCTTGCGGCGGGCAGAGAAAATCACCGACCAGCACAGCCTCAGCCAGTGGCGCCAGCGCAATCGCCGGCGGCACATCGGTTGCGAGCGTCTGTTCGTGATGCGCAAGGGTGTCGGCGAGCTTGTCGATAATGGCACGCGAGGCTGAAGGCGGCGGCCCGCCAAGCAGGCCGACACGCTCACCAGCGCGCACCAGCAAATCCGCCATTGACAGGGCGGCAATCAGGGCACGGTCAATTTTCGCAACCGGTGCCATCTCGGATTGAAATCCCATGGAGGCTGACAGATCCGTCCAGATGGCGATGGCGTGCGAGGCTTCCCATTCCCGTTCGCGCACAAACGTCCGGTCATCACGTGCAGAGCGCCGCCAGTCGATGCGGCTGGCCGGTTCCCCCATCGTGAAGGGGCGGAACTGCCAGAACGCCTCGCCAGTGCCGGCCCGCCGTCGGCCGTGCACGCCATGCACACTGGCCGCAGCCACCCGTCGCGCCTCCAGAACAATGCGCGGCAGGCGCGCTGCAATTTCAAGCGCACCTTCGGCGTGCCGCCGGGCAGGCGTGCGCTGGGCGCTCGAAAGAACAGTGGCGTTGGCCATCCCGTTAAAATCCCGATCAGTTCAGGCGTGACACGAGTTTGGCAACAAGACCGGGAATGGTCTCGCCATCGGCCCGCGCGGCAAAGGTCAGCGCCATGCGATGCTTCAGAACGGGTTCTGCCAAGGCAGCAATATCATCGACAGATGGGGCAAGCCGCCCGTCAATCAATGCGCGCGCGCGCGCCGCCAGCATCAGGGCCTGACTGGCGCGTGGACCCGGCCCCCATGCGAGTTTATCCGTGATCGCAGCATCGCCTTCTCCCGGCCGCGCCGACCGCACGAGCGACAAAATGGCCTCGACCACGCTTTCCCCCACTGGCAGGCGGCGCACGAGGCGCTGCACACCTTGCAACTGCGCCGCATCAAGCACTTTTTCTGCCCGCGTTTCACCAGCGCCCGTCGTATCGATCAGCATTTTCCGTTCAGCATCGCGGTTTGGAAATGTCACATCAATCTGCATGAGAAAACGGTCAAGCTGGGCTTCCGGCAGCGGATAGGTGCCTTCCTGCTCAATCGGATTTTGCGTGGCAAGCACATGGAAGGGGCGCGGCAGATCATGCCGTTCACCCGCGACGGTGACATGATATTCCTGCATGGCCTGCAAAAGCGCCGATTGTGTGCGCGGTGAGGCGCGGTTGATTTCATCCGCCATCAGCAGCTGGGCAAAAATCGGCCCGCGCACAAACCGGAAGCTGCGCTTGTGATCCGCGCTTTCTTCCATAATTTCTGAGCCGAGAATATCGGACGGCATCAAGTCCGGTGTGAACTGCACGCGGCGTGCATCCAGCCCGAGCACAGTGCCGAGGGTTTCGACCAGTTTGGTTTTCGCCAGACCCGGCACGCCCACCAGCAGCCCGTGGCCACCGGCGAGAATGGTCACGATGGCGCGCTCAACCACCTCCTCCTGGCCAAAGATCACGCGCGCGATACCGGCGCGGGCGCGGCTGAGCGTTTCAAGTGCACCTTCAGCGGTCTGCACGATCCCGTCTTCGAGGCTGGTGGCGCGGTCATCGGCTGCGGACATCGAACATTCCTTTGATTGCCGGAATGCATCCGGCGATTCCTGAACCCTGATTGCAAGTGTTGCGCGTTGAGGCTCCATCCTCAAGGGCCAACACACAGCTTGGTGAAGCATCACCCGATCGTGAAGCGCCATCAGAATCGCACCGTCAGGTTCGGCCACGGCGAAATGATGGCGGAGCAGGCATTGAGCCATAGACGCTGCCTCTTTTTACGGCATGATGCATCCAGCGTCATTCCACGGTTGGGAACTGTGCCTCTCGTTTACGTATTTGGGACGCGTAATCAGGCTCGTTCCACTCCGGGGAAATGGCACGCGCCTTGCTGTGCTCTTTTCCGAACGAAACTGGCGCCTGCCGGCGCCCTTGCAAGATGGACCCACACCCATGCGTCTTTGGACACTCTCGGCCGCCACCGCAGCGCTGCTCGCCGCGTCACCCGCTTTTGCGCAGGGCACGCTGCGGATTGGCATGACCGCCAGCGACATTCCCCTCACGACCGGCCAGACCGATCAGGGCGGCGAAGGCCAGCGCTTCATGGGCTACACTGTCTATGATTCCCTGATCAACTGGGATTTGAGCGGGGGCGACAAGCCGTCAGACCTGACGCCCGGTCTCGCAAAAAGCTGGGCGGTCGACGCGGCAGACAAGACAAAGTGGATTTTCGATATCCGCGAAGGGGTCAAATTCCATGATGGCAGCGAATTTACGGCGGAAGCAGCGGTCTGGAATTTTGACAAGCTGCTGAAACAGGATGCGCCGCAGTTCGACCGCCTGCAATCGGCGCAAGGGCGCTCGCGCATTCCCGCTGTCGCGTCCTATCGGGCCATCGACAAATACAAGCTCGAAATCACCACCAAGATACCGGATGCGACGCTGCCCTATCAGCTGGCATGGATTCTGTTTTCATCGCCGGCCAATTGGGAAAAGCTCGGCAAAAGCTGGGAGGCCGTGGCCAAGTCACCATCCGGCACTGGCCCGTGGAAATTGGCCGGCTTCCAGCCGCGCGAGCGAGCGGAGCTGGTGCCGAACACGGAATACTGGGACAAGGCGCGGGTGCCCAAGCTCGACAGGATGATTTTGCTGCCGCTGCCGGAAGCCAACTCCCGCGCCGCCGCCTTGCGCTCCGGGCAGGTGGACTGGATTGAAACACCATCGCCAGACATGGTGCCTTCACTCAAGGCCGCTGGCTTTCAAATTGTAACAAACGCTTATCCCCACAACTGGACATGGCATCTGTCGCGTGTCGATGGCTCACCCTGGAACGATGTGCGCGTGCGCAAGGCCGCCAATCTGGCCATTGACCGGGAAGGCATGAAGGAGTTGCTTGGTGGTCTGATGATCCCGGCCCAGGGCTTTTATCCGCCTGGCCACCAATGGTTCGGCAATCCATCCTTCAAGGTCAGGCTCGACAAGGCCGAAGCAAAGAAACTGCTCGCGGAAGCGGGTTTCTCGACGCAGAAGCCGCTTGTGGCCAAGGTGCTGATTTCCTCATCCGGTTCTGGCCAGATGCTGCCGCTGCCAATGAATGAATTCATGCAGCAGAATTTGGCCGAGGTCGGCATCAAGATTGATTTTGAGGTGGTGGACTGGAACACCATGATCAATATCTGGCGCGCGGGCGCAAAAAATGATGCCAATCGCGGCGCGACCGCCATGAACTACAGCTATTTCATCCAAGACCCCTTCACGGGAGTGATCCGCCATCTGCAATGCAATCTCGCGCCGCCTGCCGGCACGAACTATGGCCATTACTGCGATGCAGACATGGACAAGTTGTTTGATGCCGTGCGCACCACATTTGATGCGGCGGAGCAGACAAGGGTGATGCAGAAAATTCATGAGAAATATGTCGATGAGGCGCTGTTTCTGATGGTGACACACGATGTCAGCCCGCGTGCGCTCAGCCCCAAGGTTCAGGGCTTCAAGCCGGCGCAGAACTGGTTCCAGAATTTCTCGTCCATCAGCATCGCCAAATAATCACGGCTGCTGATACCCGTTGGCATGGCAACAAGGGCCATGCCTTGCGGTCATACTCCGCGAAAAGGCCGCCCTCACCGGGGCGGCCTTTTGCATGGGTGTGCTGGACCGGCGGGCCGTGTGATGCTGGTCAAGGCAGACATGCGTTTTGCTGCTATGGCGTCTTGCCAACGGGGATTGCTTCGCCTGCGCGCACCATGGCACCGTGAAACAGGGAGCATGAGGCGAAAAAATCCGTCACGATGCTGAACGCGCAAGCAGCAGGAGAGGCCATGACAGACACGCTGGAACAGCGGCGGGCGGAAAACGAAGCCGGTCAGCTTGGCGGCATCACCATGCGCGCCCGCACCATGGCCCGTTCCGGTAAAACGCCCCCTGTGCACAAATGGCACCCTCCCTATTGCGGGGAGCTTGATATCCGCATCAAGACTGATGGAACCTGGCACTACCTTGGGTCGCCCATTGGCCGGCTGCCACTTGTGAAGCTGTTCGCCTCGGTCCTCAGAAAAGACCCTGAGCGCTATGTGCTCGTCACGCCGGTGGAAATGGTCGGCATCACGGTCGATGACGTGCCGTTTGTTGCTGTGGAAATGCAGCGCGAGGGCGCGGGGCGGGAGCAGACCTTGACCTTCCGCACCAACGTCGATGATAGGGCTGTCGCCAGCGCCAGCAATCCGCTGCGGTTCGAGCGTGATTCCACAGGCGGCCTGAAACCGGAAATTCTCGTGCGCGGCGACCTGTGGGCCAAATTGTCACGGCCTTTGCTGTATGATCTCGTCGACCTCGGGGCAGAAGCGGAGCATGAGGGCCAACCCTGGTTCGGCATCTGGTCCGGTGGAAGCTTCTTTCCCATTGCCCCGATGAGCGCTATCGACACGATTGGATGACGAAGCTGCTCGACAAGACATACTGGCGCAGTGCCAGCGCCTTCGAGGCGCGGGCGCGGGCGTGCCTGTTGCCGCACCCGCCAGCCATCACCGGGGCCGATGACGACTACCCGGCCCATGGCGACCATGTGATGAATCCCGGCCAGCTGCCGCCGGAATATGCGCTCAATGCCCGCGCAGCGGCGGTGCTGGTGCCCGTGGTTGCACACAAGGACCGTGCCACGGTGCTGCTGACGCAGCGCGCCTCCCATCTGCGTGACCATGCCGGACAGATCGCGTTTCCTGGCGGGAAAATTGATAGCACCGACAATGGGCCTCTGGGGGCTGCCTTGCGCGAGGCGGAGGAAGAAATTGGCCTTGGCCAGAATTATATTGCGCCTGTCGGGTATTTGCCGCCCTATCTGACGGGATCAGGGTTCCGTATTCTGCCTGTGGTGGCGATTGTCGCACCGGGCTTTTCACTGCGTGTCAATCACATGGAGGTGGATGATGCGTTTGAAGTGCCGCTTGAATATCTGATGGATGCGGCCAATCATGAGAAAGAGTCGCGCGAATGGAAAGGCATGATGCGGCACTATTATACAATTTTATTCGAGGGCCGGAATATTTGGGGTGTCACGGCAGGCATCGTGCGTCAATTGTTTGACAGGATGGAGATGCAATGATCCGCGTGGTAATCGAAGCTCTGCTTTTTCTCGTCGTACCCTTCATGATGTTTGCGGTCTGGCTGATTGCGCGCCGCCAGCCAATCATTTCAAGGGAATCGTGGGAAGGGCATGGCGGCTGGCTGACGATTGCCGGCCTCGCGCTGGTCGTGGTCATGATTATTTATGGCGGCTTGGCTCAGCGCCGCAGCACCGGCGAATATGTGCCGGCTCATATGGAAAATGGCAAGCTGGTGCCGGGGCGCATGCAATGACGCCGCAAGCGCAATTGCCCGATGCAGGGCTGTTCGCACGCGGGCCTGTTGCGCGCCTGCTCGACGTTCTCAATGGCGGCGGGGAGGAAACCCGCGTGGTTGGCGGCGCTGTGCGCAATGCGCTGATGGGCATGCCGCTCAATGATATTGATTGTGCCACAACGGCTGTGCCGGATGTGGTGATGGCGCGCGCACAAAAAGCAGGATTCAAGACGGTCCCCACCGGCATTGATCATGGCACTGTCACTGTTCTGGTTGATGGTACACCGTTTGAAGTCACGACCTTGCGCCGCGATATTGAAACCAATGGCCGGCAGGCGGTCGTTGCCTTCGGCCGCGACTTTGCCGAAGATGCAGCGCGCCGTGATTTTACCATGAATGCCCTTAGCGCCAACGCGCAGGGTGATATTTTTGATACGCATGACGGCATTGCCGATATTGCGGCCCGCCGGGTGCGTTTTATTGGCGATGCCACACAACGCATCCGCGAGGATTATTTGCGCATCTTGCGGCTGTTCCGCTTTCATGCGGCCTACGGGGCTGGCGATCTCGATTCTGCCGCCCTGACGTCCGCGATCCGTGAGCGTGCCGGCCTTGACCGGCTGTCGCGCGAGCGCGTGCGTGCCGAAATCATGAAAACACTGGTGGCACCGCGCGCGGCAGAAACAGCCGCGATCATGAGCGATTGTGGGGTTCTCCAGCGCGTGCTGGGCGGCATTGGTTATCCCACGCGGCTGCGTTTCGCCCGTGATGGCCAGACTGCCGCCATGCGCCTCGGCCTGCTCACAGTTGAAACATCTGCTGATATCGCGCGGCTGCGCGACCATTTGCGCCTGTCGAATCTCGAAAGTGATATGCTGGAAAAAATCGCCCGCATGGCCACCCACATGCGGGCTCTGCGCTTCAAGCCCGAAACCTCCGATCTCAAACGCATCATCTACCGTGAAGGGTTAGACGCCGGACCGCTGCTGCTCTCGATTCTTGCCAGCGGTGCAGCACTCAATGAAGTGCTGAAACGCAGCCATGATCTGCGTGGCTGGCAACCGCCGGCCATGCCCTTTGCGGGTGCCGATGTGATGGCATTGGGAATCCCGGCTGGCCCGCGCATTGGCGCCATTCTGGCGCTGGCCGAGGCCCGCTGGATTGCTGCTGACTTCCCGGCTGACAAAGCGCAGCAGGCGGCCTTCCTGCATGAGGCGGCACAGGCTGTTTGACTCCCCGATCACTTTGCGCGTTCCTGTATCCGTCAGGAATACGGATGCGAGCGCCATGGCGTTACGGCACAAACAGCCCGGAGACATTGCCCGCGCCATGCGGGCGCGCGCTGAGGCGCGTGCGGATGACGACTTCCGGCGCGAGACATTTGCATTGACGCGGGATGAGGCCCGGGCCACTGCCCGCGACTGGTTCGCGCGTTACCCCAAACAGGCCTACATGACAGCCGTTGAGCGGTGGCGCGAACTGCCGGATGGACGCATCGAATTTACCATGCGGCGATTGCCGAGCGCTGATTGAAACAAGCCGGTCCACTCATGCAAAAAGCCGGAGACTTGCCCCGGCTTTTTCCATTCCTGTCGGAAACAACATGAGGCTACCTTAACGGCCAAAGATGCTTTTGAATTCGCCGGGCGATGGCAGACGGCCCTGCGGCGTCCAGGTGTTGACGACCTGCGGCAGCACCTTGGAAAGCTGCTCCAGCAACTCCTGCTCGCTAACACCGGCCTTGCGGGCCAGCTCGCTGATTGTTGTATCGCCCAGCGCCGGGCCAAGCTTGCCGGGAGGCACAGGCTGGTTGGGGCCAGTGCCAACCCAGGAATCCACCGTATCCTGCAATCCGCCCTTGCGCAGTTTGTCCAGCATGCCGCCAAGGCCATCGAGCACGCTGCCATCATTCACAGGCGTCGCGGGCGCAGATGAGCGGCCTGGCGGCAGAAGCTCAGGCTCAGGCGCTGATTTGCCACCCCCGCCAAACATCTTGCCCACAAGAAGCGCGCCGAGCGCAATGAGGATCGGCTTCGTGATGCTGCCTCCGGGAAGCGCACGGTTCAAAGCATTGTCGAGTTCCATCAAAAGCCCTCCTAGGCATCAAGCAAAAGCAGCCGGACCTGCCGGCACGCGACGGCATATGGAAACGTGACTCGTTCCACACAAGGGTGCAACGGCAAAATCAGGCGATTGTTCCCCAATAGCACCGAAATTGGGCCCGAATGGGCGGTGGTTGCCATACCGGTGCTGGCAATAAAGCGCAGCCAACAAGCGTCGGCGCAATGTGGCGGCCGCAACCCGCTAGCAGGATTGGCAATAGGGGAACTATTCGCATACATTCCACGTTCACACTGACGCTGCGCATGATGCGCATCAGTATCGGTCTGGATTCGGGAGAGTTCCAAATGGGCGTGATCAGCTGGATCATTTTGGGTTTGATTGCCGGCTTCATCGGCAGCAAAATCGTCAACAAGTCCGGCTCCGGCCTGATTATGGATATTGTGCTGGGCATCGTCGGCGCAATTGTCGGTGGCTATCTGTTTGCGTTGATGGGATCAACCGGCATCACCGGGCTGAATATCTGGAGTATGATTGTCGCCACGATCGGCGCTGTTGTGGTCTTGTGGATTTATCACGCCATGAATGGCCGCCGGTAATTCATTCAGTTGGCGTTATTATCGCATGCTAGGAAACTGCCGCATCATCTGCGGCAGTTTTTATATGTCAGGATTTCCGCTTGAACGCTGATCGTGGATAATGCCCCAGTTGTGGCGCAATCGAGTTCTTCTTTTGTCAGAATGACATGATCAATTTGCGCTCTTTTCTGGCGATAGGCTTCGCCGCCGTATCGGCCATTCCCGCAGCCCGTGCCGGTGATGCTTGTGCCGTGCCTGCCAGCTCTGTGGCGCATACTGTGGGCCCATTGTCTGTCCGGCATTATCGTCCTGTATTTGAAAACTGCCAGAACACGGCTGGTCAAAGCCGCATCGCCATTCGCCGCATGATGATCGCGAAAGACGAAGCGGTGCTTGTCGTGGATGGCACCACGCTTCAATCCGATGTGCAAAAGGCAGCATGCTGGCGATGCCTGCCCACCGATGAAACGGCACAGAAGGACACGCGATTCATCAAGGCACTCAACGCGCCGCACCAAAGCACCAACCAGATTTTACGCAATGCCGGTCTCACGCGCAGCACCGGTAAGGGCGCATTCCTGAGCGCGGATTTATGCCCGAGCTATAAGCCGCTTGATCGCAGTTTTCTCGATCATGTGTCGGCGATGGGTCAAAATGTCCCTGTTGCACTGGCCGTATCCGGCGCGTGGATAGCCAGCCACCGCGACGATTTTGACTGGCTGCGTGCCCGTAAAAAGTCAGGTGCATTGGCGATAACCTGGGTCAATCACGCTTTCCGGCATCCATTCCGGCGTGGCGTTTCTGACGGGGAGAATTTCCTGCTGACGCCCGGCCTGAATATCCAAAGTGAAATTCTGGATACCGAGCGCCTGCTGATAGCGCATGGTGAACTGCCCTCGGTCTTTTTCCGCTTTCCGGGGCTGGTGGCAGACAAGATGGTTATGCAGGCGGTGCGCGATCATCATCTGATTGCGCTGGGAGCCGATGCCTGGCTTGTGTTATCGCCCAAGCCGCGCGACGGCTCGATTATTCTTGTTCATGCCAATGGCAACGAGCCGGCAGGTCTGGCGCTGTTTGAGCGCCTGGTTGCGCAAGGCAAGATGCCGCAACCCCTGCGGTCAATTCTGGATGCGCCGTGAATCGCTGCCATAGCAGAATTGCGATGGTCTGACGGTGAAAGTCGGGACCTGCTGCCGCCACAGGCTTTTGGGCCGCTCCATGGCCTTGGTGCCTGACAATGTGCCTGCAGCAGGTGTTGACGCGCGTATGATTTCAATGAATCACAAGGGCAGGCCTGCTGTGCGATCCCCGCGCGGCGCCGCACGGCGTTTTCAAGGTGCTGACGCATCTCAACTGCTGACGCATCTCAATTGCAGGCGCCGCACCGGTTGGGTCATTCCCATGAACACAGAAAAGCTCAAAGCCCTGCGGGCACAATTTGCTGATGCATTGGGCAGCGATATTGCCGATCCCGAATTTGCCCGCGTGGCTGATCTGCAATTCAGGGACGGCGGGCGGCGCAAATGGCCGTTTGCCGATCCTGCAACTTTTCTCGGCGCGCCATTCGTACAGGATGCGCTGGAAACAGATTTCACGGATCTCGATGTGGCCATTCTCGGGGTGCCCATGGATCTGGGCGTATCCAACCGCGCCGGTGCCCGTTTCGGCCCGCGCGCCGTGCGTGGTGTGGAACGGATCGGGCCTTATGAGCATGTGCTGAAATGCGTGCCGCTTGGCGAATTGCGCGCGGCCGATGTGGGCGATGTGCCGATGCGCAGCCGCTACAGCCTGCAATCCTGCCATGAGGATATTGAAGCCTATGTGGCAAAAATAATTGCTGCTGGCGTGATCCCGTTATCGGTCGGCGGGGATCACTCTATCAGCCTGCCGATATTGAAAGCGATTGGCGCAAAACGGCCCGTGGGCATGGTCCATATTGATGCCCATTGCGACACCGGCGGGATTTATGATGGCTCGAAATTCCACCATGGCGGCCCCTTCCGGCAGGCTGTGCTTGATGGTGTGCTTGACCCGGAGCGCACCATCCAAATCGGGATTCGCGGTGGCGCGGAATATCTGTGGGAGTTTTCTTTCGCCTCTGGCATGACGGTTATTCATGCTGAAGAGGCGGCCCGCATGGGTATGGATGCGGTTGTGAAAAAAGCCCGCGCCGTTGTTGGTGATGGCCCGGTCTATGTCAGCTTTGACGTGGACGCCCTCGATCCGGCTTTTGCGCCCGGCACCGGCACGCCGGAAGTTGGCGGGCTGATGCCGCGTGAGGCGCTGGATATTCTGCGTGGCCTTAGCGGCCTTGACGTGATCGGCGGCGATGTTGTTGAAGTCGCCCCGCAATATGATGCCAATACCACGACGGCACAGAATGGCGCACAGATGCTGTTCGAAATTCTCTGCCTCATCGCGCAAAATCCGAAACGGAAAAAGCCCAACCCATGACCATGGCCCAACTGCCAGAAATTGCCGGGATTCTCGGCGCTGTTCTCACCACCGCCTGCTGGGTCCCGCAGGCGGTGCAAACCATCCGCACGCGCGATACTGCGGGCCTGTCGCTGGCCATGTATGCCACCCTGCTTGTTGGCCTTGGCCTGTGGCTGATTTATGCCATTTCCATCATGTCATGGCCGCTGATCATGTCGAATATCGCCACAGGCGTGCTGGCCTTGATTATCCTTGTGCTGAAAATTCGTCACGGATAAGCCATGAGCGCGCTGACATCGCCCTATGTTTTGCCGATCCTGATGCTGATCGCCTCGAATGTTTTCATGACATTTGCATGGTACGGCCATCTCACTGATAAAACAACGCCGCTCTGGATTGCTGTTTTTGTGAGTTGGGGCATCGCATTTTTTGAATATTGGCTGGCAGTACCAGCCAACCGCATCGGCCATGCGGCGTATTCGACAGCACAATTGAAAACCATTCAGGAGGTCATCACGTTGGTGATTTTCGCCGGATTTTCTGTTGTTGTGCTCAAGGAACCGTTGGGCTGGAACCATGCGATCGGCTTTGCACTGATTGCTGCCGGCGCCTTCTTTATTTTTCAGGGGAAAATCGCGTGAGCCATATCTGGGGTGATGATCTGTTGACCGGTGATGCCAGCATCGACCGCTATTTGCTGAAAGGTTACGACGAAGTGCGCGGCATGTCCTCGCGCTTTGCCGGCGCCATCTGCACGTGGCTGATGCTGCACCAGACGGCACAGGGGATCAGCGGTCATCTGGCCGAAATCGGCACGTTTGAAGGCCGCCTGTTTGCCGCCATGGCGATGGCCTTGCAAAAAGGCGAGCGCGGCCTTGGCATTGATTCATTTGATTGGCCCAGCGATAAAGTCCACGATCATTTTCTGGACAATTGCCGCACCCACGGCGTTGACATGAGTGCTATCACCGCATGGAAAACCAATACGGGCGGTATTGAGGCCAAGGATTTGCGCGGCAGGATCGGTGATGGGCCTGTGCGCTTTTTCCATATCGATGGTGATCATTCACCGGATGCATTGAAACATGATCTGGCGCTGGC
>JBOFCU010000343.1:0-3145 GCA_051646285.1 Beijerinckiaceae bacterium
TTCATCAAGCTCAGGCCAATGCCGCGCGAGGCAATAGAGGCCGGCGTTCTCGCGCGCCGTACGATCTCCTTCATGGCGGCGTCTCCCTTTCTGCTCGATGGCGTTGATGCCGCAACTTACCGGCGCTTCATGCGGGCCCTCGGCCAGCACAGCGCCCGCCTGCGCCTTGCGGCTATCAGCGAACCGCATGCGCTGGTGCGGCTGGAATGTGCCCTGGCCCTGCTGCATATCGGGCTGTCCATCGACAAGTCCGACGAGTTGGTGTCGACCGGCATCCAGCTTGCGAACCGTGAATTTGCTCAGCAGATCGGCAGCGATGGCGGCCATGCCAGCCGCAACCCCGGCGTGCTGATCAATCTGCTGCTCGACACCCTGCCATTGCGCCAGTGTTTTCTGGTGCGCGGGCTGGAGCCGCCCCCGCCAATGCTGGCCGCGATTGACCGGATGATGGCGATGACCCGGCACATGCGCCATGCCGATGGCGCGATTGCCCTGTTCAATGGTGCCGGCTATGTGCCGCGCGACGTGCTGGCCACACTCATTGCCTATGACGACGTCACCCAGACCCCGCAGACCGGCATTGATGGCGGCTATGCCCGCCTGACCGCCGCGGACGCAGTGGTGATTGCCGATGTCGGGCAGGCACCACCGCTGGCCCATGCCGCCCGCGCCCATGCCAGTGCGCTGGCGTTTGAATTCTCGGTGGAGGGCCGGCGCTGGATCGTGAATTGCGGCGCAACCGGCGAAATAGATTCGCCGCTGATTGACCTCACCCGCGCCACAGCCGCCCACTCAGTCGCGGTCTTGCATGACACATCATCCGCCGCCTTTTTCACGGATGGGGCCGAGCGCCGCCTGCACACGCTGGGCGCGGTCAATGCCAAACTCTATCCCGCTGCGCTGGCAGTCGATGCCTCGCATGAAGGCTATGCCAAACGCTATGGCATTACCCACACCCGCCGCCTTGCCCTCAGCCCGGACGCTGGCCAGCTCGATGGCATTGATGTTTTTTCCGGCACAGCCCCGCAGGGTGATGACGATATAGCCATCCGCTTTCATATCCACCCCACCATTGAGGTGCAGCTTGGCGATGCCGGCCGCACGGTGACCCTGAGCGCACGCGGCGCTGATGACTGGGTGCTGGAAGCCGACGGTCTGCCTCTGATGATTGAAGACAGTATTTTTCTGGGGCAGGGTGACCGCGCCCGCCGGACCGTTCAAATTGTCATCGCCACCACCATCACCGCCACACCCGATGTGCGCTGGAGCCTGAAGCGCCTGCGCAAACCCAAACCGGATCAACTCTCGCTGGCGCTGACGCCAGAACCTGCGGATACCATGCCATGACCCTGCACACCGTTGCCAATTTCGATCGTATCGGTGAGGAAAACGCCTTCGCCGTGCTGGCGCGCGCCGCCGCCCTTCAGGCGCAAGGGAAAGACATCATCAGCCTCGGCATCGGCCAGCCCGATTTTCCAACCCCGCCGCATATCGTTGAAGCCGCGATCAAGGCCCTGCGCGATGGCCATCACGGCTATACCGCCGCCACCGGCATCGCCCCGTTGCGTGAAGCGGTCAGCGCCGATTTGCACCGCCGCTTCGGTGCCGCTGTTGCGCCGGACAATGTGCTCATCGTGCCAGGCGGAAAAGTCACGATGTATATGGCGATCCTGATGTTTGGCGAACCGGGCGCGGACATTCTCTATCCAGACCCCGGCTTTCCGATTTACCGCTCGATGATTGAATATACCGGCGCAACCCCGGTTCCCGTGCCGATCCGTGAGGAAAATGGCTTTGCCTTTTCGGCGGAAGAAACATTGTCGCTGATCAACAAAAAAACCCGGCTGATCATCATCAATTCTCCCGCCAATCCCACCGGCGGCGTTACACCCAAAAAGGAAATCGACACCCTCGTCGCCGGACTTGAAAAATGGCCGGATGTGGCTGTGATGTCCGATGAAATTTATGACCAGCTTGTCTATGATGGCGAGCAGCATGTGACGCTGCTGAATTATCCCTCCATCCGCGACCGGCTGATTTTATTGAATGGCTGGTCAAAAACCTATGCCATGACCGGATGGCGCATGGGATATTCGGTCTGGCCGCAGAAATTATATGACATGGCGCGCAAGCTTGCAGTCAATTCCTATTCCTGCGTCAATGCCAGCGCCCAATATGCGGGGCTTGCCGCGCTCACCGGCCCGCAGGATGCGGTGGCTATGATGGCGGCGGAATTTGACCGGCGGCGCAAGGCCGTCGTGGCCGGTCTCAACAAACTCCCCGGCATCTCCTGCATAACGCCCAAGGGCGCTTTTTATGCCTTCCCGAACATTTCCAAGACCGGCTGGAAAGCAAAGCCGCTGGCGTCTGCGCTGCTGGAAGACGCCGGCGTCGCCACCATCGGCGGGCCGGATTTCGGCGTGCATGGCGAAGGCTATATCCGCCTGAGCTACGCCAACTCTCTGGAGAACATTGAAAAGGCACTCGCCCGCATGGGTGATTTTCTGACCACACGAAAGGCATAAATCATGCTGCTGGACAACAAGGTCTGTATCGTCACCGGTGCCGCCTCAAAGCGTGGCCTTGGCCGCGCCATTGCCCAAAGTTTTGCCGAACAGGGCGCGAAGGTTGTCGTGCTCGATCTGGATGCCGATCAAACGAAACTCGCCGCCGCTGCCTTGCATGGCCGTGGCCACAAGGGCTACCGCTGCGATGTCACCCAGCATGAACAATGCATCGCCGCTGTGGCCGCAGTGCTCGATGATTTTGGCGCAGTGCATGTGTTGGTGAATAATGCCGGCATTTCCCAGCCGCGCGACATTATGGCGATCACGCCGCAGGATTATGATGCGGTGCTCGATGTGAATCTGCGCGGCACGCTGTATATGAGTCAGGCCGTCATTCCCCATATGCGGCGCGAAAAGCGCGGCTCGATCGTGAATATCGCGTCGGTGTCAGCCCAGCGTGGCGGCGGCCTGTTCGGCGGCCCCCATTATTCCGCGGCAAAAGGCGGCATTCTCGGCCTGACCAAGGCGATGGCACGCCAGCTTGCGCCCGATCAGGTGCGCGTCAACGCCATCTGTCCGGGCCTGATTGACACCGATATTATCGGCGACCTTTTATCGACCGAGCGCGGCGCGCAAAT
>JBOFCU010000030.1:0-3802 GCA_051646285.1 Beijerinckiaceae bacterium
GGCTCCAACGGGCTTGTCGGGCTGTGGCCATCGCCGCTGTTTGCTTCCAAGCCAGCCTATTATTTTCTGGCCCTGTCGTGCGCCGTCATGGGCGTGCTGGTGATCCGCCGCATTCTGTTTTCGCCCTTTGGCTATGCCATGCGGGCCTCGCGTGATTCCGTGTTGCGGGCCGAGGCCATCGGCATTGATGTCAAACGGGTGCAATGGATTGCCTTTGTGATTTCCGGTTTGATCTGCGGATTGGCCGGGGCGATTTTTGCCTTTTCCAAAGGTTCCATTTCGCCCGATACGGTCAGTGTTGGCCGCTCCGTTGATGGTCTGGTGATGGTTTTGCTTGGCGGTGTGCAATCGCTTATCGGCCCCATTCTCGGCAGCGCGGTTTTCACATGGTTGCAGGATACGATCATGCGCGAGACCGATTATTGGCGGGCATTGATGGGCGCGATTGTTCTGGCCATCGTGCTGCTGTTTCCGCGCGGCCTTGCCGGCGCGCTGCAATCGCTGGGCGCGTTCTGGACAAGAAAGGCCGTGTCATGACGGCTTTGTCGGTTCACAATCTGTCGAAATCTTTTGGCGGCGTGCGAGCCGTGAAGGATGTCTCCTTCTCGATTCAGTCGGGCGAGTTGCTGGCCCTGATCGGCCCGAATGGCGCGGGCAAAACCACCTGCTTTAATATGATCAACGGGCAACTGCCGGCCAACAGCGGACGGGTTGTGCTGGATGGGCAGGATATTCTCGGCTTGCCGCCACGGGAAATCTGGCGTTGCGGCGTGGGCCGTACATTTCAGATTGCCGCGACATTCGCGTCATTGACCGCCGTTGAAAATGTGCAGATGGCGCTTTTATCCCATTATCACCGGACATTCTCGTTCTGGATGCCGGCAGCTGGACAATATCGCGATGAAGCGATGGCGTTGCTGGAGCGGGTTGGCATGGCAGGGCAGGCGGACCGTTCCTGCGCGGTGCTTGCCTATGGCGATATCAAGCGCGTTGAACTGGCGGTGGCGCTGGCCAACAGGCCAAAATTGCTGCTGATGGATGAACCAACGGCGGGCATGGGGCCGCGTGAGCGCAATGATCTGATTGCCTTGACAAAAAGGCTGGTGATTGAAAATCAGATCGCGGTTTTATTCACGGAACATTCGATGGATGTCGTGTTTGCCTTTGCTGACCGGATTATTGTGCTGGCCCGCGGTCTGCTGATTGCCGAGGGCGATGCCGAGAGCATCCGCAACAATGAAAAGGTGCGTGAGGTTTATTTCGGCACGGGCAAAACCTATCAACATGAAGGTGCGCCCGCATGAGCGCACCGCTTCTCACCATCAAGAACCTCAATGCCTATTATGGCGCCGCGCATATTCTGTTTGATCTCGTGCTCGATGTGGGCGCCGGTGAAGTTGTGGCGCTGATGGGCCGCAATGGGGCAGGAAAATCCACCACCATGAAAGCGATCATGGGGCTGGAGGTTGAACGCGACGGACAAATGCATTTTCTTGGCCGCGATATTGCGGCGCTGCCGACCTATGCCATTGCGCGGCTCGGGCTTGGTTTTGTGCCGGAGGACCGCCGCATTTTCACGGATCTGTCGGTGCGCGATAATCTGGAGGTTGGCCGCCAGCCGGCACGGCGCAGTGTCAGCGGTGATATTGTGCAGCCATGGACGCCGGAGCGGCTGTTTCACCTGTTTCCCAATCTGGCGGAAATGCAGGACCGTCCAGCCGCGCGCATGTCTGGTGGCGAACAGCAAATGCTGACGGTGGCGCGCACCTTGATGGGAAATCCGTTGCTGGTGCTGCTCGATGAGCCGTCAGAGGGGGTGGCGCCGGTGATTGTCGAGCAAATGGCTCAGGCTATTCTGGAAATGAAATCCCAGGGCATTGCCATTTTGCTGTCGGAACAAAATCTGCATTTTGCTGCACTGGTTTCTGACCGTGCGGTCGTGCTGGAAAAAGGCGAGGTCAAGTATGCTGGCACAATGGCGGCGCTGATGGCCAACGACACCATCCGCCGCGATTATTTATCGGTTTGATGTCAAGCCGCGCGCGTTGCCGGTTCCGGCTTGCCCTCATTGATGACATGGCAGGCCACACCATTGCGGAACGCCGGGGCTTCGGATTTGCAGCGCTCGAAAGCCAGCGGGCAGCGCGGGTGAAAGGTGCAGCCGGATGGCGGGCTGATCGGATTGGGAATTTCACCGGCTACCATCTGGCGCTGACGGCCCGTCATGGCCAAGTCTGGCACCGCATCCAGCAGCATGCGGGTGTAGGGATGTTTGGGCGCGGTGAACAAGTCCTGCGGCGTGGCAATTTCCACCAGCCGGCCCAGATACATCACGCCGATATGGGTTGCCATATGGCGCACCACCGCGAGGTTATGGCTGATGAAAAGATAGGTCAGGCCGAATTGCTGTTGCAGGTCACGCATCAGATTCAGGATTTGCGCCTGCACGGACACATCCAGTGCTGAGGTTGGCTCGTCGCAGACAATAAATTCCGGCCGTGCAGCAAGGGCACGCGCAATGGCGACACGCTGACGCTGGCCGCCGGAAAATTCATGGGGATATTTCACGCCATCGGCCGGATCGAGGCCGACGGTTTTCAACAGGTCTCCGACACGTGCAAGCACGGCCTCATCATTGGCTTCGGTTTTGAAAGCGCGCATCGGTTCGGCAATGATGCGGTCTACGCGCCAGCGCGGATTGAGGCTGGCATAGGGGTCCTGAAAAATCATCTGCATCCGGCGGCGCACATTGCGCATGTCACCGGCCACAGAAATGCCGTGCATCGATACGCCATCGATGGTGACTTCGCCGCCGCTGGGTTTCAGCAAGCCCACCACCATGCGCGCCACAGTGGATTTGCCGGAGCCTGATTCCCCCACCAGCGCAAATGTCTCGCCTTTCGCAATGTCGAACGAGACGCCATCCACCGCCTTGAGAAAGCGTTTGGGCTCACGCTCGATGGTGCGCTCCAGCCAGGATTTTGACACATCAAAAACGCGCTTCAGGTCGTGGACTTCAACAAACGCGCTCATGCGGCGTTCTCCTCACGGGCGGTCTGGTCATGCAGATGGCAGGCAACAATGCGGTTGCCAACAGGTTTCGGTTCTGGCCGTTCCACAAAGCAGCGCGCAAAGGCGTGCGAGCAGCGCGGATTAAAGGCGCAGCCTTTGGGAATGGCGTTGAGGCGGGGCATGGAGCCGGGAATTTGCACCAGGCGCTCGACCTGCGATTCCAGCGCCGGGATCGAACCCATCAGGCCGGTGGCATAGGGGTGCAGCGGTTGCTTGACCACGTCACGCACCGGGCCAATTTCTGCGATGCGGCCCGCATACATCACCGCCACACGATCAGCCGTTTCGGCAATCACACCCATGTCATGGGTGATGAGCATGACAGCAGTGCCGCGCTCGCGGCAGAGTTTTTTGATCAGCGCGATAATCTGCGCCTGCACGGACACATCCAGTGCCGTGGTCGGTTCATCCGCAATCACCAGATCAGGCTCGGCGCACAGGGCCAGCGCAATCACCACGCGCTGACGCATGCCGCCGGAAAATTCATGGGGGTAGGAATCAATCCGTTTTTCCGGCGCGGGGATGCCGACTTCGGTCAGCAAGGCTATGGCGCGTTCGCGCGCCTGCTGCTCGTTCATCGGCAAATGGGTTCGGATGGTTTCAATCAATTGCTCACTGACGCGATACAAGGGGTTGAGCGATGTCAGCGGGTCCTGAAAGATCATGCCGATCTTGCGGCCACGGATCTTGCGCATGGCTTCGGGATCGAGGTTATCAATGCGCCCGCCAT
>JBOFCU010000037.1:0-3258 GCA_051646285.1 Beijerinckiaceae bacterium
TTGGCGGCTATGTGCTGGCGCAGGGGCGCGATGACACAAGCCGCCGCGCCCATATGGCCAGCGCGGTGCGGGTGTTCGCCACCTTCTGGCTGGTGTTTCCGCTCGGCAATGTCTGGGTGCGGTGGTGGGACGGGCAGCCGCTGTGGGCCGAGCTGTTGTGGCTCGTGCCGGTGATTGTTATCCCCATCGCAGCGGCGTTCGTGGTGTGGCAGCGGTTGCGGAAGTGAACGCAGAAAAAAACCGGGCATTGCCCGGCTTTTTATTGGTAAACACTCACGCCCACGGGCGGTTCTCAGCCTGCTTTTTTTCATAGGTGTCGATGGAGGCCTTTTTCTCCATCGTCAGGCCGATGTCGTCGAGGCCGTTGAGCAGGCAATGCTTGCGGAACGGGTCAAGCTCGAACTTGATGACGCCGCCATCGGGCCCGCGAATTTCCTGATTGGGCAGATCGATGGTGAGGCGGGCATTGGCGCCGCGCTCGGCGTCATCAAACAGCTTTTCCAGATCTTCGGCGGAAACCTTGATCGGCAGAATGCCGTTCTTGAAACTGTTGTTGTAGAAAATATCGGCAAAGCTCGTCGAGATCACGCAGCGGATGCCCTGATCGAGCAGCGCCCATGGCGCATGTTCGCGGCTTGAACCGCAGCCGAAATTGTCGCCCGCGACGAGTATTTCCGCCTTGCGGTAGGCGGGCTTGTTGAGCACAAAATCCGGGTTCTCGCTGCCATCGGCGAGATACCGCATTTCCGAGAACAGGGCGGAGCCGAGGCCGGTACGCTTGATCGTTTTCAGATACTGCTTGGGGATGATCATATCGGTGTCGATATTGATGATCCGCAGCGGGGCGGCGATGCCTTCGAGAACGGTAAAGGGCTGCATGGGTCTTGGATCCTGATCTGTGTCCCGGCGTGATAGCGGCAGGCAGGCGGCTTGTCATCCCATTCCCGCCGGGCCGTGTTTTGCAATGCATCAACCCTAATGGCGGATGCGGCGGCGGTTTTCACGCAACTGTCATGAAAACGGCTGATGCTTGCGGCCATGCTGATTGATTATTCAAAGTTGCCGCACTGGTTCCGTCAGGTGGAGATGCAGGAGTTTGCGGGCGAAAAAATCCGGTGGGCCGGTGCCCCGGCGCCAGCGGCAGCCCTGCGTGGCGTGATGCTGATCTGGCTCTTTGCCGTGCCATGGACAGCGTTTGCCCTGTTCTGGGAGATCAGTGTCATCCGGCTCTGGCTCTATCAGCTGCCGAATGGCAAGAGCGGGCCGCCCGGCCTTGGCATGGCGCTGTTTGGCCTGCCCTTTGTGCTGATTGGACTGGCGATGTTGAGCGCGCCGTTCTTTGCCGCGCAGGTGGCGCGCCGCACGGTGCATGTGCTGACCGACAAGCGGCTGGTGACAGTCAAGCAGGGCCGCAGCCTGACCGTGCAGAGCCTGAACCCGCGCGCCATCACAAAAATCACCCGCAAGGAAAAACCAGACCGCAGCGGCACGCTATCGGTCGATCTCTCGCCCTATCTCGATTCTGATGGCGACAGGACCACTCACAGCGAAAGTTTTTATGGCATCCGCGATGTGCATGCGGTGGAATTGCTGCTGCGCGATGTGATGGAGCGCAGCCGGAAATAATCCGCGCCCATGCTCAGGGGGCCGCACTGAATCGCGTCATCAGCAATTTCAACCCAGCAAATGCAAACAGCCCGGCCAGAACGCCCTCAATCCAGCGCCGCGCGCGGCGATAGCCGTTGATCATCGGTGTGGTTGAAAAGGCGAGCGCATAGGCGCCATTCAATGTCAGTGAAATCAGCAGGCACCCGGCCAGCATCGTGACTATAACGATAGCGGGCATACCCGGTGATAATCCCAGCGCCATAATCGCGGTCCAGCCCAGAATGGCTTTCGGGTTGGTGAGGTGCATGAGATAGCCACGCATATAGGTGCGGCGCATGCTGTGCGGTGCAGAGTCCGGCGCAGTCAGCGCAGCCATGTCACTGCGCAAGGCGGAGCGGCCTGAACGCCATGCCAAATACAGAAGATAGAATCCGCCGGCGATTTTAATGAATATGAGAGCGCCCGCATGGGCGGCAATCATGGCGGATACGCCAATGGCTGATAAAATGCCCCAGGTGAATGAACCTGTTGTCACACCCAGTGCCAGCACGAGCGCGGCTTTGCGTCCTGCATTCATCGCTGTGGCCATGATCATCATAGTGCTGGGACCGGGGCTGCCGACGGCAACAGCAAAGGCTGAGAATACCAGCAACAGGTTTGGCAGGTGTGGATATAAATGGCTCATGCTGCAGCCTCGATCCGCTCCATATCCTCGTCGGACAATCCGACATGGTGGCCGATTTCATGAATCAGCACGTGGCGGATGATGTGGCCCAGCGTCTCGTCATGCTCGGCCCAATAATCAAGAATAGGGCGGCGGTAGAGAAAAACCATGTTCGGCAATTGCCCGGTCATCGGTGTGTCGCCGGTTTGGGCATGGCCAAGACCTGTAAATAGTCCAAGCAGGTCGAAGGGCGTTTCCGCCTGCATCTCTTCAAGAATATCATCATCCGGAAAATCGGTGACGCGGATGATGACACCCTTGCACAGGTCGCGGAATTCGTCCGGAAATTGCGCGAATGCAGCATCGGCAATTGTTTCAAATTCGCTGAGGGAAGGGGATTTTTGGGAGGACCAGTCTATCATTATTTCAGGCTGTTGTTAACGTGATGAGCGTCATGGCCGGGCTTGTCCCGGCCATCCACGTCTTTCTTTCATTATTCCAAGCAAGACATGTCATTATTCCAAGCAAGACATGGATGCCCGCAACACGTGCGGGCATGACGGTGCGCGCGAGCCGGATCTGGCGTGATTGTCATGACGGCATTATTTCCAGACGTAATTCGTCAGCAAGGCATAGATCAGATAAAGCGCAAATAATAATCCAAGCGCGCGCCCGATGCGCTTGCCCCAGATTTCGGCGGCGTCGGGTTTTTCATCCACCGGCTTGTGCGGTTGCAGCGGGTCTTGCGTGGTGCGGTGATCTTCGATCATGCGGCCCCGGCGCCATGGCAGGCAGGATATGCGTTGCGTTGGTGCCAATTATGGCATGTGCCGCGCCACACATCCACCACGCTCATCACGGTGCAGGATGCGTTCATCAACCGGCGCATCACAGGAGGCCGCCATGAAAATTTCTGCTTTGACTGCCGCATTCGCTTTCACTGCGGCCTTTGGACTTTCCGTTGCTGGCGCTGAGGCGCGTGGCGG
>JBOFCU010000054.1:0-3190 GCA_051646285.1 Beijerinckiaceae bacterium
GCCCCGCGCGTTCCGGTCACATCAAATCCTGACGCTTACAAGATCAATCAGGCAGCACCGGACGGGCCAAAGCGCGGCGGCTGGTGGGCCAAGGCCAAGGACGTGCTGAGCGGTAAATAAGCGTGCCGCACGCGGCTGGTCCAACCCGGACCGGTGCATCCAGCCATGGGCATATTTAGCCATGGCCAAGAGACAACATGCGAGACATCAAAGGCGCAGCACAAGCTGCGGCTTTCTTTGTGATCTGCACACGGGAACCCTGCGCCCCCTCGCCCGTTTATAACCTGCAATCCGTGACAGGCAGCGTGAACAGGCAGGAGTTGGGCACTGGCCAGCGCAGTGAAAAAATCATCGCAGGGAAAAATGGATCCGACGCGGATCGACATTGAAAAAAAAACGCGCGTTGAAATGGTGGCATTGCTGAATGAATTGCTCGCCGATGCCAGTGATCTTTCGATGCAATGCAAGCACGCGCACTGGAATGTCAAAGGCCCGCATTTCATTGGTCTGCACAAATTATTTGATGATTTGTATGCCGGCGTCGGCGAACATGTCGATGAAGTTGCCGAACGGATTGGTGCGCTCGGTGGCTATATTAAGGGCCGCCTCCAGGACGCCAACGCCGCGACACGTCTGAAGCCCTACCCTGCAAATATCTCCGACGGCATGGACCATGTCCGCGCTCTGGCGGACGCATTCGGCAAATTTGCCAATGCGCTGCGCGACGGCATTGAAAAAGCTGAAGAAGCTGAAGACATGGTGACATCTGACATGCTGACCGGCATCAACGGTGCGATCGACAAAAACCTCTGGTTTCTCGAGGCGCATCTGCGTGCGTAAATCAAAATAACGCGCCGCGATAAAAATAACATCCATCACCCATCAGATGCAGCAGTGCGTCGCATTACGCCATGACGGAGCTAACCATGACCGAAACACATGAAGCCCGCGTTTGGGATATGATGAACAATCTTGACTTTTGCATGTTCGTTACGCAGTCCCATGGCACAATGCGCGGCCGCCCGATGTCATCCATCGTCAAGCCCGATGAAAAGAAAATCTATTTCCTGTCTGACAAGGATGGTGCCAAGGACGATGAATTGGCAAAAAGCAATGCCGTGTGCCTGACTTATGCCAATGGCGGATCCAAATTTCTGTCTGTCTCAGGCAAGGCAGAAATGAACACGGACACCGCACTGATTGAGCGACTGTGGAATCCGGGCGCGCAGGCGTTCTGGCCCGAGGGGCCGCGTTCTGGCAAGGTGTATGCTATCGTTGTGGACCCGGTTGATGCGGAATATTGGGACGGCTCCAGCGGACTGGTAGCCGCGGCAAAATTCATGTTTGCGCTGGCGACCCGGTCCCAACCCGATTTGGGTGAGAGTGCAAAGGTCAAACTGTAAGCCAGCACCAGTGATGTGATGGCGTAATAAAGTCTGCTGTGTCGGGTCATCAATCCCAACGGCAATAGCGGGCAATTAAACGCCGCGATCGTTCAGGTAATCTCCAACCCTTCGCACAGTTTCTTCGCAATCGCGCATGGACCCTGCGAAAGACAACCGCACAGTGCGTGCGCCCCTGCCTTCATCGAAATCCAGCCCCGGCGTCATGGCAACACCAGCTTTCTCAAGCACATCTTTGCAGAAGGCCATCGAATCGTTGGTGAGATGGCCAACATCCGCATAAATATAAAACGCCCCATCAACCGGGAAAAAATTGCCAAGGCCGATTTTTGGCAATTCACGCATGAGATAGGCACGGTTGGCTGCATAGCTTGATTTGATTGCCTCGCATTCATCGCCAGCATCAAAGGCAGCTTCAGCGGCGATCTGGCTGAGATATGGCACCGAAATCGAGAAATTCTGTTGCAACCGTTCCATCGGCCGCACCAGCCGCTGCGGCACGACCAGCCAGCCCACGCGCCAGCCTGTCATGCAATAATATTTTGAGAATGAATTGACGATGATGGCATCATCATCAACTTCAAGTGCCGTACAGGCTGGCTTGTCATAGGTCAGCCCGTGATAAATCTCGTCGGAAATAAACCAGAGGCCGAGCCGTTTGCATTCCGCCGACAAGGCCGCCACCGCATCTCTTTCCATCACAACGCCAGTGGGATTGGCAGGGCTCATGACGAGCACGCCAGCAAGCGGCTTTTCGCCATGCGCCTTGCGCACATGCTCCGGCGTCAGCACAAACCGGCTCGATGCATCAACCTCGATCGCGACAGGCTCCAGCCCCAGCGCCGTTAATATATTGCGGTAGGCTGGATACCCCGGTGCTGTAATGGCCACACGCGACCCCGGCGCAAAGCAGGCCAGGAAAGCCAGCAGGAACCCGCCGGATGATCCCGTGGTCACCACCACCCGGTCCATGGGCACAGCAACGCCATAGTGATCCTCGTAGTGCCGTGCGATGCGCCGGCGCAGCGTGCGCATGCCCAGTGCCTGCGTATAGCCAATGCGCCCGTCGTCGAGCGAAGACGCCACGGCTTTGCGGATACTGGCTGGTGTTGCAGCCGAAGGCTGGCCTACTTCCATGTGAATGATGTCGCGGCCTGCCTGCTCCAGCCTTTCGGCCGCCGCCATCACATCCATAACAATGAAGGGCGCCACCCCCTCCGCCCGTGCTGAAACGGCAGGCGCTTGGCTAGGAAAACGTGGTGATGACATGCGGGGCCTCTGTGCTGCCTGCCGCCTTAGAGCATGCTGCGAAAGCGTGGCAACGGTTTTTCACGCATACTGTTTCTACGATTTGCAATAAGGATGGTGTTGCCCCCTTCCATCAGAAAGGCAAACATGCCCTGCCCCGCCATCACCTTGCCGTGATCCCCCGTCACAACCGCAAGCAATGACATATTCCGTTCATTGACCGTTGACGGAACACTGCTACCACCATCTCAGCCTCACACCCACACCAGAGATTGCGAAGCCATGATCTCCACCCGCCTGTCCCTTTTGCGCGCATCCCTCTGCGGCCTTGCCTTTGCTGGTGCGCTCGCCATGCCGATGGCAGCGTCTGCTCAGAGCCTGACACCGGCCATGAAGAAAGAGGTCGAGGCGACGATCAAGGAATATCTGCTGAAAAATCCCGAAGTGCTTCGCGATGCCATCATCGAATTGGAAAGCCGCCAGCGCGTCGCCGAGAAGGACGCACAGGTGAAAGCCCTCCAGACCCAGAAGGCCGCCAT
>JBOFCU010000104.1:0-3287 GCA_051646285.1 Beijerinckiaceae bacterium
GATCTGGCGCTGCTGGCGCAGGACATCGACGGTTATGCGCAGCGCGGCGCGACGCTCTATGCGATGATGCATCCCGGCCGCCATCCCACGGCGGCGGAAATGCTAATGAACCGGGCGATGGCGCGCCTGACATTTTCAGGCGGCGATGCGGCGGCGCTGCAGGCGGATTTTGAATCCGCGCTGTTCGGCGGCGCGCCTGAGGCGGCCGCGGCGCTGCGCGGCTACACGCAGGCGCTGCGGCAGCGCAGCGCCTTGTTCGGCGCGGAATTTTCGCTCAACCTCGTGCTCAATGCCGATTATGCGTGGTCGCCGCCGCCGATCGGTGCGGACGAGATGCGCGCTGCGATCAGCGCCTTTCTCGATGGCGGCGTGCTGCGGCTGAAGCCGCTGCGCATCGGCTTTCTCGCGCCGCTGACGGATCAAGTGGAGCCGCTGGCGTCGGTGCTGGCCGGCCTCGATGACAGCGTGGCGCTGGCGCAGCGCGCGGCGGCGCGCGGCGGGAGCCAAGGCGCGGTGGCGGAGAGGCTGGCGCAGGAGATCGGCCGCGCCCGCGCCATCGTCGCGCATCTCAACAGCTTCGCGCAGGCGCGTCTGGCGGGCCTCTCCGGCCGCAAGGAGGCGTGCCTGGCGATGCTCGCGCCGATGGGCGCGCAGCTTGCGGCGCTCGATGCGATGGCGTGGCCGGAATATGTCTCCGATTTTCAGATGCGCAGCCGATACATCAAGACGCAGCGGGCGCTGCTCGATTTTTTGAGGGCCAAAGGCTGCGCCGCCGGCGCGCCGTGATTGCCGGTCAGGCCAGCGCGGCGCGGGCCTTGTCGATGATGTAGCCCTGCGTCGCTTCATCGAGATAAGGGTGCATCGGCAGCGCGACGACTTCCTGCGACACACGCTCGGACACCGGCAGGCCGTTGCCGGCGACCGGATAATGCCTGTAGGCGGTCTGCTGGTGCAGCGGACGCGGATAATAGATCGCGGTCGGCACGCCCTCGGCCTTGAGCGCGTCAATGAAGCCGCCGCGGCGCTGTGCGGGAACGCGCAACGTATATTGCGCCCAGGTGGACAGACATTCCGCCATCACCTGCGGCGTGCGGGCGACGCCGGCGAGCCCGCCCTCATACCGCTTCGCCACATGCTGGCGCTTTTCGATCTCGTCGGCGAAAATCGCGAGTTTCTCGATCAGCACGGCGGCCTGCAAGGTGTCGAGGCGGGAATTCACGCCGATGCGGATATTGTCATATTTGTCTGTGCCCTTGCCATGCACATGCAGCGAGCGGATCACGGCGAGATGCTGTTCATCATTGAGCAGGATCGCGCCGCCATCGCCATAGCAGCCGAGCGGCTTGGCGGGGAAAAAACTGGTGGTGGCGAAATCGCCAATGGCGCCTGTTGTGCGGCCCTTGTAGCGGCCGCCGAATCCCTGGGCGGAATCGGCGATGAGCAGCAGATTTTCCGCCTTGCAGAAGGCTTCGATGGCGTCATAGTCGGCGGGCTGGCCGAACAGATCGACGGCAATCACCGCGCGGGTTTTCAGGCCCGCCTTCTTCGCGGTGTCGAGCGCCAGCGGCAGGCCGCGCGGGTCCATGTTGTAGGTGGTCTCGTCGATGTCGACGAACACTGGCGTGGCGCCGAGCCAGGCCACCACCTCAGCGGTCGAGGCAAAGGTGAAGCTCGGGCAGATCACCGCGTCGCCCGGCCGCAGGCCCATCGCCATCAGGCACAGGGCAATCGCGTCGGTGCCGTTGGCGCAGCCGATGGCGTGCTTCGCGCCGCAGAAGGCGGCGAGCTGGGTCTCGAAGGTTCTCACCTGCGGCCCAAGAATATAATTGCCCTCGTTGACCGCGTTGAGAATCGCGGCGTCCATCGCCGCGCCGATGCGGCGGCGCTGGGCCTTGAGGTCGATGAAATCGATTTTCGGCAAGGAAACGTTCGATGTCTGCATGTTGGTCTCCTGATTCGCTAACGGCAGTGCTATCCTGGCCTCAAGCGCTTATCGCGTACTTGTTCTTGTACTGCGAAAAACGCTCGAACATAACGCGCTCGGTCTCAATCGGCATTCTCTTGGTCGCGGAGGACATTGCGTATTCGTTCTTTATCCGACTCTCCAGGTATTGGTCGAAATGCGTCAGCATATAGATTTCATTCTCGTAGTGACGACTCGCAAGGGATGGCAAATCATCGCCATGAAAAACATCGGTGACCTCGTGTGCGATGACTTCGCCCATATCTGCATTTGAATCAATTATGTGAATTGTGTTTCCTAGAGGTTTTAGGTCGTGAATCGCCCATTTAAACGAATCGAGACCGCGAACATGGGGAATTAACCCGGCATGGACGTTGATGACTTTGCCTGAGTTCGCGAATTTTTCTTCGATCAGGTTTGAACCGCAGACAATGAAGTAGTCATATTTCTCAACCAGCGTTTCCCAATTTGCGTAGTCATGTAACGTTGCGCCCAATCGCTTGGCGACTTCGCGCGGTTCGCCCCCATTGAATTGCGGAGGCCGATGATTGAACATCACTTCACGCGCGTTGCGTTGAACGAAAGGCATCAAGAGAAAATCAACAGTCGCGAAACCACGCTTGTTGAGCCCATTCGCGACTTGGTATGTTTTTCGATGCGGTGCATCATATGTAAGCAAGCAGATTTTCATTTCATTCCCCTCCTCGGCGGAGTAGCGAGATTAATGCCTGAGAATTTTTTTCCACATAATCGATGGCGCTCAGGCCAAGTTTGTCACGCGCCCCGGCGTTTGCGCCGTGCGCCAACAGCAGTTCGACCAACTGCAGATTGCCGGAGGAAATAGCGGTCGATTTCGCATACATCAATGGCGTCGTTCCATTGACGTTCATAGCATTCACATCCGCGCCGGCGGCGAGAAGCAGCTTTGCGCTTTCTATGTTTCCGCCCCGGCAAGACGCCATCAGCAGTGTTCGACCGAACTTGTCTCGGGCATCGACACTCCATCCGCGTGACAACAAGTCGGCTACCGACATGGATTTGCAGAAAACAAATTTTTCCCATTCGCCGTCGGGCAATGCGCGAGGATTCAGGGCGATGGATGAAACTTGTTTGCCGATAGCCACGCTGGCCTTTTCCAGGACGCGCAGCACGCGCAAGCCTTCCGCGCCATCGGTGCGCGGCGGGCAGACGCCGGCGATGACATCAAGGAAATGCCGGCACTCGGTGACGAGCGGGTTGGCGTCGCCATACGCCACCGGCTCGCCATCGCCCTGCGCCTTCACCGCTTTCGGCGCGCCGTTCGTCCACTCCACGGTGTTGGCGT
>JBOFCU010000186.1:0-3479 GCA_051646285.1 Beijerinckiaceae bacterium
AGGGTGGCGGGCTGTGTTGAAAAGCGTGTGAACACACCAAAAGGCATCTGCCCCTGCGTTGTTGTGCGCTATCGCACCTCACCATGTTTGGCGTGTTGCGCCTTGACCCCTTCGCCTGCGCACTCCTAAAGGAACGCACTGTTTCGCTGCCTCAGCCAAATCAGAGCCAAAGCCAGATCATGACCAACGCCAGCCTCGCCAGCCCCACCCCGCCCCAGCGCCCGGCGCTTGATCCGGCGCGCTCGTTTCAGGGGCTGATCCTGACCTTGCAGAATTTCTGGGCCGGCCAGGGCTGCGTCATTCTGCAGCCCTACGATATGGAAGTGGGCGCGGGCACCTTTCACCCCGGCACCACCTTGCGCGCGCTCGGGCCAAAACCGTGGAACGCGGCTTATGTGCAGCCCTCGCGCCGGCCGAAGGATGGCCGCTATGGCGAAAACCCCAACCGGCTCCAGCATTATTACCAGTATCAGGTGATCCTGAAGCCGAACCCGCCGAATTTGCAGGAGCTGTATCTGGAATCGCTGGCCGCCATCGGTGTCGATGCCCGCCTGCATGACATCCGCTTTGTCGAGGACGATTGGGAAAGCCCGACGCTCGGCGCGTGGGGCTTGGGCTGGGAATGCTGGTGCGACGGCATGGAAGTGTCGCAGTTCACCTATTTTCAGCAGGTCGCGGGCTTTGAATGTGCGCCGGTGGCGGGGGAGCTCACCTACGGGCTGGAGCGCCTCGCCATGTATGTGCAGGGCGTCGAAAATGTATACGACCTGAATTTCAACGGCGGTGAAGGCGAAAACAAGGTTACATATGGTGACGTGTTTTTGCAGGCGGAGCAGGAATATTCGCGCCATAATTTCGAGATTGCCGATACCGAGATGCTGTTCCGCCATTTCACCGATGCTGAAAAAGCCTGCCAGAAATATCTCGCCTTCGGTGCGCCCTCCGATGGCTCAAATGAGCGCCATACAATGGCGCTGCCCGCCTATGATCAGTGCATCAAGGCGAGCCATGTCTTTAATCTGCTCGACGCGCGCGGCGTCATCTCCGTTACGGAGCGGCAGAATTATATCCTGCGCGTGCGCGAACTGGCGAAAGCCTGCGGCGCGGCCTGGCTGAAAACCGACGGAGGCGGGGCATAATGGCGAAAATCACGCAGCAGGCCACTATACTGGTGGCAAAAGATTATGCTGCCGCCGTTGCCTATTGGCGCGACAAGCTCGGTTTTTCTGTTGCCAGCCAGTATGGTGAGCCATTGCAATTCGCCATCCTCAAGCGGGACCAGGCGTTTGTGATGATTGGTGCGGCAAAGCCTGACGCGGTGATCACGCCCTACTGGAAGCAGCGGGACGGTTTGTGGAACGCTTATTTCTGGGTCGATGATGCCCGCGCCATGTATGATGAGATGAAATCACGCGGCGCAATTATTGATTATCATCTTGAAGACAAGCCCTATGGCGTGCGCGAATTTGGCGTACGCGATGGCGATGACCATGACATCGGCTTCGGGCAAGTGCTCGAAAATTAAGCAAAGGAAACGTCATCATGGCGACACCTCGCACATTATTGCAGATGGCCGGTGCTGATCTGAATCCATGCCGCTTCAGTGACAGCGCATTCGTGATCATTGATGCGCAAAACGAATATATGGCAGAAGGGAAATTGCCGCTCACTGGCATTGTGCCTGCATTGAAGAATATCGCAGCGCTGCTGGAGAAAGCCCGCGCCGCCGGTGCGCCCGTCATTCATGTCGCCCATAAAGGCGGAGCAGGCGGTGCCTTCGACCCGGCAGGGCCGGGTTTCGCATTTGCGCCGGGCGCGACGCCGATTGCCGGCGAGACGGTGGTGGAGAAGCCGCTGCCGAATTCCTTTGCAAAAACGAATTTGCACGATGCGCTTGCGGCCACAGGCAGAAAATCGCTGATTCTAGCCGGTTTCATGACGCATATGTGCGTATCCACAACAGCGCGCGCTGCGCTTGACCTTGGTTACCGCACCACCGTCGCCGCTGATGCTTGCGCAACGCGCGATTTGCCTGATGCGTTGGGCGGACCTGCCATGACAGCCCACGAAATCCACCGCGCCGCACTGACAGAACTCAGCGACCGGTTCGCCATCATTGCCTTGACGCAGGCCATTGCCTGACCGGAATCAATTATGCCTGATCTTCTCCTCGAATTATTCTCCGAAGAAATTCCCGCCCGCATGCAGCGCCGTGCCAGCGAGGATTTGCAGAAGCTCGTCACCGGCGCGCTGGTCAATCGCGGCCTTGATTATGAGGGTGCGCGCGCGCTGGTGACACCGCGCCGTCTCGCCCTGCACATCGCCGGCTTGCCCGTGAAGGGCCGTGATGTGCGCGAGGAGCGCAAGGGCCCGAAGGTCGGTGCGCCAGAGGCCGCCGTGCAGGGCTTTTTGAAATCAGCGGGGTTATCCTCGCTTGATCAGGCCAAAATCGAGAGCGACCCGAAAAAAGGCGATTTTTATGTCGCCGTGATGGAAAAGCCGGGCGAAAAAACTGCCGATGTGATTGCCGATATTCTGCCCGGCATTATCCGTAATTTTCCGTGGCCGAAGAGCATGCGCTGGGGCAAGGCCAGCGCGCAGCCGGGCTCGTTGCGCTGGGTGCGCCCGCTGCATTCCATCGTCTGCACCTTCGGGCCGGAAACGGAAGAGCCGGACATCATCGCGTTTGACGTCGATGGCATCCGCGCCGGGAATATCACCCGCGGCCACCGCTTCATGGCGCCGGCGGATATTGCGGTGCGCCGCTTCGATGATTATGTGCCCGCGCTCGAAAAGGCGAAGGTGATTGCCGACATCGACCGGCGCAAGGAAATGATTCTGGCCGACGCCAAAAATCTGGCCTTCGCGCAAAATCTCGAACTGGTCGAAGATGAGGGCTTGCTGGAAGAGGTGGCGGGCCTTGTCGAATGGCCGGTGGTGCTGATGGGCTCGTTCGATGCATCTTTTCTTGATGTGCCGGATGAGGTGATCCGCGCCACCATCCGCGCCAACCAGAAATGTTTCGTGCTGCGCAATGCCACAACCGGCCGCCTCGCCAACAAATTCCTGCTCGTCTCCAACATAATCGCCAGCGATGGCGGCAAAGCGATTATTGCAGGCAATGAGCGGGTGATCCGCGCGCGTTTGTCGGATGCCTTGTATTTCTGGAAAACGGATCAGGCCCCGCTGCCGGATTATGCGGACAAGGGGAAACCGCTCGATCAGCGTCTCGCGAAATTGCGGGCGCTGAATATCGTGTTCCATGAAAAGCTGGGCACGCAGGGCGAGCGCGTGGACCGGATTATTGCACTTGCGCGGGAATTGGCGCTGCTGGTCGACGCTGATCCGGACAAGGCGGCACGCGCGGCGGAATTGGCGAAAGCCGATCTGATGACCGAAGTGGTCGGCGAATTTCCGGAAACGCAGGGGCTCATGGGCCGCCGCTATGCAGAATTGCAGGGCGAAGACGCGTCCGTCGC
>JBOFCU010000190.1:0-5751 GCA_051646285.1 Beijerinckiaceae bacterium
TAAGAACCGAGCGCAACAAAAGCGTTTGCGACAAACCGGGCGTGAGGCGAATCCGGCGCAATATCCGCATGTTCATCCGCAACCTTGGAAAAATATTCGAAAGCTTTCAGCGGGTCAGCCGGCACACCATCGCCCACTGCATACATTTTTCCCAGCTTCCACACGGCGCGCGGATCACCCTGCTCGGCAGCATAGGACAATGCGGTGACAGCCCGCACCTTATCCCCCGCGCCGTAGTCCCGCATACCTGCCTGCAAGGCGGCACGGCTATTGGGAAAAGGCGGCTGCGGCGCGCGTGCCGCGGCAGCTGGCGGTGTAACCGACAAAGCCGCAGAGGGAACGCCGGGAATAGAACCGGGAGGACGGGGCACGGCCACACCCGGTGCAATCATCGGGTCGCGCTGCACAAGCTCGGATTGGGCATGGACTGCCGTGGCAGCGAACATCGCCACCCCACACACCATGCCAGCAATCATATCAGACCTGTGCATAAGACTGGATTTCACCTTTGACGCCCGGATCGGTCACCAGACCATTCGCGGCAGAATTTCATGTCTGTTGCGGCAGGCACGCCAGCAACCATTCCCGTCAGCATATTTGCGATGCAAATGCCGCCCTTTTTAAGGAGAGTGATGGGCATTCCTACGGCAACCTCAGCCCATCCCGGCGCCACGCCAGCACAAGGCTGGCTGATGCGCCGCGCGGGAACCTCCGCCACAGGTAAAAAGAAGCAAGGCTGTGCACGCGACATCCCGGCCGTCACGCGACGGCTCGGATATTTTGTCTGTCCAAAAATGAGAGAACCCACGAACTTTTCCTGCCGCCTGACTTTCCCGCAAAAAGGGACGCCAATCTATGGCGGCAAGGCGAGCGGCGGACAACATGCGCAACAGACGCACAGTCCACCCGTTCACCCACGCTGCACAGAAAGTGCGCGCTCAAAATACTCCTGCTTTATGCCGATTTATCGAGCGATGCCGGTCTTTTGAACGCTTTTACCCTTGGCTCAGATTCGGGCAGGATCGCGGCAAAGATCATTGTTCCGTGGTCTGATTTCACAATCCCCAAGTGATGTTGCAAGCTTGCAACATTGTTTGGGCGCCATGTGGTTAACGGGTCATGACCGGCACACCGATCAGAATGGGGTGGAGCCAAAACGCCATGGCTGCATAGGCCACCAGGCCAACGGCGACGGCGACAAGATCATTGCGCGGCGATGGTGCCATGTAGGCTGCGCCCGGAATGGTTTCCCCCCGCTTCTTTGCAGCAATGCGCGCCATGATGGCCCACGCAAGAAAACTGCCAAACAAGAGCATGGAGCCAAGATCACCATTGCCAAGAAGATGCGCCGTTGCCCAGATTTTCACGGCCAGCAACATCGGATGCTTGACCGCCGCCTTGATGCGTCCGGGCAGATAGGCTGCCACCAGCAGGATAAAGACCGGCAGATTCAACAACAGCGCGATATGCGCCATCGCCTTCGGCGGTTCCCAGACCGGAATATATCCGCCGGCGCGGTAAGCAGCAAAACCCGCGACAATCAGCACCAGCCCAAACGTGGAAATCAGTGAGTATGCCAGCCTGTAAGCGCCCTCACCCATCGCCTGCATGACAGCTTCACGCAGGTCCCGCTTCATGGTCAAGGCATGTCCTGCCAGAAAAATCAGAAGGCCGAGGATCAGCAGGGTCATCAAATCTACCTTTGTTGTTTGGCAAGCACGCCGAGCAAGCGTTCCCGCGCCTCCGGCAGCGGAATGCCGCGCGGCTCGAACACGTCGCGGTTGAGGAAGTAGCCGGTCATGCGGAACGCGTCCAATACTTCCGCCAGTGGCGGGGTTGCCGTGACCCCGGTCAGCATGAATACCGGCAAGGCCAGCAGACGATCATGGTAAGGGGCTCCTGCCACGCGCGACACCGCGCGCCCGGATTTAGGCGATACATAAATCAGATCATCTTTCTGGCCAGTGGCAGCGCATGCTGACAAATCCAGCCCGAAGCCCAGTTCCGCCAGCATGGCGAGTTCAAACCGGGCGAGCAAAATTGCGGCAACCGCCGTATTGTCGAGATGGTTGATGATGACGCCGAGCGCATCATGCAAACCGGGATGCGGCTGGCGCTCGGGCAGCAGCCGGAACAAGGCACCGATATGGCCAAGCGCATTCAGGGCGGCACTGTCATGCAGATAGTTGGCAGCGCGCAGATGCAGCGGCTCAACACTAAAATGGCCAAGATGATCCTCGAGCCGGGCGCGCCAGTTGACGATAACGCCATTGCCCGGCTGCAACACCGGCTGCATGCGTGTAGACCGCCCGCCGCGCACCATGCCCAAATGCCGGCCACGCTCTGCCGTCATCACCTCCAGAATGACGCCGCTTTCGCCGTGACGGCGCGTGCCGAGCACAATGGCTTCAGCGGCCCATTCCATGCTGCGGCCTCAAGCCTCGCCCAGTTTCATGTCAGGGCTATAGGCCTTGTCCGCTTCCTTCGTGACAGCTTGCCCGCACATGACGACGCCGCGCACCGCATCAAAAGTGAGTTGTGGTGAGCCGTGCAATGTCCAGCCCTTGCTCAACGCATCCGAGACGCGATGACAAAAAGCGGAGTCATCCGGGCCGGTTATAAACCGGTAAATGGTATTTTTCTTCCGTGCAGGATCAGCCGTCATCCTCGTCCTCGTGTCAGTGCCTTGCGTCAATGTCTTGGAAATTCCAGTCCCATGGCGCGATAGCGCTCCGGATCATCCGACCAGTTTTCGCGGATTTTCACGAACAGGAACAAATGAATTTTCGTTTCGGCTATTTCGGCTATTTCGGCACGGGCCGCCGCACCGATGGCCTTGATGGTCTGGCCGCCCTTGCCCAGCACAATCATGCGCTGGCTCTCACGCTCGACAAAAATGGTTTGCTCAATCTTCACCGAGCCATCAGGCCGCTGCTCCCACATATCGGTCTCGACCGTGGATTGATAGGGCAATTCCTCATGCAGGCGGTCGTAGATTTTTTCGCGGGTGATTTCGGCGGCGAGCATCCGCAGCGGCGCGTCGGAAATCTGATCTTCTGGATAGAGCCAAGGCCCCGGTTTCATCATGCCCGAAAACCAGTGCAAAACATCTTTCACACCATCACCGCGTGTGGCAGAGATCATGAACGTGGCAGCGAACTGCCCCTTGGCATTCAATTCGCTTGTGAGCGCCAATAACTGATCGCGCGGCATCAGATCAATTTTATTCAGGATCAAGACCTTGGGCTGCCGCACATCCGGCATCTTTTCCAGTATGGCAGCAACCTCTTCATCAATCCCTCTTTTTGCGTCGATCAACAACGCAACACAATCGGCATCCGATACTCCGCCCCACGCGCTTGTCACCATCGCCCGGTCCAGCCGGCGTTTGGGTTTGAAAATGCCGGGTGTATCAACGAAAATAATCTGCGCATCACCATTGATGGCGATGCCGCGCACAAGCGCGCGCGTGGTTTGCACCTTGCGCGAGACGATCGACACTTTCGAGCCGACCAGTGTGTTGAGCAGCGTGGATTTTCCTGCATTCGGCGCGCCAATCAGCGCAACAAATCCGCAGCGTGTCTGTTGATGTGTATTGTTCACGCTCACTCCGATCCCTGAATGTGCTCGCGCGCCATCATGGCAATCGCTGCGGCCTGTTCTGCGTCACGTTTTGCGCGGCCTTCGCCATGCGCCGGCAGCAAGCCGTCAACGCGCACTTCAATGGTAAAATGCGGCGCATGATCAGGCCCTGACCGCGCGCCGAGATGATAGGTTGGCGCGGGTTTGCCGCGCGCTTGCGCCCATTCCTGCAACTGCGTTTTCGCATCCCGCAACGGCCGCACGGGAGCGTGAAGCCTTTTGCCGAAACTGCGGATGACGAGCGCACGCGCTGCATCATAACCGCCATCGCAATAAACAGCACCGACAATCGACTCGCATACATCGGCCAGAATCGCCGCGTTGCGGCGTGCGCCCATATGCGCCTCCCCGCCGCCGATCCGCAAATAGGCGCTCACGCCCCATTCGGTTGCAATATCCGTGCATGTTTCCCGGCGCACCAATTCCGCCAGACGCCGCGACAACTCCCCTTCATCGGCATTGGGAAATTCCGCGAGCAACACATCGGCGATGACCAGACCCAAAACGCGGTCGCCCAGAAACTCAAGCTGCTGATAGCTGTCGCGGCGAGTCTTCGCCGATGCTGCACTGACATGGGTCAGCGCGCGCTTCAGCAGGTCTGCGTTCTCAAAGACATATCCGATCGCAGTTTCCAGATCGGACAGATTGGGCTTGCCGCGGGTCATTTCACCGACGAGAAAATACGACGCCACCGCACAGTCTGCGGCCATTCCCAGAAGCGCCAGGCGGACGACCCTTCCTCCACGGAGAAGAATATGATTTCGCCACGGCCAACCAGATTTTCATAAGGCACAAAGCCGACGCTGGTCAGGTCACGGGAGTCGGTGGAATTATCGCGATTATCGCCCATCATGAAATAATGGCCCGGCGGCACATTATAAACGCGTGTGTTATCCCAGTAACTGCGATCACCTTCCCGTTCGAGCACGTTATAGCTCACGCCTTCGGGCAGCGTTTCCTTATATTGTGCCGACATGCTCATGCGGCCAAACGAGTCAGCGGTCGGAAAATCCTTGACGCGCTCTTTTTTCACCGGCTGGCCATTGATGTGCAACAGCCCGTCAAGCACCTGCACCTTATCGCCCGGCAGGCCGATCACGCGCTTGATATAGTCCGTCTCATTGTCCTTCGGCAGCTTGAATACGGCGATGTCACCGCGCTTGGGTTCAGAGCCCCAAATGCGCCCGCTGAACAGGGGCGGTGAGAACGGCACCGAATGTTTGGAATAGCCGTAGGTGTATTTGCTGACAAAAACATAATCGCCAATCAGCAGCGTCGGGATCAGCGAGCCGGAGGGAATGTTGAAGGGCTGGAACAGCACGGTGCGGATGACCACAGCAATCAGCAGGGCCTGCACGATGACACTGATGGTTTCGCCGATGCCGCCTTCGGAGCGCCGCATCAGGTCATTGTCGGTTCGGTTCGCCATTGATGATTCCCACGGATCGCGTCCGTCACGCATATCAGGTGCGCGGGGTATAAGAGCAAGGTGCTTCCTGCGCAAATACCGCGGCATCATGGTGCCGGGCCGATTGTGCTGGCGTGAGTGAAAGCACCGCAAGTGCGGCCTTTTTATGCCGGGTCAGCCGATTTGGGCCGGGCCTCGATGATGACCAGCGCCTGCGCCAATGGCGGTTCATCTGTCAGTGTCAGATGGATGACCGCCTCATGCCCCGCCGGGATGAGGCTGGCGAGGCGTGCGGCCGCGCCGCCATGCAGCCGCATCGTCGGCTGTCCCGATGGCAGATTGACCACTTCCAGGTCGCGCCAGAATACATTCTTGCGGAATCCTGTGCCCAGCGCCTTGCTGCATGCTTCCTTGGCAGCAAACCGGCGGGCATAGGATGCGGCGCGAATACCGGGCCGGCGGTCAGATCGCTGCTGTTCGCCTTGCGTGAACAGCCGGTCAGTGAACCGTGTCCCAAACCGCTCCAGCGATTTGGCAATGCGTCGGATATCGCAGAGATCTGAACCTGTGCCGATGATCACCGCCAGCTCTTCCCCTCAGCCGTTTGCGCCCAGCCCACGGCTGCCGGGCTTGACTGCCGGAAGTCTGGCCAGCTCTGGCGGCAGTTTGTCTGCCTCGTAAGCCGGAATATCCAGCGTCGC
>JBOFCU010000131.1:0-6786 GCA_051646285.1 Beijerinckiaceae bacterium
CGATGATTTGCTGAAGGTGGCCCATGCCTACGGCACCAATGGCATTATTACGGAAGTCGAAATGCCGCTGGGGCCTGCCTACACATGGGTTGATGTCATTGTGGGTTTTGAGTCCCTTGCAGGCGCAACCGCCTATGCGCATGCACTGGGTGAGCAGGATGGGCTGGCGCTGAAAGAACTTGGTGTCATCGCAGCGCCAGCGCCGCACGATTATTTTTTGCGGCATCGCAAATTTCTGCCGCGCGACAAGCATTGCGTTGTTGTGATGGCTGCCGATTTTGCCATGGATTCGCTGATGGCCTTCACGCGCCGTTTCAAGGGAGGGGATGTGCTGATGCGTTCCGACATGCTGACGGCTGAAGATAAAAAGGGGCTGCCGCCAGCCTATGAGCTGGCGTGGAACCACACCACGCTGCGGGCGCTGCGGGTCAATCCCGCGATCACCTATTTGCAGGTGCTGTATCCTTATCCCCACACCGATGCGCTGGTGGAAAACATTCATTCCCATTTTGGTGATGAGGTGCGGGCGCATCTGGAGTTTGTGCGGTTCGATGGCAAAGTCACGGCCTTTGGCCTGCCGCTGGTTCAGTTTACCACGGAGGAGCGGCTTGAGGAAATCATGCGCATTCATGAGGATATGGGCGCGCCGATTTTCAATCCGCACCGCTACACACTGGAAGAAGGCGGCATGAAGCAGACCGATGCGGTGCAACTCGATTTCAAGCGCGAGGCTGATCCGCAGGGGCTGCTCAATCCCGGCAAGATGATCGCCTGGGAAGATCCGGATTATGACTATCATGCCGGCAAGAATTTTCTGTTCCGCGGCTTGGCGGATGCGGCTGTGTGAGACCGCGCGTGCTTTGTGTGGACAATACAGACGCATCCGTTTAAGGCCCCGCCATGTTCAAACGCCTTTATGACTGGGTGCTGGCCCTCTCTCACAGCCCGCAGGCGCCGCGCGCCCTTGCGGCTGTTTCATTTGCGGAAAGCTCGTTTTTTCCGATCCCGCCGGATGTGATGCTGGTGCCGATGGTGATGGCGAAGCCAAACAAGGCTTGGCGCTATGCGGCCATTGCCACGGTGGCTTCCGTGCTGGGTGGCTTGCTTGGCTACGCCATTGGCGCTTTGGCCTACAACACCGTTGGCCAGTGGCTGATGAATTTGTACGGCTACGGCGACAAGATGGACGCCTTTCTCCAGAGTTACCGCGATTACGGCCACTGGATTATTCTGATCAAGGGGCTGACACCCATTCCCTACAAGCTGGTGACGATTGCATCGGGCATTGCCGGCTATGATCTATTCTGGTTTATCGTTTTGTCGATCATCACCCGCGCCGGGCGGTTTTATATGGTTGCAGGGGCGCTCAATTTTTTTGGTGGCCCGATCAAGGCCTTTATCGAGCGCAATCTGACGCTGGTGGGCATTGTCACAATCGTTGGTATTGTCGGCGGCTTTGTCATCGCGAAGTATTTTTTCTGAGGTGCTGATGATTGCATCCCTCACCCGCGCACAATGGGCCTGGCTGATTGCAGCCGGTGCCATGGCGGTGATTGCGGGCGCGTGGATTTTCGAGCATGCCGGTTACGCGCCATGCAAATTGTGCCTGCAACAGCGCTACGCTTATTATGCCGGTATTCCGCTGGCTGTGCTGTCGGCGTTTCTGGCGCGTCAGCGGCCGCGTGTTTCGTCGCTGATTTTATGGGGTGTTGCCGCGCTGTTTATCGCCAATGCGATATTTGGCGTTTGGCATTCGGGTGTAGAGTGGGGCTGGTGGCCGGGGCCAGCGGATTGCGCGCCAACATCGCAGGCGCCCTTGAGCGGCGGCGGCTTGTTGCAGCAAATGCAGAAAACCAAAGTGATCAGCTGTACGGAAGCGGCGCTGCGCATTGCCGGGCTGTCGCTGGCGGGCTGGAATGCAGTGATTTCCTCGGCGCTGGCGCTGATGGCCCTGTATGGCGCGCTCCGGGCGCGGGCAGCGCTGTAATCGTTATGCGGCGCCGGCGCGCAGCAGATCGAGCACATGCACGAGGCCGACGGGCTTGTTCTGTTCAACCACAATCAAAGCCGCGTGCTTGCGGGAATCAACAATCTCCAGTGCTTCCGCCAGCAAAGTGTCCGGCGTGATGGTGGTGGGGTTGCGGGTCATGACCGCCTCGGCTTTTTGTGCAGGCATGTCCGGGGTGAGATGCCGGCGCAAATCACCATCGGTGATGATACCAGCGAGATCGCCGTCGTCCCCGACCACCAGCACACAGCCAAAGCCCTTGCTGCTCATGATGCCGATTGCGTCCGCCATGGCCATATCGCGCGGCACCAGCGGCAATTCGCTGCCCTTGTGCATGATCGCGGCGACTGTCTTCAACTGGGCGCCCAGTTTGCCGCCGGGATGAAAGACGCGAAAATCCTGCGGCGAAAACCCGCGGCCATGGAGCAGAGCCACCGCGATGGCATCTCCCAGCGCCAGCTGCATCGTGGTTGACGTGGTTGGGGCCAGCCCGTTCGGGCAGGCTTCGGCAGCCTTGGGCAAGGTCAGGCACACATCAGCCTCGCGGCCCAGCGCCGAATCGCCATTGGATGTGATGGCAATGAGCGTCACCGCAAACCGGCGGGAATAGCGCACAAGATCCGCCAGTTCTGCTGTCTCGCCCGACCATGACAGGGCAATGATCGCGTCATCCCGCTGGATCATGCCAAGGTCGCCATGGCTGGCCTCGGCGGGGTGAACGAAATGGGCGGGTGTGCCGGTCGAGGCCAGTGTGGCGGCAATCTTGCGGCCGACATGGCCGGATTTGCCCATGCCCGTCACGATGACGCGGCCTGATGCATGCGCGATCCTGTGAATCGCATCCGTAAACCGGTCCGCCAGCGGACCGGCCAGGGCCTGCCGCAACGCCTCCAGCCCATCACGTTCTGTTGCGATGGCGGCAACGGCCGCTGCGACTGCGCTGGATTCGGCGGCGGGGCGAAGAGCGGCGGCGTCAGGCCGGGATGGTTGTGCTGTCATGGCTGCGGCATAGCATGGGGCTGTTGGTTCTGCGACCTTTTTGGTCGCGGCGGAGAGGGCAGTAACGGCTCCTTAACCACGATCCTTTTAAGTTCATTAACCAATCCAGCACGGGCGGTCCGTGCCGGCGCAGGTGTGATGAACACAAAGCCACGTCCTGGTCTGTTGGGCCTGTCTGGTCCCTATCGCGTGCTGGCGTACAGCGCGGTTGGGCTCGGCTGTCTGGTGATTGGCAGCAAGGTGGTGGCCTTTGCGCAAGAGGTGGTGCTGCCGACCATTCTGCGCACGACCACCGGTGAAACGCTGGACGGGCCAGATCCCTACAAGCCGCGCCGTGCGGCACCGCAACAAACGACACTGCCGCGCACGCAGCGCAGGCCGCCCGTCGCGGCACAGCGGCAAACGCGCCCTGGAGCGCCAGGTCTGGAAGCGACACGCAAGGTTGAACCCAATGCCCTGCGCCGTACCAGTGCGCCGTCCCTGACAGCCATACCGCCATCCACCTTCCGGGCGCGGCCCGACGTGGATCCCTACGCCCCGATCGGCATGCAGGCTGGCGCTTTCACCTTGCGGCCAGCGTTTGACATTGACGGCGGCTATGACAGCAACCCCAACCGCCGCCCCGGTGCAGTAAAAGGCTCAACCTTTATCCGGCCCGGTGCCGAGTTGCGGGTGAACTCGAACTGGTCCACGCATTCTTTCGATGGCCTGCTGCGCGGCAGCTATACCGCCTACAATGACGTGCCTGCGGCCAACCGGCCTGATCTGGAGGCGAAGGGATCGCTGCGGCTTGATCTCAACCGCTCCACCCACATTCAAGCAGATGCGCGTTTCAAGCTCGACACCCAATCGCCAATGTCGACGAACCTGCCCTTCGTCACCAGCGCGCGTCCGCTCACCTATAAATATGGCGCGTCGCTGGGCGTGAACCACACAATCAACCGGCTTACCATCGGCCTGCGTGGCGACGTTGACCGCACCACCTACGATGATGCGACATTGCCCGGGGGCGGCACCGTGCGGCAGGGCGACCGCAATCTCACGCAATATGGCGTGGCCTTGCGCCTTGGCTATGAAGTAACGCCGGGCATCAAGCCCTTTGTTGAAGCGAAGGCTGATACCCGTGTGCATGACCAGCGCATTGATAATGCCGGGTACCGGCGCGATTCCAATGGCATTTCCCTGCGCGCCGGCACTTCCATTGAAATGACGCGCACGCTGACGGGCGAAATTGCTGCCGGTTATGAATGGCGCAAATATGAGGATGCAAGGCTGCGTGATTTGCGCGGCGTTGTTGGGGATGCCTCGCTGATCTGGTCTGTCACGCCATTGACGACGATTGGCCTGCGGGCCTCGACAACCATGGATGAAACGTCCTCGCCGGGTGTTTCCGGCGCGATTACACGCAAGGCAACGGTGGAGGTGGCGCATGCGCTCTTGCGCAATCTCACCATCACGGGGGCGGCCAGTTTCCAGCGCTCGGATTATAAAGGATCAGCACTGCGCGAAGAGGCTGTTACCGGGTCAATCAAACTGGATTATAAACTCAGCCGCACCATGCAGGTGCGGGCTGGATTTACCCATGAGCGGCTGAAATCATCCGCAGCCGGGGCGGATTATACCGCGAATATATTCAGCGCGGGATTGCGGTTGCAGTATTGATTTCTGCCTTCTCCCTCCCAAGGGACGAAGGTGGCTCCGCATGCGCCGGATGAGGGGCATTTCAACTTATTAAAATATAGTGCCCCTTACCCGTCACTGCGCTATCCCAACAGCTTCTTTGCTTCGGTCCTGAAATTCGCGCCAAGCTCGTTGTCCGACAGCGCATAGGCCATATTGGCCATCAGGAAGCCGATCTTCGAGCCGGCATCATAAATCTCGCCATCGAAGCGCACGGCGTGGAAAGCCTGTTGTTCAGCCAGCTTGATCATGGAATCGGTGAGCTGAATTTCGTTGCCCGCCCCTTTTTCCTGCGTCGCGAGCAAGGCGAAAATCTCAGGCTGCAAGATATAGCGTCCAGTGATGTGCAGGTTGGAAGGCGCGGTGCCGGGCCTGGGCTTTTCCACCATGCCAGTGATTTGTGAAACCTTGGCGGCACGGTCCTTAACACCGACAATGCCATATTGATGGGTTTGGTCATCCGGCACGGGCGAGACCGCGATATGATTGCCGCCATGCTCATTATACGCGTCGATCATCTCCTTCAGGCACGGCACGCTGCCCTTGTGCAGCATATCGGGCAGGAGCAGCGCAAATGGCTCATCACCGATAATATCACGCGCACACCAGACCGCGTGCCCGAGGCCGAGCGGGGCTTGCTGACGGGTAAAACTTGTGGTGCCGGCCCTTGGCAGCTGCGCGGCGAGAACAGCCAGTTCCTTCTGCTTGTTGCCGCGCTCAGTCAGGGTGCGGTCAAGCTCATACTGAATATCGAAATGGTCCTCGATCACCGCCTTGCCGCGCCCGGTGACGAACACAAAATGCTCGATGCCTGCGGCGCGCGCCTCATCCACCACATGCTGCACCACCGGGCGGTCCACAATCGTCAGCATCTCCTTCGGGATCGCCTTGGTGGCGGGCAGGAAGCGCGTGCCAAGGCCAGCGACGGGGAAGACGGCTTTGCGGATCGGTTTTTTCATGGAAAGGCTCTCGTGAGGGGCTTGTTAAGGCTTCAATCAGGATTGTTGCGGGCGTCAACCAGGCTGCAACAATTTTCCTGCATGTAGGCGGGTAATTGTGAAACTGCGGTGAATGGAGCGGATGATGGCGGTGCTGGTGACTGGCGGGGCGGGCTATATCGGCAGCCACATGGCCCATGAACTTGTGGATGCGGGCGAAACTGTGGTCGTTCTCGACGATATGTCTGCCGGGTTCTGGTGGGCCGTGCCAAAAGACGCCAAGCTGGTGCAGGGCGATATGGGCGACCAGGCGCTGGTGGAGTGGGTTATCGCCGAAAACGGTATCGACGCCATTGCGCATTTCGCCGCCAAGATTGTCGTGCCGGATTCCGTTTCTGATCCGCTGGGATATTATCTCAATAATACGGTGAAGGCGCGCGCGCTGATCGAAAGCGCGGTGAAAACCGGGGTGAAGCATTTCATTTTTTCCTCCACCGCCGCCGTCTATGGCGAGCCGCCGGTCAACCCGATCCCGGAAGATTTGCCGCTCAACCCGATCAATCCCTATGGCCGGTCCAAAATGATGACCGAGCATATTCTCAAGGATACGGGCGCAGCGCATCCCCTCACCTATGTGATTTTACGCTATTTCAATGTGGCGGGTGCTGACCCGCTGGGGCGCACCGGGCAATCCTCGCCAAACGCGACACATCTGATCAAGGTCGCGGCGCAGGCTGCACTCGGCAAGCGGGCGGGCATGGAGGTGTTCGGCACGGATTTCGATACGAAGGACGGGTCGGGCATCCGCGATTATGTGCATGTCACTGATCTGGTGCGCGCCCATGTCGCGGCGCTGAAGCATTTGCGCGGGGGCGGTGAATCACTCGTGTGCAATTGCGGCTATGGGAACGGCTTTTCCGTGCTCGAAGTGATCGAGGTGATGAAAAAGATTTCCGGCGTGAATTTCCCGGTGAAACTGTCAGGCCGCCGCGCCGGCGACCCTGCGGCGCTCACCGCCAAGTCCGATCTCATCCGCGCAAAACTGTCATGGACGCCGGAGTTCGATGATCTGAATGTGATCGTCGAGCAGGCGTTGCGGTGGGAGGAAAAGCTGATGAAGAAGAATAGCGTGTGAGTTTTCTCCCTTCTCCCCGCTGGAGG
>JBOFCU010000211.1:0-11888 GCA_051646285.1 Beijerinckiaceae bacterium
CATATCAGCATGCCTGGCGCGCCCTGAATGTTGCGCGCGCCATCGGCAATCAGCACGCCCCAGCTTGTCATCGGCTCCTGCACGCCAAGGCCAAGAAATGACAGGAAGCTTTCCAGAAGAATGACGCGCGGTACCAGCAGCGTGACATAAACAATGACGGGGCCGAGCGCATTGGGAATGATATGGCGCAGCACAATATGGCGCGGTTCCACGCCAAGCGCTTCAGCAGCCTGCACATATTCCTGCCGCTTGATCGATAATGTCTGGCCACGCACAATGCGGGCCATATCCAGCCATTCGACCGCACCAACAGCCAGAAACATCAAGATAAAATTGCGGCCGAAAAATACCACCAGCATGATGACGAAGAAAATAAACGGCAGCGAGTAGAGAATATCGACAATCCGCATCATCACCATATCGACGCGGCCGCCAGCATACCCGGACGTGGCGCCATAAATGACACCAATCACAAGGGCGACCATGGATGCAAGCAGCCCGATGGACAATGATATCCGGCCAGCAAACACTGTGCGCGTCAGCAGATCACGGCCATTCGCATCTGTGCCAAACAAAAAATAACTCTGCTTCAGAGGCACTGTGACCTTGAGAATTTTTCCCCCATCCTCCCGCGCATTGACCGTGGCTTTGCCAAACAGATCCGACCGCTCAAACAAGGCCAGCAAGCGCTCATCAATTGGGCGTGGCGCCTGCAATATCGCAGAAAGCATCGTGCCATTTATTGTATAGGAGTCGATGGAAAATCGCCCACGCGCGGCGATGCGCTGGATCGCTGGCCCAAGCGTATCCTCCTTGGGATAGGCGGTGAGTGAGCCGGGCACCTTCACATAATCGCCATAGACTTGCTCATAGCGATGACCGGTGATGGCAGGGCCGATCATGCTCGCCAGCACGATCAGGATGATCCACATCAGACTGACCATCGCGGCGCGATTGGCAAACAGGCGCGTCCGCGCATCACCCCAGAGCGAGCGTGTTTTTGTGAGGGATGCTGGCAGGTTGGCGTCCGCCATTATTCGAGCCTCACGCGCGGATCAAGAATGGCGTAAAGAATATCAACCATGATATTGAACAGCAACACAAACACAGCAATCAGAACCACGGTGCCCATGACCATGGTATAATCCCGGTTGAGTGCCCCTTCGATAAAATACCGCCCGACACCGGGCAGTGCAAAAATATTCTCGACAACCAGCGAGCCTGCCAGAAGCGAAGCCGCTGCGGGACCGAGATAACTCACAACCGGCAAGGCGGCTGCACGCAGCGCATGAACAGCGATTGTCAGTTGCGGCAATCCCGCCGCACGCAGCGTGCGAATATGATTGGCGTGTAAAACCTCGATGGTGGCTGCGCGTGTCATGCGTGCAATAATGGAAATCTGGGCCAGCGCCAGCGTGAGCACGGGCAGAACCAGATTGCGCGGCGCGCCATCATTCCACCCCGCAACCGGCAGCCAGGCCAGCCATAACCCGAATATGATTTGCAGCAACGGCGCCTTGACAAAATTCGGCACGGTTATTCCCGTGGCTGCCACGCCCACAACTGTATAATCAACCCAGCTGTTCTGCCGGAATGCCGCCAGCAGACCCATCGGCACACCCATGCCAATGGCGAGAACAAGGGCCAATCCGCCCAGTGTGGCAGAAACAGGCAGCCCCTTGCCAATCAATTCGGCGACTGAAAAATCGCGCATGTAAAATGATGGACCAAAATCACCGCGCATCACGCCCCAGAGATAATGCAGATATTGCTGCCACAGTGGCAAATCCAGGCGGTAGAGCTTCTGGAGATTTTCCATCACCTTCGCCTCCAGCGGCCGCTCCAGATCAAACGGGCCGCCGGGTGCAAGGCGAATGAGAAAGAATGAGATGGTGACAATCACAAACAAGGTAGGCAGAGCCGAGAGAAAGCGGCGCACAATGAAATTCAGCATGGCGCTTTCTCACAGCCGGCTGGCTGTCCAGTGCCCCACAGAAGCACAGACACGGGCAATTACGGCTTCAGCGACAGGAACCGCGTGGGATGCACATCCTTGAGATTGGTGTGCCAACCCTCCAGCTTCGGTGAAACGAGATTTTTCGACCCATAATACATAACAGGAATATAGGGCAGATCGCGTGTGAAGATCGTTTCAGCCTGAAAGAGGATAGCCGCACGCTTTTTCAAATCACTTTCGACTGCCGCCTTCGCCATCAGCGCATCATATTCGGGATTTTTGTATTTGGCATAGTTGAAACCCGTATTGTCTGACAGGACAAGAAACAGGAAGTTCTGCGGATCAGAATAGTCGCCGATCCAGCCGGCACGGGCGAGGTCGAAGTCCTGTCCCTCGCGCAAATGGGCAAAGTGCGTCTTGGCGTCGGTGTTGATGAAACTGACCTCGACGCCAAGCGGTTTCCATTGCTCGGCAATCGCGACAACCGTGTTCTTGTTGTTGTCGGTCATGTTGTAGCGGATCTCGATCTTGAGCGGCTTGCCGGGGCCAAACCCTGCTTCTTTGAGCAATGCCTTGGCATTGTCCTCGCGTTCGATAATGCTTTGCGTTTTGTAAGGTGCATAAGCTGGTTCACCATAATTGCCAATGCCGGGCGGCACAAAGGAATAGCCCGGCACCATGGTGTTGCCCCAAATCTGCTCGGCGATAAATTCGCGATCGATTGCCATGGAAAGCGCCGTGCGCACCCTGACATCATTCAACGGGGTCTTGGTTGTATTGACGGCCAGATACCAGGTGCCCAGATAGGGCGCGAGCCTGACCTGATCGCCGAAGGTCTGCTTGAGATATTTAATCTGGTCAGCGGGAATATCATCGTTGGAGTGCAACTCTCCAGCCTGAAAACGGCGCACGGCAGCGGCCGTATCCTTCGTGGGATAGAACATCACACGGTCAATCCTGACATTCGCCGCATCATGGAAATGCGGGTTTTTATCCAGCCGGATATGGGCATTGGGCGTGAATTCCTTCAGCACATAGGCCCCGTTAGTCACGATATTTTCTGGCCGGACATAATCCTTGCCGAATTTCTCGACAGAGCCGGGATGAACCGGCAGCGCTGTCTGGTGGGTGAGAAGCTCGAGAAAATAGGGTGTCGCACTTTTCAGGCGGATGACGAGCGTGCGGTCATTGGGCGCTTCGACGCCCAATTTTGCCATGTCTTTTTCCATTCCCTTGCTGATCGCCTCGGCGTTGCTGATCGCATAAAGGATATTGGCATATTTGGCCCCGGTCTCGGGGTTCATGATGCGGCGCAGGGAATACACAAAATCAGAGGCCTTGACCGCATCACCATTCGACCATTTTGCGTTGGCGCGCAGGGTGAATGTATACGTCAATCCGTCGGGTGAAATTTCCCACTTTTCAGCGACGCCGGGAACAATCTCTGCCTTGGCGTTGTGAATGACCAGACCTTCCAGCATGTCCCGCAGAACATGTGCTTCATAGATAGTGGATGTCTTGTGCGTATCCAGCGTTTCAGGGTCGGCCGTGTTGCCGCGATGATAAATCACCTGGGCATGCGCAGAAACGGCGCAAGCCGATAATGCAGTGGCGACAAGCAGCGTGCGAAGCATGATGTTCATGAAACGGCTCCTGTGTGCGTAGCGCTTTGTGAGAGTGGCAGCGACTGTTGCACAGGCAATCAAATCTGAAAAGCATTGCAAATCTGAAAAGCATTGCAAATCTGAAAAGCATTGCAGATCTGAAAAGCACGCCCAACCCGGGAAACCCTTGCGCCGGGCGATCTATTCAACCCGCACGCGCACACTGTCGGTTGCGCCCGTCGCATCAATAATCGACACATGCGCGAAGCCGGCACCATCGACCTGCCACGATGATTGCCGCCGCGGCCCGGCTTCGCCCAACGGCACACCATTCACCAGCCAGGTGAAGGGCGGCATCCCGCCGCTGGCCTTCATCACCAGCGGCTCGCGGTCCTGCCCATCACCGCGCAGGCCGAGATCAATGCGCGCGCCATTGGGCGGATAGGCTATTTTGAGCGGAATGGATGCGATGGATGCGAGGGTTTTCGGCATATCCTTGCGCAGGTGCCGCAGCGGCGGCGGCAGATGCGCGGTGGATTGCAGCAAGGCGTCCGCCGGCATGGGGGGGGCGTCTGCATCAATGCCGATGCGCGCAAACGCATCGAATAAAATCGGCAGCGCCACTTGCCGCGCGATCAGCCCCGGCACGGCTGCGCCGTCGGGCCGCCCCAGCCAGACCGCAACCGTGTGGCGCGCGTCGTATCCGACCGCCCACGCGTCGCGATAACCGTAGGACGTGCCTGTCTTGAAAGCGAACCGCCCGGCAGGCGCATGATCGGGCGGCGGCGCGCCCCGCAAAATATCGGTGACATACCAGGCCGACAATTTTTCCATCATGCGGCGCTGCTCGGGCCTGGCACTGTCCTCGCCGCGCCAGACCAGCGGCACCGTATCGCCGCCGCGGGCAAGCCCGCCATAAAGCCGCACCAGATCAACAAGGCGCACACCAAGGCCGCCGAGGCCGATGGCAAGGCCGGGCGCGCCTTCCTTGGGCATGGTGATCTGCGCGCCCGCCTGCATCAGCCGCGTCACCATCTTCTGCGGGCCAACTTCCGCCAGCAATTCAACGGCCGGGATATTCAGCGAATGTTGCAACGCCTTGCGTGCTGTCAATGTGCCCTGATAGGTCTGATCGAAATTTTCCGGCGCATAAATGCCGAAGCGCGACGGCCTGTCTTCCAGAATTGTTTCGGGATGAGCAATGCCATTGTCAAAGGCGAGGCCATAAATGAAAGGCTTCAGCGCCGAACCGGGTGAACGCACGGCGAAGGCCATGTCAACGCCGCCGGCCCGCTCCGTGTTGAGGAAATCCGGCCCGCCGATATGGGCACGCACGGCACCTGTGGCATGATCAGCAACAAGAATGGCGCCGGAAATGGTTTGCCCCAGACGCGTCACCCGTTCGCGCAGCAGATTTTCCAGAGTGATCTGCATCCGCGCATCAATCGTGAGGCGGTGCGTTTTCTGGCCGGGCTGACTGCGCAGGGCCGCATCGGCCGCATGTGCGGCATGGGCGGGAAACATTTTCCGCTCTGCTGGCAACGGCTCGAGCGCGGCATAATGCGCTTCTGCCGGCGAAATCAGGCCACGCTCTTGTGCCCGCTGCAACACGCGCAGACGCGCTTGACGCGCAGACGCCAGAAAGCGGTCAGGCCGGCGCATTTCCGGCGCCTGCGGCATGGCCACAAGCATCGCCGCCTCGCCGACCGACAGGCGGCGCGGCTCCTTGCCAAACCACGCGAAACTGGCGGCCCGCACCCCTTCCAGATTGCCGCCATAGGGCGCGAGCGCGACATAAAAATCAAGAATGTCCGGTTTGGAAAAGCGCCGTTCAAGCTGCACGGCGCGGACCACCTGCCGCAGCTTGGCCGTGAGCGTGCGCTCGGTGCGCGGCTCAATCAGCCGGGCCACCTGCATCGTCAGGGTTGAGCCGCCGGAAATAATTTTTCCGTGGGTGATCCATTGCCATGCGGCGCGGATCAAGGCCCGGCCATCAAGGCCATGATGGGATTCAAAGCGGCGGTCCTCATAGGCCTGCAACATGGCAAGGAAACGCGGATCAATTTCACGCGCGGCGACTGGCAGGCGCCAGCGGCCATCGCGCGTGGTAAAGGCCCGCAGCAATTTCCCCTCGCGGTCAATCACCACAGGCGACTGCTCCGGAATTTTCGACAGATCCAGCGGGCCAAGGCTCTGCACGAACCATGTGCCAGCACCAGCCAGCAGCAGGACGCTGGCTGACACCCCAATGACGATGCGCGTGCGCCTTTTCATGAATCAGCGCGCCGGAATAATTTCCAGTGTGCCGAAAGCCGTGCGGCCAAAACGATCAGGTTTGTACATATCCTCCACCAGCGCAGGGGGATGAATATAACGGCCCGGCGACACAGCCCGCACCATATAGGCGATGGTAAAGCTGTTGACCTGATTGCCGCCGCGATCAAACGCCGCGACAAAACGGTCATCCCGATATTCGGTCGTCTCTGGTTCAAAGCTGCGTTTCAGCCATGGCAGGCCCTTGATTGAACCGGAATCAACCAGATTGGGATTGTCGATTTCCAGCCCGGCCGGCAAACGGTCCACCAGCAGCAGGCGGGCATAGCGGGTGGTCTGCTCCGACACCTTGAGCACAACAACAAGACGGTCATTCTGCCGCAGCGGCTGCGCCAGATTCACCACCGTGCCGTCCATTTTATAATAGGTGCGCTCGACCTGATAACCCTGCGAGACAGCCGGTTCCGGCGACAGCGGATTGCCTTGCACGGAAACAACCATTTGCGCTGGCACTGTGCCGGTATTGGTCACGGTCACCGGCTTGCCTTCCAGCGACAGGCCGCGCCAGGTGCGGTAGAGTGCACCCTTGTGATCCGCACCATCGACGGTCAGCGTGACACTGTCGGTTTCCTTCGCCAGCGCCTGCGCGGCCAGCACCATCCACGTTTCTTCCTGTGTCGAGGTGTTGCGCACTGTTTCACGCGCCGCATTGACCGATGCGGCGGCGCGCTGAATATCCGCCGCAGAAAATCCACCTTCCGCAGCCAGCGTCAGCACGCCGGCACCGTCGCGCAGGCGGGAGCCGTAATCAGGCCGCGACACCGTGTCTTCCCGTGCATCGCGCAATAGATCGAGCGCCGATGCAATCGCCTTCTGGGCGCGTTGCCGGTCACCAAGCAGCGCCAAGGCCGCCCCCAGCTGCGCCCGCGCCAGCGGCGCGCCGAAATCATTCAATTTCGTATCGACGAGATAGCGCAGATCCCCAATGACCGGGCGGCCATTGCGGGCGAGCACATAAACAGCATAAGCCAGATCGCTGCCCTTGCCTTTTTCCACATCCGCATTGGCCACGTAATTGCGCAGCCGGTCCATGACCAGATCAAAGGCGCGCTGCGGCACGGCGAAATTCCGCTCCCGCGCACGGGTGAGAAAATCTGCCACAAAGGCATCGAGCCAGACTTCCTCGCCGCCGACACGCCACAGGCCGAATGTGCCGTTGGAATCCTGCCGCGCCAGCACACGCTCGATCGCATCCTGCACGCGTTCATCGGCCTTGGTATCAAGGGCCAGATGCTCCTGTGATGCGAGTTTATTGACATAGAGCAGCGGCAGCGCGCGGCTGACCGTCTGTTCCGTGCAGCCATAGGGATAACGGTCGAGCGAACGCAACAGCGCCGGCACATCCAGCGCGCCATAAGGCGAGACGGATACAGAAACAGCCGACGAGGCCGGCAATAAATCTGCAACAATATCACCCGATACGATGATGCTTTGCTGCGGAGCGAGCGGCCGCACCGTGCGCCGCACCGTGCCTGCCGCGCCCGGTTCGACCCGCACATTCAATGACTGGGTGAGATCAACGCCATTGGGCCCAGTCAGGCGCACATCCACCGCAGCCGTGCCAATATCCGTCGCTGAAACAGGGATAATGATTTCACTCTTGGCGCCATTGGCTAGGCGCAGTGTCTTGCGCGTTGCATCCGCCGGCAATGTCACTGGCCCGCGGATATTCACATCAACCTGATAATCACCGGCGGGGCCATCCACATTGTCAACCGCGACATGAAAGCGCGACCGGTCCCCCACCGACAAAAAGCGCGGCAGTGTGCCGAGCAGCACAACCGGATCGCGCACGACGACATCGGTGTCTGCATGGCCGACACGCGATTTTGACCATGCATGTGCGGCGAGCCGCACCGTGCCATTGAAGGCAGGAATATCAAAAACGATTTTTGCCATACCATCAGCGCCGACCCTGACCACGCCGGAGTATCGCACCATCGGGTCGAATTTCGGCGGGGACTGGTCGCCATTGCCCGCGCTCGCATCACCGCCGGACCGGATCGCGCCGCGCGTGCCCTGCATGCCATCAATCAAAAACCCGTAAAGATCACGCACCTCTGTTGCCAGCGCGCGCTGGCCATAAAAATGGTCGCCGGGATTGGGGGTCTGATAGCGCGTGATATTCAGGATTCCGACATCGACGGCCGAGAGCGTGACATAGGCCTCTTCACCAGCCGCGAGGTTGGCGAGCTTGACCGGAATTTCCAGCTGCCCGCGCGGGCGCATCATTTTCGGCGGTGACAATTCCACCTGCAATGTGCGTTCTGACTTGTTGACCGAAAACCATGCCAGCCCGAGCGCGCGGCCCGGCATGCGTTTGGCCGCTTCATCCAGAGGCCGGTGTGCAATGGCCACAACATAAGCGCCGACGCCCCAGTCTGCCTTCGCATCGATCGCGATAGTTGTGCCCTGCGCATCGACATCGACCACGCGCCAGTCATGCACACGATCGCCAACAACAGCGATTGTGGCCTTGCCCTTGAAACCAGGCTTGACCGTCAGCTTCATCGCATCGCCGGCGCGGTAGGAATCCTTGTCGAGCGATACCTCCAGCAGATCGGGCGTGTCCGCCTTCGGCTCGCCGGACCAGCCGGCATAAAAACTCACGGATGTGACATCGGAGCCCGAGCCGACTTCAAGGCGATACCAGCCCCATTTGACCGGAACGGAAATGCGCGCAGGCGCCTGCGCGGCGACATCAATGCGGCCATCCGTCACGCGCCGCGTATTCTTGACGGGTTCGTAGCCCCATTTTCCATCGCTGTTATACCATTGGTAGCTGCGCGTGACGCGGTAAAGCGTCCATTGCACATCCCGGCGTGATAATTTTGTGCCATTGGCCGCAGCCATCACCACATCAAATTCCGCGTTGGCGCCATCACCAATCGACATGGCCTCAAACAATTGCTTGACGCCGATGACATCGCCCTTGGGTGCAATCGGCACAACGACGGAACGCTCAACGGCACGGCCGCCGCTTTCCCCCACGCGCACAATGACCCTTGCCTCCACAGGCCGCGTTGTTTCAAACTCGGGAAGTTCAGCCGAAAACTCGGCCTTGCCGCGCGCGTCGGTGACGGCCTTTGCCTCAATTTCCTGATTGACGTTCTGAAAATCCTCATCGTCGATGCCATAGACATAGCCATCCAGTCCCGGCACCGGATTTTGGGTGGCCTTGCGCACCATCACTTCGCCAGAGACCTCCAGTCCCGCGCCCGGCGCCCCATAGAGATATTGCGCATCAACAGAAATGGCGGCCGGCTCATCCCGGTTGATCGGCGTTTTCCTGGCCTGCAACTTCAGATCAATCCGCTCCGGCATATAATCTTCGACCAGGAAAGTCGTTTCGCCAATCGCATCGCGCTTGGGGTCGGCATGAATGGCAATGCGCCAAGTGCCACGCGCCGCATTCGACAACAGCGGCAGCGAAAATGCACGCCCGCCCAGCCCCTGATCCTGCAACACCACACGGCGATACTCGACACCATCCGGCCGTTTCGCAATCAATGTCAGCGGCAATGCGGGCGGCGTCTGTCCGCGCGCATCGCGCAACACTGTGGTGACATGCACAGTTTCGCCACCGCGATAGACGCCCCGCTCGGTGAACATGAAAGCATCCAGCGGGCCGGGTGCTTCACGGCCCTTGACGCCACGATCCGTCAAATCAAACGCATTGCTGGTGAGATTGAGAAAGCCATAGTCGCCCTTGGCGTCCGTCACCGTGACAAGGCCGGGTGCCATGCCATCACTGCCGCGTGCGAGACCGGGATCAAATTTCACAATGCCATTGGCATCGGATTTCCTGACGCCGAGAATTTCATTATTCTTGGCAACCAGACTCACATCAACACCCGCAAGCGGCTCGGCACTGGCCAGCGAGCGCACCAGCACATGCACGCCATCTTCACCGGAAAACGCGGTCAGGCCGAGATCCGAAACAATAAACCACTGCGTGGCCACGGTGCTTTCGCTGTCGCCATCACTGTCATTGGCCTTGCGGTCAACCCTGGCGGTCATGACATACACGCCCGGCTCAAGCGTTTTCACCGCTTCGGTCACCGGAAAGGCCGTCGTCACATCCTTGTTGAGTTCGGTACGGACATCCAGAGCGCCGCTCCAGACTTTTGCGCCGCTTTCTCGCGCGATGGTGCCCGCCGATGATGAGTTGAGCTGCGTCAGAAATTCTTCCGACTTTACCGCTGGCAGCAGGCTGCGGTCGCCGATGCGATAAACATCAATTTCGACCTTGCCCGTGTTGATGGCGATAACGGGAATGCCTTCCTGCCCATTGCGCGGCAGCACATAATTGCGCCCGGAAAAACGCACCTGCGGCGAACGGTCACGCACATAAATTTCATTATCCAGTGTTTTCAGAAGCGATTCATCGACACTGGATGGCAGCCCCTGGCGCAGCAGCACCGTGTAGCGCTCGCCGTGTTTGACGCCTTCCACGCAAAGCTGTGACCCTTCCGCACTGATCGCGGGATTGCTCATGCCGCTGACAGAAACATAAGGCGCAAAATCAACGCGGCCGCGCGCCAGCGGCTCGGAAAATTCAAAGCAGATGCGCGGCACAGCCCCGTCAGCATCCACCTTATAATCGCTCATGCGAAAGCCCTTGCTTTCGCGCAGCGCCTGATAGGTTTGGCGCACAGCCGCATTATCCTGAACGCCGAGGCTGGCACGATAGGTGTTGAGGGCCTGGCGCCAAATTTCGCGCTCTTCATAGGTTTTTGCCAGCAGAGCCAGCATCGCCGCTTCATTCAGCGCTCCAGCCGCTTTTTGATAGGCAGCATAGGCAGCCGTGCTGGAACGGTTTTTCAATTCCCACCGCTCTGAATAGCCGATATTCTGATCACGGGCCGCTATCATGGCCGCGCGGGCATAGGTGGACCAGTTGAAGGCATTCGCAGGTTCAGCCGCAACCGCACCCATGGCCAGCCGCACAGATTCGCGCCCATTGCGGCCGATCAGCCCTTCTGCGGCGCGGCGCAGCGCATCAGCCGGCTGCGTTGCCACGACAGCGCCATCACGCCGCAAAATTATTTCAAGCTGCGCCGCTGCCGTCGCGAGATCCTCGCGCACAAATGATTTTTGCTGCGCTAACGCCATGCCGCTGATTGTCACCATGACAAAAAGCGCAAGCATGCGGAAAAAATTATGGTTCAGCATGCGGAAGCTCCCATCAATTGAAGGCGGGATGATTATCCCGTACGGTTTTGCAGCGGCATCAGAACAGCGCCTGATAAACTCATGCGAGTGAAATTCACGCGTGTCATGTGTTCCAGCGCACAGACAGATGTTGAATCACATTTTCCTGCTTGCGGGCAAGACGGATGTTATCAAGACTGATCTTATCTTGCGCCCAACATTCCCCGCTTGCAAACAGTCTCGTCATGAGGCTTGCAAAGAGGCTTGCAATGCAATCATTCTGGCGTGACATCGCTGTGACCAGCGTGTCCCGTGTTTGATGAATATGTTTGGGCTGCGATCACCGGAGCGCGGCACCGGCTTTTTGCCGGTTGAGTGGAGGGGCTGATGCGATCCCATCGAACCATATGGATACGGACAGCCATCTGTCTGGCTGCTCTCACGGGCGGGGCAGCCTCTGCGCAATTTCAGCCGCTGCCTTCATCGCGCCCGGCTGCTCCTGCCCCTTTGCCTGCCACCGATCCGGCCCTGGCAGCCGCCGAGCAGGCCTTTAGCCTGCTCGACGAGGCGAGCCGGCGGGCTGTGCTGGAAGCCCTGATGTGGAGCGGGGATTACAATGGGGTTGTCGGCATCAATTTCGGCAAACGCGGTTATGACGGCATCCGCGCCTTCCAGAAAAAGAAAAATCTGCCGCAAACCGGCATTCTGGATGACATGCAGCGGCAGATGTTGCTGGCAGAGGGCCGCCGCCTGCGCGACAGCGTGCGGTTTTCCGTCATCACCGATGCCAGCAGCGGTATGAAGATCGGTATTCCCCTGCGCGTGACAGAGAAGAAAGA
>JBOFCU010000222.1:0-10422 GCA_051646285.1 Beijerinckiaceae bacterium
TAGCCCATGGTGGAATAGCCATATTCCATGTGATAGCTGCCGGGCGCTGTCGCGTGCCATAATTTATGCAATTCACCGGGCAATCCACCCGCAGCGCAAACCACCGTTGCATTGCCGCCAAAACTGCGCATCACCGCGCCAATCACCTGCGCGTCCGATGGCAGATCAGCGCCATGATTTGTGGTGGCGGCATGGGCCGCTGCCTGCCACGCCGCTTTTCCGGATTTCGCCTGCACCGCCCACGCCGCCGGGGCTGACCATGCACCCAGACCCTGATGCAGCAATTCCAGGGCAACCCGCGCATCACTGACCAATGAAGCAGCAAATCGCTTGGCAGCATCGAACGTGGAAATGTTCACATGCAGAAATTGCCGTGCCGGATTTTTGAACAAGGCCCATGACCCTGTCGTAAAATCCTGCATCCGCGTGCCGACAGCAATGATGACATCAGCCTTCTCGGCCATCGCATTGGCAGCGGATGTGCCTGTGACACCGATGGACCCCAGCGCCAGCGGCTGGTCATCGCCCATGGCAGATTTTCCGGCCTGGGTCTCTGCAACGGGAATGGCATGGGCGTCAGCAAAAATGCGCAACGCATCCCGTGCGCCGGAATACAAAACGCCGCCGCCGGCAATCAGCAACGGCGCCTTGGCGTGCCTGATGAGATCAACGGCGCGCGCCAATTCATCGTTATCCGGGCGCGGCCGCCGCAGGGTCCACACCCGCTCGTCAAACAGCGATGCTGGATAATCGAATGCTTCGGTTTGCGTATCCTGACAAAATGCCAGCGTCACCGGCCCGCAATCAGCCGGATCGGTCAGCACGCGCATGGCCTGCGGCAGCGCATTGATCAATTGTTCTGGCCGCTGGATGCGGTCGAAATAGCGTGACACGGGTTTGAAACAATCATTGGCGGAAACGGTGCCATCACCAAAATCCTCAATCTGCTGCAACACAGGATCGGGCCGGCGCGATGCAAAAATGTCGCCGGGAATCAGCAGCACCGGCAAACGGTTCACATGGGCCATGGCCGCTGCTGTGATCATGTTGGTCGCACCGGGGCCAATGGAGGTTGTGCACGCCATCATGCGGCGGCGGAAATGCGCCTTGGCATAGGCGACTGCGGCATGCGCCATACCCTGTTCATTATGTGCGCGAAACGTTGGCAATGTATCCCGCGCCTCATAAAGCGCCTCGCCCATACCGGCCACGTTGCCATGGCCGAAAATGGCCCACATGCCGCCAAACAGCGGCAGCTTTTTGCCGTCAATCACAGTCATCTGCGCGGCAAGGAATCGCACCAGGGCTTGCGCGGCAGTCAGGCGGATGGTGGTCATCAGCGTCTCACGAAACGACAGGAACAATCAGGCCGATATGTTCGCCGGCTTACTACCGAAAGCAAGCGGTTTATCCCCTCGCATGCCACGCCTGCACAAAAGCATCAGCCTTGGCCCGCACCTGTGCGGGTGTATCGCCCGGCGCATACAAGGCTGATCCCAGCCCAAACCCCGCCGCTCCAGCGGCGCGATACGCAGCTATGGCCGCAGGGGTGATGCCGCCCACCGGCAGAATGGCCGTCCCCTTCGGCAGCACAGCCAGCCACGCCTTGATGACGGCAGGCGGCAATCCCTCCGCCGGAAAGGCCTTGAGCGCCGCCGCGCCCGCTCTCAACGCACCAAACGCCTCGGTCGGCGTAGCAACACCCGGCACACAGACCATGCCCCGGGCTTTGGCCGCGTGAATGACGGCAGCATCGGCATGAGGCATGACGATCAGCCGCCCACCTGCCTCGGCAACGGCCTGCACATCCTGTTCGCTCATGACGGTGCCAGCGCCGATGACAGCCGTGCTCGGCAGGCCCTGCGCCAGACGCGCAATGCTCTCGAACGGACGTGGGGAATTCAGTGGCACCTCGATCAGGCGGAACCTTGCCGCCAGCAAGGCCTCGCCCACAGGCAGCGAATCCTCCGGTGTAATGCCGCGCAGAATGGCCACCAGAGGCAATTGTTCCATCGCCAGTTTGAAATCAGCCATCCGCGCCCACCAGTCCCTTTGCGACAGCCACACGCCATAACCCGCGTGCGCCGCTGTCTTCTCCGCTCATGATCACGCTGATGCCTTTCTGGGCAAGTGCCAGGGCATACAGCCGGCTCAACGCACCGGCGCCGACGAGCGTCACACCTTGCGCGCGCGCCAGATCACCGGCCTCACCGGCCAAGGCCTCGTTCAACTCACCGGCAATCAGCAGGCCCGAAAGATAGCCCGGCGCTTCAACAGCGGACAATTCATCGAACAGCCCCCTGGCGCGCACTCCGAACAGGCTGCGGATCAGCCCCGTGCCGCCATGGCGGAAACCTTCATTAACACCGTTGGCGAACCCTTCATCCTCGCCGCCATCCGCCATCAAGGCTCCAAGAATGGAATGCTGCCTCAAAACGGCAAACAGTTCTCCCGTCATGTAGGTGGCGAAGGACACGATAACGCCATCCGTCACGCGCACCCATTTGGAATGGGTGCCCGGCATCACAAACAGCCGGTCAGCATCAGCCGTGCCGAGCAGGCCGAGAATCTGCGTCTCCTCCCCGCGCATCACATCCGGCGCACCACCCCTGGGCCGGAAGGCGACACCCGGCACGATGAAAACGTGAGTCTCTCCCGCGACCGGCATCAAGCCTGCGGCAATGGCATCCGCGCTCGCCGGACACGGCACATAGGGCGCTTCAACCCAGCCCTGCCGCGAGCCGATCATGCCAGAGAGCAGCACCGGGCAAGCGGGCGCAGCCTGGCGCCACGAGCCGATTTCGTGCTGCAAAACCGTAGCAAATGGCGCTGCGCACTGGCGGATGCCCTGCCCCGCCTGCACATGACCCAGCACGGTGCCGCCAGCCCCAAGCAGCCAGGCCCGAAAGTTGGTCGTGCCCCAGTCCACCGCAATCAGTGCCGGCTTTCCCACCGGGGGATCAGCAAAGCCACTCACGGCATGATCTCCCGCAAAAGCACCGGTTTTGTCGCCACCCCCATTGCGGTCATGCCCTTTTCTCCGCTAACAAACGAATAGAAATTTCCATTGAGAAGGACTGCGACCATGGCAAGCCATGCCCCCGATCACAACGATGCCGGACATCCGGCAATGGACTACGCTGAACATGACCGCACTTATTCAGGATTTCTGGTGTTCGTGAAGTGGGGCACCATCATCGTGTGCGGCATTATGGTCGGCATGGCGATCGGCCTGCTCTGACAAGGCGGCAGGGCTGCACCCCTGCGTGGATGCAGACAGACGGCAGATTTTTCAGTCAAGCACGAGGTCGATCATGCGGATCGCAGTACCGGCAGAAACAGATCGCAATGAGGGCCGCGTCGCTGCGACGCCGGAGACGGTGAAGAAATTCATTGGCCTTGGCGCAAGCATTACCGTGCAGAAAAATGCCGGTCTCGCCTCCGGCATTACCGACGCCGATTATCAGGCCGCCGGCGCAACCATTGCCTCTGATGCAGCCAGCACGATGAAAGATGCAGCCATTGTACTGCGCGTGCGCCGTCCTGGCGAAGCCGAGATTCGCGCATTGCCGGCGGGCGCGCTTGTCATCGCAACCATGGATCCCTACGGCCATGAGGGTGCCGTGCAGGCAATGGCAAAGCAGGGCACATCCGCCTTCGCCATGGAATTTATGCCGCGTATCACCCGCGCCCAGGTGATGGACGTTTTGTCGTCGCAGGCCAACCTCGCCGGCTATCGGGCGGTCATTGATGGTGCCGGTGAATATGGCCGTGCCTTGCCGATGATGATGACCGCAGCCGGCACCGTGCCAGCCGCGCGCATTTTCATCATGGGTGTTGGCGTCGCCGGTTTGCAGGCCATCGCCACCGCGCGCCGCCTTGGCGCAATCGTGACCGCGACAGACGTGCGGCCCGCAACCAAGGAACAGGTTGAATCCCTCGGCGCGAAATTCCTCGCTGTTGAGGATGAAGAGTTTTTGCAGGCGCAGACCGCTGGCGGCTATGCCAAGGAAATGTCGGCTGAATACAAGGCCAAACAGGCTGCGCTCACCGCCTCGCATATTGCCAAGCAGGATATTGTCATCACCACCGCGCTCATTCCCGGCCGTCCCGCGCCAAAGCTGATCACGGCAGATATGGTGCGCTCCATGCGCCCCGGCTCCGTCATCGTCGATCTGGCGGTGGAACGTGGCGGCAATTGTGAACTGGCAAAGCCAGGCGAGGTTTTTGTGACAGACAATGGCGTGAAGATTGTCGGCCATCTCAATGTGGCCGGCCGCCTCGCCGCCACCGCATCACAGCTCTATGCCAAAAATCTTTTTGCCTTTGTCGAAACGCTGATCGACAAAAAGGAAAAGAAGCTCGCCGTGAACTGGGATGACGAGCTTGTGAAGGCGACATTGCTGACGCGCGATGGCGCTGTCGTTCACCCGAATTTTCAAGCCAAAGCCTGAAGGACCTGAACCATGGCAACACCAGCGGAACTTCTTCAGCAGGCCCGTGAGGCGCAGGCCGCAGCCGAGGCGGCGGCGGCAAAAGCGCAGGCCGCCTTGCAGGCTTTGCAGAATATTGCCGACGGTGCCGGGGCTGCCGCACATGCGGCCACAGGCGGCGCGGTTGATCCCTTCATTTTCCGTTTCGCGATTTTCGTGATGGCGATTTTCGTCGGCTACTACGTGGTCTGGCAGGTCACGCCGGCGCTGCACACGCCGCTCATGTCCGTCACCAATGCCATTTCATCCGTTATCGTTGTCGGCGCCTTGCTGTCTGTTGGCGTATCGGCGCTGCCATCCATGGGGGATGGGCCGTTGTGGGCGCGCGTGTTTGGATTTGTTGCACTGGTACTCGCCTCCGTGAATATTTTCGGCGGCTTCCTCGTCACCGAGCGGATGCTCGCGATGTACAAGAAGAAGGGCTGAGGCTTCGCCATGCTGAACGCAAATTTCGCCAACCTTCTTTATCTCGTCGCCGGCGTGCTGTTTATCCTGTCGCTGCGCGGCCTGTCGCACCCCACCACATCGCGTGATGGCAACCGTTATGGCATGATCGGCATGGCTATTGCCATGGTGACCACGCTGTTGTTGGCCCCGCCGTCAGATTTCATGGCGTGGCTGTTGTTGATTCTCGGCATCGGCATCGGCGGCGGCGCAGGCGCCTATCTCGCCCGCACGGTGCAGATGACATCCATGCCGCAGCTTGTGGCCTTTTTCCACTCGCTCGTCGGCCTTGCAGCCGTCCTTGTTGCTGCCGGTGCGCTGTATGCGCCGCAGGCTTTCGGCCTGGGCGGGGTTGGCACCATTTCCAAAGCCAGTCTTGTGGAAATGGCGCTGGGCGTGGCCATCGGTGCCATCACCTTCACCGGCTCTGTGATCGCATTTCTGAAACTGGATGGCCGGATGGGCGGCAAGCCGATCATGCTGCCGCAGCGCCACGCCATCAATATCGGCCTTGGCATTGCACTTGTTGTGCTCATCGGCCTGTTTGTGAAAACCGAGAGCCACACCATTTTCTGGCTGATCGCGCTTGTATCATTTGTGCTCGGCGTGCTGCTGATTGTTCCCATCGGCGGCGCGGACATGCCGGTCGTCGTGTCGATGCTGAATTCCTATTCCGGCTGGGCCGCAGCAGGCATTGGTTTCACGCTTGGCAATCTTGCGCTCATCATTACCGGCGCGCTGGTGGGCTCGTCCGGTGCCATCCTGTCCTACATCATGTGCAAGGGCATGAATCGCAGCTTCTTCTCCGTGATTCTCGGCGGCTTCGGGGGTGAAACCGCTGGCCCGGCCGGTGGCGCAAAGGAAAGCCGCCCGGTGAAGCAGGGCTCGGCGGATGACGCGGCCTTCATCATGAAGAATGCGCAGAAGGTGATTATCGTGCCTGGCTACGGCATGGCGGTGGCGCAGGCCCAGCACAGCTTGCGTGAAATGTGTGATCTGCTGAAAAAAGAGGGCGTGGAGGTCAAATACGCCATTCATCCCGTTGCAGGCCGCATGCCCGGCCACATGAATGTGCTGCTGGCTGAAGCCAACGTGCCTTATGATGAAGTGTTCGAGCTGGAAGACATCAATTCAGAATTCGGTCAGGCCGATGTGGCTTATGTCATCGGTGCCAATGACGTGACCAATCCGGCGGCAAAAACCGATACCGCATCGCCCATTTATGGCATGCCGATCCTTGATGTGGAAAAGGCCAAAACCGTTCTGTTCATCAAGCGTGGCATGGGGTCCGGCTACGCAGGCGTCGAAAATGAATTGTTCTTCCGCGACAACACAATGATGCTGTTTGGTGACGCCAAGAAGGTGACCGACGACATCGTTAAAGCAATGGCGCACTGAAGCGGAATGGCTGCAACGCAAGGCACCGCGCAAGAAACGCTGCTGGCAGCGGTCCGCACAAAAAGTAAAATTCTCAGGCGCGCCCTTTGGGGCGCGCTTTTGTTTTGCGCGGCCATCTATATTTTTATTTGCGGCTATATGTTTTTTGCCCAGCGCAGTCTGCAATACCGCCCTGATCCGGCCCGTGCCGATCCAGGCCAGTCGGGCCTGCCATCGGCGCAGGAAATCACGCTGCAAGCCACAGATGGTGAAACCCTTGTCGCGTGGTGGCTTGCGCCGCGCGACGCCAGTGCGCCCGTCTATCTTTATTTCCATGGCAATGCGGGAAATCTGGCGCGCCGCGCCGGCCGGTTTGAGCGGCTGTCCCGCCATGGGGCCGGTGTTTTCGCTGTCGCCTATCGCGGCTACAGCGGCTCGACCGGCACGCCAAGTGAAGCGGGCTTTTATCGTGACGCCAATGCTGCCTATGCGTGGCTGACGCAGAAAATACCCGGCCAGCGCGTCATTGCATTTGGTGAATCCATTGGCACAGGCGTTGCTGTGCAGATTGCCAGTGATAACAACGTGCGCGCCCTGGTGCTTGATGCGCCCTATTCCTCCACAGCCGATGTTGCCCGTCACCGGTATCCTTGGTTGCCCATCAGCATACTCATGCGCGATCAATTCCGCTCTGACCTGCGCGCGCCCTCGATCAAGGTGCCCGTGTTCATTGCCCATTGCACGGGTGACCGCACCATCCCGCTGGAATTTGGTGAAGCGCTCGCGCAGTTATTCAAGTCACCGCTGCAATTACATAAGATTGATGCCGTTTGCCATCCTGCGCCCTATGATCGTTTTATAGGCCCCATGGAACAGTTCATCATGAGGCACAAACCCGCATGACAGTAAAAATACGCCACGCCCTTCCCGATGACCGCGATGCGATCATCGACCTAATATGGCAATTAAATCGCTTTGAATCGCCCATTTCAGGTGACCGTGTGAAAGACCGCCAGGGCGCGATGCGTTGCCTGCGCGACAATGATGAAGCGGTACGCAACTCGCATGGCCTCTCAATCGTTGCAGTGAAGGACACTGTGATTGTCGGATATCTATGCCTTGCCATTGAATCCATCGGCAGTTTCGTGCGCGAGGATGTTCGGCGGGTTGGCTTCATCCGGGAACTCATTGTCAACGAACAGCATCGCCGCGCCGGCGTCGGCCAGCGCTTGTTGCAGGATGCTGAAGATTTCTGCAATGCCATAAATATCAAGCGCATGATGCTCGGTGTGCTGGCGGGTAATGAAGCAGCGCAGCGCGCCTATCTCAAATTCGGCTTGCGGCCTTATGCGCTCGAAATGATAAAGGATATCGATTAAATTTCAGCGTGGCGGCCAGGAAAAATCATCCACACGACCCGGCTTCGCTTCTTGAGGGCGGCCAGTTACCAACGTCTGCTCTCCGGGAAGGAATATATTTGAGTTTGAGGCAGGGGTTGCAAGAACGCCGCCTTTTGCCAAAACAGGCTGCGATAAAGGAATAATTGGCCCGGCAACAGGCTTGACTGGCACAGACACAATTGGCGCGGCTTCTGCACGGCCAGATACCATTATATCAATGGCACGCTCAACACCGCCAGGCTGCAGTTCGATCGGCAAAGGCCTGACAGATGCAGGATCAGATGGTAGCGCAACAACCGAAGTGGGAGCGCGTGTGCCGATCATGCGCCTGATTTCAATCTCAACAAAATGGGCCGCCTTGCGAGCGCCTGACTTGCTGAAATGCACACCATCCGCTGCGCGCAGACGCGTTGTCTGGCCATTCATGTCAGCGCCGGATACAGAATACTTGCCCTGCGCATCAGCAAAGGAATCCCATACATCAATAAACTGGCCACCAGCACGCCCCACATGGATGCGCGTGATTTCATTGATTTCCTTGATGCTCGCCGAATAATTGGGAAAAGGCATTGGCGGCAAGCCGGCCCACAGTAACGGGATTTGTTTTTCCGAAAATGCCCGCGCCACGGCTTCGACGCGCTGCCCGTACATCTCACGCCAGCGTTCAGAACCCGGCTCGTGCGACTGACCAGCTTCATCGCGTATGGCCTGTCGGTCGTTCACACCAACTTGCATCACCGCGAAATTGATTTTTGGTGTGCCCGCCAGGTAGTCCCGCACGGATTTCGGCCAGTCATAAAAATCAGCACGCACCAGTCCGGATTCTGAGCGGCTCCGCCGTATGACAGATACATCAGGAAGATCGCCCAATGTATCCTCGATCCCAACCCCGAGCAGCTCAGCCATGGCATCGCCAAACACCACGACAAAAATAGCCGGCTCCACTTTCACCGTATCCGGCGTATCGCGCACGATGACCACAGATGATTGCGGCAGAATACGGCGCGGCACCTCAATAATGCGAGGGCCTGATGGGCGCACAACACGCCGTGGCTGGGCGGCCCGCAGGCGGCGTTGGCGGTCCTGTTCGAGGATGAATTGCAAGGCCTCATTCTGCGCCAATGCCGAGTTGCCTGCGGTCAGAAAACTCAGACCCGCCAATAAAGCATATATCAGCAGAACAACCGGTCGCATCCCATCTCCAAGTCCTGACCTATTTTTATAACAATCACATTGCGGCCAGCATTGCGCAACAATGCCACGAAATTGCGGCTGCGCCATTTTCAAAATGGGTTCAAGCAACCAAAGTGAACTCTCTGAGTTCTTCCAGCCTGTCCAGTTTGCAAAACATGGATAGCGCTCAATAAAAAAGGCCGCATTGCTGCGGCCTGTTTTGTGCATAATGAAGAAAAATCAATTGGCCACAGCACGCATCAAAGCACGCAAACCATCGAGTTTTTCCTGAGCCTTGGCGCGGGCGTCATCAGCCTTGGCGTCGGCAAAATCCTCTTCCGCATCCTTGATCTGCTTGGCAACCTGATCAGCCTTTACATCGGCCAGATCAATGGCTTGCTCGGCAAGAATAGTCAGCCCAGATGCGCTGACATCAGCGAACCCGCCGCGCACAAATACGCGCGCGGGAGCGCCGCCGCCATTCACGCGCAAGACACCCGCCTGCACCGTGGTCATTACCGGCGCATGCCCGGCAAATACCTGAAATTCACCATCTGCACCGGGCACAACAACGCTTTCCACGTCACCCGTGAACAGCATCTTTTCCGGCGATACGAGTTCGAAGTGGAAATTGGCCATGAGTGATTACGCCGCTTCTGCTGCCAGACGCTGGGCCTTTTCCATCGCCTCTTCGATCGTGCCGACCATGTAAAATGCGGCTTCCGGCAAATGGTCATACTTGCCTTCGACAAGACCCTTGAAACCCTTGATCGTGTCTTCCAGCGAGACCAGCTTGCCCGGCGAGCCGGTGAAAACTTCGGCGACGAAGAACGGCTGGCTCAGGAAACGCTCAATCTTGCGCGCGCGAGCCACGGTCGTTTTGTCTTCTTCGGACAATTCATCCATGCCCAGAATGGCGATAATGTCCTGTAGCGACTTGTAACGCTGCAACGTGGACTGCACCTTACGGGCGATATCATAATGCTCTTCACCAACGATCAGCGGGGAAAGCATGCGCGAAGTAGAGTCGAGCGGATCGACGGCCGGATAAATACCCTTTTCCGCAATTGAGCGCGACAACACGGTTGTTGCATCCAAATGGGCAAAGGATGTGGCAGGCGCCGGATCGGTCAAATCGTCTGCCGGAACGTAAATCGCCTGCACCGAGGTGATCGACCCCTTGGTCGTGGTGGTGATGCGCTCCTGCATCTGCCCCATGTCTGTCGCCAGCGTCGGCTGATAGCCCACCGCTGAAGGAATACGTCCCAAGAGCGCTGACACTTCCGAGCCCGCCTGAGTGAAGCGGAAGATATTGTCGACGAAGAACAGCACGTCCTGGCCCTGATCGCGGAAATGCTCAGCGACGGTCAGACCAGTCAGAGCAACGCGCGCACGAGCACCCGGCGGTTCGTTCATCTGGCCATACACCAGTGCCGCTTTCGAGCCAGCGGTCGAACCATTCTCCGGCTTTTTGTTGACGCCGCCTTCGATCATTTCGTGATAAAGGTCGTTACCTTCACGCGTCCGTTCGCCAA
>JBOFCU010000228.1:0-14071 GCA_051646285.1 Beijerinckiaceae bacterium
ACGACGATCAGGAAGTAAATCATGAATTTCAGCGGGAATGTCGGATCAAGGCCCAGCAATTCAATGCCGAGGGCGCCGCCAAGACCTGCCAATCCGGAGCCGATGGCAAATGTTGCTGAAAACAATTTGTTGACAGGAATGCCGAGGCCGCGGGCAACCCGCGCATCATCGACAGCAGCGCGCAGGCGAATGCCAAACCTGGTTTTCTTGAAGCCAACATGCAATGCCAAAGCCAGCAGCCCGCACACCACAATCACAAAAAAACGATAGCGGCCAATGGCCACGCCCATTATATCAAAGCGACCCTGCAACCAAGGAGGCAGCGTGATAATTTGCTGCTGTGATCCCATCACATAATCTGTCGCAGCCACAGCCATGAACACGAGCCCAATCGTGAACAGAACCTGATCAAGATGGGATTTGGCATACATCGGGCGATAGAGTGCGCGCTCAAGTGCCACGCCTGCCAAGGCTGTTGCAAAAAAAGCAATCGGCAGTGTCAGCACGAAGGGGATGCCGATTTTCTGCATCAGCACGACGGTGATGTATCCGCCCGCCATGGCGAAGGCGCCGTGTGCGAGGTTGATGAAATTCATCAACCCCATTGTCACGGACAGCCCACTGGCCAGAATGAACAGCACCATGCCATAGGCAATGCCGTCGATAAGCAGCGTGATCATAGAAAATGGCCGCTTTTATTTCTTGTTTTTTGCCGGATCTTTCACATTGGGAATTGTATCAAATTCCACATTGTAAAGTTCGCCATCAGCAGCCCGTTCCACTTTGCGAATATAGACGTTCTGAATGATATCGCGCGTTTCAGGATCGATGGAAATTGGTCCGCGCGGGCTTGTCCAGCTTAGGCCCTTCATGGCCGTCACCAGTGCTTCACCGCCAGCGCCATTGGTTTTCTTCAGGCCCTCATAAAGGGCATGCATGCCATCATAGCCGCCAATCGCCATGAAGTTAGGACGCAGATTGTTGTTGGCCCTCTTGAACGCTTCAACAAAAACCTTGTTTTCCGGACTGTTATGCGCGGCGGAATAATGCTGTGCCGTAATCACGCCCAAGGCCACATCACCCATGCCGTTCAGAATGTCGTCATCAGTGACATCGCCTGTGCCAATCAGCTTGATTCCGCTCTTGTCCATCCCGCGTTCAACAAATTGCTTCATGAACTGCGCACCAACACCAGAGGGCACGAACACCAGTAGCGCTTCAGGTTTTGCGTCTGCAACTTTTTGCAGAAAGGGGGAGAAGTCCGGGTTCTGCAACGGCACGCGAATATTTTCGACCTGTCCGCCAGCTGCCTTGAAAGCCTCGGAGAATGAATTTTCAACATCATGACCCGGACCGAAATCGGAAACGAGCGTGATGACGCGCTTGGTTCCCTGTTTGGCGATCCATGTGCCAAACGGCCCGGCAATTTGCGGCACGACCTGGCTGGTGCGGACGACGAAAGGTGAGCGATCCGTAATAATCGAGGTGGCAGCCGACATAACCACCATCGGCGTTTTGGCCTGCGTGGCCAGCGGTGCTGTCGCAAGCGCCAGAGGCGTCAGGCCAAAACCGGCAAGCGCAGTCACCTTGTCATTGATAATCAGTTCCTGTGCGATGCGCTTTGTGACATCGGCAACGCCGGTGTCGTCCTTGATAATCAATTCAACCTTGCGTCCGGCAATCATGGCGCCGTTCTGCTGCATGTAGAGAGTGGCGGCCGCAGAAATCTGTTTTCCGGTCGACGTGAAGGGTCCTGTCATGGGCAGGATAAGCCCGATCTTGATCGGTTCCTGTGCATGGGCGGCCGCGCTCATGCTGAGTGTGAGTGCTGTGGCCGCGAGGCCCTTCAAAAATTGTCTGCGCATGGTACTCTCCCTCGATCTTGATATTTTATTGGTTGTCTTGTGTGTCGGAATAATCGCGATAAACCAGCCCGGCCTTGGCCAGGCTCTCGCGCATGGCATACATGTCAAGCCCCAGTTCGCCCGCGGCAAGGCGCTTGCGCTTGCTGTCTTCATTGGTTTCCCGTTGCGCGCCCGCCTGCGCAACCGCAGCAGCAGACAGGCGTGGCACGATCACCACGCCATCATCATCAGCGACAATGACATCCCCTGCATTGACCATGGCACCGGCGCATACGACCGGAATATTCACCGATCCGGGCGTGGCTTTGACCGTGCCCTTGGCAGATATGGCGCGCGACCATACCGGGCATTGCATCTGCGTTAGCGTTTTCACATCACGCACACCAGCATCAATCACAAGGCCGATGCCGCCACGCGCCTTGAGTGAAGTGGCGAGCAAATCACCAAACATGCCATCTGTATTGTCGGTGGTGCAGGCCACGACAAGAATGTCACCGGGCTGCACCTGCTCGATCGCCACATGGATCATCCAGTTATCTCCCGGCTGGGCCAGCACCGTCACAGCACTGCCGGCAATTTGCGCGCCGGAATAAATCGGCCGCATGTACGGTTTCATTAAACCGCTGCGCCCCAGTGCTTCATGGGTCGTAGAAACGCCCAGTCGCGCCAGTATCGCGATGTCTGCCGCATTGGCGCGGGGAATATTCTGAAGGACCACAGGTGTCATGCCAGTGTCTCCAGCGCTTCGGGAAACAGGCGTTGATAGGCTTCGCCATATGTCATTGCCTTGCCGGAATTGCGCCCGCCCTGCATGCCGCGATTGAGGGCCACCCGTGTGTAATAATCCCACAGGTGTTTTTGTGCCGCGAGTATTTCAAACGCCTTGCGCTTCGTTTCCCATACCTCGTCAATATTCAGAATGATGGTGGGTTTGAAATTACACTGCTCCGGCTGATGCGGTTCAAATAGAAAAACCGGTGGCGCAGCATAAACACGGTCCGGGTCCGGCTTGTGGCCCGCTGCCTGCGCGATGATGCGGGCTTCCTGGGCAAACCGCGCCGCTTCCGGATGATCGACATTGTAGGGATCTTCCAGCGCATGCGTCAGCACAAAAGCCGGGTTGAGCGTATGAAAAATATCAATCGCCCGGTCCAGCATCGCCTCAGTCGTGCGCAGCGGATAATCGCCGGCATCCATGAATTCAATCTCGGCACCGAGCACGGCCGCAGCCCGTTCGGCCTCGTCCCTGCGCTGTGCCTTCACATCATTCATCGCGACACCGGCTTTTTTCCAGGCGAACTGGCTTTCACCACGCTCGCCATAGGACAGGCAGAGAATTTTCACCTGCATGCCACGCCTGGCGTGCAATGCAATGGCACCACCGGCCCGCCAGACGAAGTCGCCGGGATGCGCGGTAATGACAAGACCTGTTTTCATCATGCTCATGCGTTTGACCATTCAATGCAATTATTCTGCTGCAAGCAAGCGGGCGGGTGGCGCATAGGCTGTGCCGTCCAGCAAAACCCGTGCGGTGCGCAACAGGCCGGCGCGCTGCACAACGGGTTTATCAGCCGTGCCGCCGATGGTGAGATTAACGGTGAGTTCGCCTGTCGGGTGCTCAACCACCACCATGCGCTCACGCCCTGTGGGCATATTGACGACTGCATGGGCGGGCGATCCCGGCAATGCTGCGGCAGTGGCCACCGTGACAGCGGCAAAAACGCCGATGGAGCTGTGACATTCATGCGGAATAAAACAGCGTGTAGCGATGCTGCCGCCAGCGCGTGGCGCGGCAACAAGCGCAATTTTCGGCACCACCTTGTTTGTGACATCGCCGAGATTCATCAACGGTCCTGCCGCGCGCCGGATCGTTTCAAGGCGGGCTTTCAAATCCGTATCCGCGTCGAGCACATCGCGTGGTTCATGGCCGGTACAGCCTACATCTTCGGCTTTTAGCACGATCACGGGCATACCGTTGTCAATCAGCGTCACATCGACGCCTGCCATGTGGTCAACGATATGGCCAGTTGGCAGCAAGGCCCCGCACACCGATCCTTCCGTATCCATAAATGTAATGGTGATCGGCGCTGCTGTTCCCGGCGCGCCATCAATGCGGGCTGATCCCTCGTAATTCACCGCACCGCCCGGTGTTTCCATCAGGAGATGGGCAATGGTGCCGGTATTGACCGTGCGCACCCGCACTGTGGTCAAATCACCTGTGGCCGGCACAAGGCCGCGCTCGATCGCAAATGGTCCGACACCGGCGAGAATATTGCCGCAGTTCGGCGTTGTATCGACCATGGCCGTGTCGATTCCCACCTGCGCGAATAGAAAATCGATATCGCAATTCGGATGCGTGGAGCGCGAGACAATGGCAACCTTGCTGGTCAGCGGATGGGCACCGCCCAGCCCATCCACCTGCCGCGCATCGGGTGATCCCATCACGGCCAGCAGAAGCGCATCACGGGCCTTTTTATCCTGCGGCAAATCAGCAGCCAGAAAATAGGCGCCCTTTGATGTGCCGCCACGGATAATCATGCAAGGAATACCGAATTGCCGCATCAGCCATTCCCTGCCGTGATGCCGGCATGCATGATCACGCTGCGCCAGACTTTGATTTCATTCTGGATATGCGCAGCAAATTCAGCCGGTGTTTTCTGCGTCGCGATAGCACCATCATTGCGCAAATTGGCGGCGATGGCGCGGGTATCCAGCAGGGCGTTAATTTCTGTATTCATGCGCGTGACAATTGAAGCGGGCGTGCGGGCTGGAGCAACCAGGCCATACCATTGCACCGCCTCAAAATCAGGCAGGGCGCTTTCCGCAATTGTTGGCACATCCGGCGCAAACGGCACACGCATACGGCTTGCAACAGCAAGCACACGCAGTTGCCCGCCCGCAGCCAATGGCAGGACCGCCGGCCCGCCGGTCAGTGTGAATTGAATGGTGCCTGCCACAAGATCATTGATCATCGGCCCGGTGCCGCGATAGGGAATATGCGTGGCTTTGAAGTCGCCGGAAAATCCAAGATAGGCCCCGGCGACATGGGCGGCACTGCCAACACCGCCGGAGCCATAATTGAGCTTGCCGGGATTGGCTTTGGCATAGGCAATGAATTCCGCGAGATTTTTCACCGGCATTTGCGGATTGACGGCGAGAATATTGGGCACGCTGGCTACAAGGGCGACCGGCGCGAAGTCTGCGACCGGGTCATAGGGCAGGGCCGGATAGAGTGCGGGATTAAATGCCAGCGTGCCGATATGGCCCATCAGAAATGTGTGCCCGTCCGGTTCGCTGCGGGCCACGGCACCGGATGCGACAGAGCCGCCGGCTCCGGGCCGGTTTTCAACAATGATGGACGTTTTCAAAACCGGTTCGAGTTTTTGCGCCAGCACGCGCGCCAGCAAGTCCGTGCTGCCACCGGGCGTGAATGGCACAACGAACTTGATGACCTGCCCCGGCCATGCCGCTTGTGCGCGCGCCGCCAGAGGTGATGCCATTGCGCCAGCCAGCACGGTGCGGCGGGTGAGGGCGGCGCTCATGGGCGGGCCTTTGGCCGCGCGCCGCGCGCCTGCGCATCGGCCACAGCGTTGGCGAGAGCAGGCGACATGCCGAGAGCGGCCAGCATTTCTCCGGCCTCGCGCATTTCAGCGGCGCGGCGCACCCCATGGGTAGCCACCCGCTCGCGCATATTGTCGGCCAGCGCATACCAGTCGAGCGACGGAAATGTTTCAGCGAGTGTCGGAAAAACCTGATCTTTCACATCCCACCGCTCGCAGGCGGCGGCACAATCCACCATCAGGGCCTCAAGCCCCTTGATGATGATGGATCGGCACAGCTTCATAGCCGAAGCGCGGCCAAACACATCTGCCACAGCTGTCATGTTCATGCCGAGCGGATTGAGCAGAGCGGCAGCATCGCCAGCGTGCGGGCCGCCAGTCAAAATCGGCACGGCAAGACGTGGCCTTAGCACCGGGGCCATGACGGCGGCTTCGACATAGCGTGCGCCGCATCCCTCAACATGGGCGGCGGCCCGCTGCTTGGTCGTGGGAGCAGCCGAATTGACATCGACAAACATCTGACCGGGCTGGAGATAGCGGGCGGCAGCCTGCGCCACAGCCTCCGCCTCCGAAGCGGTAACGGCGGAAATGATAATAGAGGCGCCTGCTGCAGCCGCTTCGGCATCTGGAGTCAGTGCAACGCCAAGCGTCTCAGCCCGCGCGCGCATGTCTGCACCCGCCGCAGCATCAGCCAGAATATCACAGGCAGCGACAGTCAGGTCAGGCTGGCGCAGGAGGTCGGCGGCAAAGGTCTGCCCAACCTCGCCAAAGCCGATAAAAGCGATGCGCCGCGTGTTGGCCGTCATGTCACGCTCCCTGCCAGTCGATTTCAGCCCAGCAAGGATCATTACTCAAATGAAAATATTATTGCCTTTAGTGAATAAAATTCATTGATGGCCGCAAAGCCTCTGCACATGCGCTGCCACGAGGCTTTGCAGCAGGGCGCTGCGTTCATCCAGCGGCATGCCTTTGCGCCGGATGATTCCCAGAGGCCGGGAAACGGCAGGCGTGACCAGCGGAATTGCCGCCAATTCCGGCATCAGGGACGGTTCGAGCGCCAGACGGGGCACCACCGCGCAGGCAAGCCCGGCCCGCACCAGCGCCACCGCTGAAGCCACCCGCTGCACCTCGAACCGCCACAGCAGCTTGTCGCGGCGGCTGCCCAGCGCATCATCCAGCAGCACGCGGTTGCCCGTCTCGGCACTGATCCGCACCAGCGGCACATCATCAATGTCAGCCCATGCCAGTGATGGCCGTGCCGCCACAGGCTGGTCACGGCGGGCCATCAGCACAAACGGTTCATCCACAACGGGCGTCACATCCAGATCCCACCGGTTGGCGGCAATGATGGTGATGCCGAAAATGGCATCTCCCGCCTGCACCCGATCCGCAATTTCTGACGCCGAATTGTCAAACACCCGCACATGCGTTTCGGGAAACTGTCTGTGAAAGGCGGCAAGCGCATCGGGCAGGCCGGCAATAGCAAGGGTCGGCAAACACGCAATGGCAATGCGCTCCTGTGCATCCCGCGCCACTGCGCGCAAGCCGTCGAGCGCCGCATTCATGTCCTCGAACAGGCGGCGCGCTTTCGGCAGCAATTCAACGCCCGCGGGTGTCAGCGAAACCTGCCGCGTGGTGCGCGCCAGCAGCGGCACGCCAATATCCTCCTCCAGCTTGCGGATGCGGTGGCTGAGCGCGGTTTGCGATAAATTGAGATTGGCCGCCGCAGCGTGAAAACTGCCGCGTTCGGCGATGCTGAGAAAGGCCTGAAGCCCGAGAATATCATGGCGCATTGTGTATGCACGCTAGCACTGCACCGGGCCGCTCAACAATAGAGGCCAAAAAGGCGGAGAGGCAGCGGTTGCGATCAGATTGAATCGACACGATGCAATCGTGAAAATGTCCGGCAGCCAGCGCCGGGCTTTTCGTAATTGTGCAATAGCTGATAAACCGGCTTAAGCCGCATCGCCGTAGCGCCGCCGGGCTTCAATCGCCAGCCCCAGACCGACCGCGCCGAATTGGTCGCCATCACAGATCAGCGCATCAGGAAATGGGGTGGATATGGCGCGGCGCACGGTCGGAATTTGGCTGGTCCCGCCGGTGAAAAAAATCGCAGCAATGGTATCCGGTTTCACGCCCGCAGCCTTCACGCAGTCCAGCGCCGCAAATTGCAGCCGTTCATAGGGCCGCGCCGTGGCTTGCTCGAAGGCGTCCTGCGTTGTCAAAACCGCAAGTGCTGGCTCAATCCAGCTTAAATCGGCCCGGTGCGACGGCGCATCCGAAAGCGCAATTTTGGCTTCTTCCACTTGCATCAGCAGACTGTGCGCGCGCCGGTTATCCACGATGCGAAGCAACCGCTCCACCAGCGCGGGTTGCTGGGCTGATTGCCGGATGCTTTTGATTTCGCTCATGCGCTTGGGATCATACAGGTGATGCACGCTGGCCCAGGTTGATAAATCCCAATAGGGCCCGGCAGGCAGTTCCAGGTCGCCGCGCTTTTGCAAGGTGCGATAACCCAGCACCGGCATGAACAGTGCCATGCTGAGATAGCGGTCATAATCCGTGCCGCCCAGTCTCACACCGCCGCTGGCCAGAATATCGCCATTGCGCTCGCTGGCCTGATGCCGCTGGGGCGACAGGCGCACCACCGTAAAATCGGATGTGCCGCCACCAATATCGGCGATCAGCACAAGCTGTTCTTTTGCAATCTGCCGTTCAAAATCAAACGCCGCAGCAACTGGCTCGAACTGAAATGAAATATCCTTGAAGCCGGCATCATGGGCAATTTTCCGCAATGTATTTTCGGCGTACCGGTCCGCTTCTTCATCATTGTCGACAAAGTGAACCGGCCGGCCCATCACCACGCGGTCAATTGCATGACCGGCGTGATGTTCGGCGCGGAGTTTGATGTCGGCAATATACAGGCGGATAATATCGGCGAAGGCTATGCGCCGCCGGAATACCTGAGTCCGCTCATCAACCAGTGAAGAGCCGAGAATGGATTTCAGCGCCCGCATCAGGCGCCCCTGCACACCATCCACATAGGCCTGAATCGCAGCACGCCCAATCAGAAAGGCGTCATGCTTTTCAAACCCGAAAAAAACAGCACTGGGAATGGTCGGCTTGCCATCTTCCAATGGCACCAGCGCAGGCTGGCCGGAGCGATGCAGCGCGATGGTTGAATTGGATGTGCCAAAATCAAGGCCGCAGGCAAGACCATTTTTGGCGCGCATGAACCATGTCCCAAATGAATAGAATCGTGCAGTAGCGACAAGAGGCACCTGTCGGCAAGGGTACAGTGAGAAAAATAAATCAGGCAGACACTGAACGGCACGGCATGGCTGCTGGTCAAAAACCGGATTGATAATATCTTTATGCAGCGCCATGCGCGCCTGGATTTGCGCTGTCAGAAATTTCAGCGAAAGTGATGCGCGTACCAACAGCCCCCCACTGTGCCGGTTGCGCGCTTATGCGCTGACGCATGAGCGCCAAACCGTACAGGCATGTGTCTTACAGTGCTTTTCCAACATGGGCAGCGATAGCAGCATGGGTCGCAAACCAGACATCGCCCTTGGCCTTGATGTGGCGGATCAGCTCCTCCAGAATGAATATCCGCGAGCGGTAGGTGATCACATGCGGATGCATGGTGAGCAGAAAAAGTCCGCCGTCGGCATGGGCGCGGTCAAATTCGCGGATAAAAATATCGAGCACGGCAGGTGGTGGCGTATAGGGCCTCAGCGCCTGAAACCGGTTCATGTTGAAATAGGGCGCATCGTCACGGATCCATTCCACCGGCAATTCGACAATGCCTGTCGGTTCGCCATTTTCAACCAGCTCATAGGGATCATCATCCGCCATCAGCGAGGAATCATAGAGCAGGCCAAGCTCGCGCTGAATTTTCAGCGTTGAAGGTGAAAAATCCCATGACGGCGTGCGCATCCCGACAGCGCGCACGCCCGTGATGGCTTCCAGCGCGTCGGCAGCGCGCATGTGCAGATCGCGTTCGATGGCTTCCGGCAGCACGGAATTGAGTTCGTGAATCCAGCCATGCAGACCGATTTCGTGGCCTTCGGCAATAACGCGGCGCTGTTCGTCCGGATAAAGTTTGGCAGCGACCGCCGGCACAAAGAACGAGGCCTTGATGTCCTCGCGTTTCAAAATTTCGAGGATGCGCGGGATGCCCACGCGCGTGCCATATTGGCCCCATGACATCCGCCCGATTGAGTTGCCGCCATCGCGCAATTCATTGGTGTCATGGTCGCTGTCGAATGACAGGGCGACAGCGCACCGCGCCCCACCGGGCCAGCTGGCGGGCTTGAGCGATCGGCCTGCGCGGACCTGATCGACGCGGCGGCGCCATTCCTGCTCAGGCCATTCCCAGGGTTGCAGTGTGTCCATGGTTTAGTCTCCCGGAGTCAGGGGAAAATGGCAGGATACGGCGTGACTTGCGCCGTCGAGTTGCGGCGGCACAGTCCGGCATGTCTCGCGCATGAAAGGGCAGCGCAGGTGAAAATGACATCCCGGCGGCGGAGCAAGCGGCGACGGCAACTCACCCTGTATGGGCTTGAAGGTCACCAGTTCATCGCTGGCTGTCACCAGCTTCGGCACCGAATCGAGCAGGGCGCGGGTGTAGGGGTGGCGCGGCCGGGCAAAAATCGCAGCGGTTGGGCCAAGTTCGACAATCCGGCCAAGATACATGATGGCAACGCGATCAGAAATATGCCGCACCACGCCCAGATCATGGCTGATGAACAGCATGGTCAGGCTCAGCTCACGCCTGAGTTTGAGGAACAGATTGATAATCTGCGCCTGAATGGAAACATCCAGTGAGGCGACCGGCTCGTCGCAAACCAGCACATCCGGTTGCATCGCCAATGCGCGCGCAATCGCGACGCGCTGGCGCTGCCCGCCGGAGAACTGGTGCGGGAAGCGCTCCGCAGCCTCCGCCGGCAGGCCCACCGCCGTCAGCCACCGCGTCACATAGCTTTTCGCATCAGCCTTCGTCACCAGCCCGTGGGCCAGCGGCCCCTCGCTGATGGTCTCGCCAATGCGCACGCGCGGATCGAGCGAGGCGAAGGGGTCCTGAAACACCATCTGGATGCGCGTCGTGGTTTTCAGCGGCTTGCGGCCCTTGCCCATCACGGGCAAGCCCTCAATCGCCGCTTCACCGGCACTGGCGGGATGAATGCCGGCGATCACACGCCCAAGCGTTGACTTGCCGCAGCCGGATTCACCGACAAGCCCGAGCACCTCGCCCCTGGCGATTGTGAATGAGACATCATCAACCGCATGCACCGTGCGCGTTTCCACCGGGCTGCCCAGCCGGGCTGCGATGCGGTCGCTCAGGCTCACCGCCGGTGTGAAGCGTTTGGAGACCGCATTGACCTCAACCAGCGGCTTGTTCATGCCAGCACCGCCGCTGTGAGAGGGTGGTGGCAGCGCAGGCTGCGCGCGCCGTCAGCCGCCAGGGCTGGCATGGTGCCGCAGGCCTGATCGGCGTAAGGGCAGCGCGGCTGAAATGCGCAGCCCTGAGGCAAATTGATCAGGGACGGCATCGCGCCGGGAATCTGCACCAGATCCTGTCCTGGCACGGCAATGCCGGGGAGGGAGTTGAGCAGCCCGCGGGTGTAGGGATGGCGCGGCTGGCGCAGGACCGCAGCGATCGGCCCGCTCTCGATAATCCGCCCGGCATACATCACGAGGATGCGTGTAGCGACTGAGGACACGGTGGCCAGATCATGGCTGATCCAGATCATCGCCGTGCCAAGCTGGGCCGCCAGCATTTTCATTTCTGTCAGAATTTGTGCCTGAATCGACACATCGAGCGCTGTTGTCGGCTCATCGCAGATGATCAGCTTGGGCCGGTTGAGAAGGGCGATGGCGATCGCCACGCGCTGGCGCATGCCGCCCGAAAACTGGTGCGGCCAGGATTCGATCCGCCGTGCCGCATCGGGAATGCCGACGATGTTCAGAACCTCAATGCAGCGCGCATTGGCCGCCTGTTCACTCATTGCCTCGTGGGCAGCGATGGCCAGGCGCATTTGACGGCCAATGGTCAGCACCGGGTTTAGCGTGGCGGAGGGGTCCTGAAAGACCATGGCAATCTCGCGCCCGCGCATCGAGCGCAGCGCCGCGTGATCAAGGCCGACCAGTTCGCGGCCATTCAGCCGCACCGATCCGGAAATGATTTTTCCCGGCGGATCAATCAGGCCAAGGATCGAAAAGCCGGTCACACTCTTGCCGGAGCCGGATTCCCCAACCAACCCGACAATCTCGCCTTCGGCGACGGTAAAGGACACATCCTCGACCGCATTCAGCGTGCCGGCCCGTGTGGCAAATCGTGTCGTGAGGCCGGCAACCTCGAGGAGCGCGCTCATCGCTTCAGCCTCGGATTGAGTTGGTCACGCACCTGATCCCCGACCAGATTGATGGCCACAATCAGAATGATCAGGGCCACGCCGGGATAGATCGAAATCCAGTAGCGCCCGGACAGCATGTACTGGAAGCCATTGGCGATCAGCATACCAAGGGACGGTTCAGTGACCGGCAGGCCAAGGCCGAGAAAGGACAGCGTTGCCTCCAGCGCTATCGAGTTGGCGACCTGAACGGTGGCCACCACGATCAGCGGCGGCAGGCAGTTCGGCAGAATATGGCGGAAGACCACGCGCCGCGCGGCAAGCGGTGTCGAGAGCGCCGCATCAACATAGTCCTTCGAGCGCTCGGTCGCCGCTGCACCATGGGCGGTACGGGCGAAATAGGCATATTGCGCCGTCACCAGCGCTGCGATCAGCGGCCATTTGCCCTGACCGAGCAGGGCCGCCAGAACCAGCGCCAGCAGGATGGCCGGAAAGGACAGTTGCAGGTCGATGATCCGCATGATCAACGCCTCGATCCGTCCGCCGAAATAGGCGGCAAAGGCTCCCAATGTCGCGCCAAGCGCGAAGGCGATGCTGCCGGCAATCAGCCCGACCTGGATGGAGATGCGCAGGCCGTAGAGGATGGCTGACAACAGATCGCGGCCCTGGGCATCGGTGCCAAGCCAGTGGGTAAATCCGCCTGAGCCGACAAAGCCGGGTGGGCGGCGGGCATCCATCAGCACGAGGCGGGACAGGTCATAGGGGTTTTGTGGCGAGATCAGCGGGGCTGCCAGCGCCAGCACGCTGATCACAATGACAACAGCAAGCGCAGCCACAGCAACATGGCTTGCTTTGAACTCGTCCCAGAAGCGGGCCAGCGGTGAATCATGCATCGGCGGGAGGAACGCCATCAGCCAGCCCTCCGCGTTCTCAGGCGCGGGTCGAGCGCCGCATAGGCCAGGTCAACGCTCAGATTGATCATGATGAAGAAGAACGCGATCAGCATGAGATACGCCACCATGACGGGGCGATCGAGCGTCGAGATGGAATCGATGATCAGCTTGCCAACGCCCGGCCATGAAAAAATCGTCTCGGTAACGACGGCAAATGCCAGAGTCGAACCAAATTCCAGCCCGAAAACCGTGACAATCGGGATGGCAATCAGCCGCAGCACATGGCGGCTGAGAATGGTCCATTCACTGATCCCGGCAGCCCGGGCAAACTTCACCGTGTCACCCAGCATGATCTCCGCTGTGCCAGCCCGCGCCAGCCGGACCATCATCGCGAATTTGAACAGCGAAAGGTTGAGGGCTGGCAGGAACAGATGCGTCAGGCCGTTCCATGTCAGGAAGCTCCACTGCACACCGAACAGGCTGGCGGTATCGCCGCGGTTTCCGGCAGGCAGCCAGCCGAGGGAAACAGCGAAGGTGAAGATCAGCACAAGGCCGATCCAGAATGTCGGCACCGAAAAACCGAGAATGGAAACCGCCATGATCACCTTGGCAGCAAGGCTGCCGGGCCGGTAACCGGCATACATGCCGAGTGGCACGCCCAGCAGGGTGGCACCGAAAACCGCTGCCAGCGTCAGTTCCAGCGTCGCAGGCAGGCGCGCAAAAATCAGGTCCAGCACGGGCATGTTGTAGACAAAGGAGCGTCCGAAATCACCGCGCACCAGCCGCCCGAGAAAATCGAGATATTGTTTCCACAGCGGCTGGTCGAGACCGTAGGCCTTGATCGTCTGCTCGCGGATGAGTTGTGTCGCATCCGGGGAAATCAGCACATCAATCGGGTTGCCGACAGCATAGACGCCGGTGAAAACCAGCATCGAGATGACCAGCATGACCACAAGGGCCTGCATGACACGCTGGATGATGAATCCTAGCATCGGCTGGTTCTGGCGTTCATGCCCAGCCATCCGCAATGATGCCGCGCGTTTCCGCGACAGCGGTTGCCCAGATCGCCAGCATATCCTCGTCAGACCGCTGGTAGAGACCGCCATAATTGCCATCACCCAGCAGCGCCTTCTTCGCGCCCGGGTCGAGTTGCTGGAACAGGCCCGTATCCATCATCGGCTTTTGCACGGCCGGCATGGCGATATTGCCGAGCCGCGTCCATGGGAAATTTTCCATCCATGAGGCGTGCGAGGCTACCGGGTCGATGCGCTGGACATGCGCCATGGTCTTTGGCGCGCTCCACCAGTTGTGCCACTTCACCTGCACACCCCTGTTGCGATCCAGCCATTCCAGAACCGCGCCATGGGCCGGCGAATTGCCGCCATGGCCGTTGACGA
>JBOFCU010000253.1:0-1933 GCA_051646285.1 Beijerinckiaceae bacterium
GAATATTTTGCCGAACAGCTCACGGGTGGTGACACCTTTATTTTCGCCGGAGAAATTCTGCGCTTTGAGGGCATGCAGGAAAATGAGGTGATTGTAACGCGCGCGCCGCCGGGCACGGATGCGAAAGTGCCATCTTACGCCGGCGGGCGCTTTCCGCTCTCGACGTTTCTGGCCGAACAGGTGCGGGCGATGATTGCGGACCCGGCTTTATGGAAAAAACTGCCGAAGGAGGTGCAGGGCTGGCTGCAACTGCAGAGAATAAAATCCATTATTCCCGCCCGCACAGAGATGCTGGTGGAAACATTTCCGCGCGGCGGCAAACATTATCTGGTGGCTTTTCCGTTCGAGGGGCGGCTGGCGCATCAGACATTGGGGATGCTGCTGACGCGGCGGCTGGAACGGATGCGCCTGCGCCCGCTGGGATTTGTCTGCAACGATTACGGCTTCGCCATCTGGGGCCTGAGTGACCTGAGCGCAGCGATTGCGCAGCAGCGGCTTTCGCTGGCGGATTTGTTTGCGCAGGACATGCTGGGCGATGATCTGGAAGACTGGCTGGCGGAATCCTCGATCATGAAGCGCACCTTCCGCCATTGCGCGATTATTGCGGGGCTGATTGAACGGCGCTTTCCCGGACAGGAAAAAACCGGGCGGCAGGTCACGCTCTCAACTGATCTTGTTTATGATGTGCTGCGCAAGCATGAACCTGATCATGTGCTGTTGCGTGCGGCCCGTGCCGATGCGGCCACCGGCCTGCTCGACATCCGCCGTGTCAGTGATTGCCTGGCCCGGATTCGCGGGCATATCGTGCATCGCGCGCTGGAGCGGGTATCGCCGCTGGGCATCTCCGTGATGCTGGAGATCGGCCGCGAATCTGTTTATGGCGAGGCTTCTGACGCGCTGCTGGCGGAAGCGGAAGCGCAACTCACACAGGAAGCCACGGCATGAGCGCTGTGCTCAACCATACCATGGGCGATGTGCATTTCACCGTCGGCACGGTTGCGTGCGTGGCAGACAGGCGCGGCGGATTATTCTTGCCTGACAGCCGCACCTTGCTGGTGGCTGACCTGCATTTGGAGAAAGGCTCGTCTCTGGCCCGGCGGCGCGTGCTGGCCCCGCCCTATGACACGCGCGCAACACTGGCCGTGCTCGGCGCGATGATTGCCCAGTGGACGCCGCAACGGGTGATCGCGCTCGGGGACAATTTTCATGATGATGAGGGATCATCGCGGCTGCTGCCGGACGACAGCGATGCGCTGGCTGCGCTCCAGCGCGGGCGTGACTGGATCTGGCTTTCCGGCAACCATGACCCTTCACCGCCCGCTGGCATTGGCGGCGATGTGCTGCCCTTCGTGATGCTGGACGATGTGCTGCTGTGGCACGCAGCCGATGGGCGTGACCCGCGCCCGCAGATGGCCGGCCATCTTCACCCCTGCGCCCGCGTCGCCACACGCGGCCGCACCTTGCGGCGGAAATGTTTTGTCACCGATGGCACGCGGCTGATCATGCCCGCCATCGGTGCCTATACCGGCGGGCTGAATATTCTCGACCGGGCTTTTGACGGCCTGTTTCAACGTCAGAAAGTCACAGCGTATGTGCTGGGGGACAGCCGCATTTTTTCCATCAGCCCGCCACTGCTGATGCGTGACCGCGCGTGAATGGAGAGTTGAATACGCCCAGAATGTATTTCCGGCTCAATCCTTGCGGAACGCCACACTCGCCAGCCAGCCAAAGACAATCGACATGGCGGCGGCAAACAATCCATACAGGAATGGGCGGTTGTAGGCGGCATCGGCCACAGTCTGTTCAAAGCCTGCCTTCACCACTTCAAAATTGGTGGTTTGCTTGGTGAGCATCACGCCATCGGAAAACAGGGCAATATCGACATCATAGGTCCCGAGCGGCGCAATGGCCGGCAGGGCGATGGAGGCCTGCA
>JBOFCU010000255.1:0-13611 GCA_051646285.1 Beijerinckiaceae bacterium
GTGCAGAAGCGGCTCGACCTGTTCGTCACCGCGCATATCAAGAAATTGCTCGGCCCGTTGCAGACGCTGGAAGATGGCGACGGCCTGACCGGTGTGGCGCGCGGCATCGCCTTCCAGATTGGCGAAGCGCTGGGTGTGCTGGATCGCGGGCCGGTATCGAAGGATCTGAAATCGCTGGATCAGGATGCGCGCGGCTCGTTGCGCAAGCTCGGCGTGCGGTTCGGGGCCTATACGATTTATCTGCCAGCGCTGCTGAAGCCTGCGCCGCGTGCCCTTGCCGCCCAGCTCTGGGCCCTCAAGCATGGGGAGCCAGACACCAAGGGTGTGGATGACGTGCCGCGTCTGGCCGCCTCTGGCCGCACCTCGATTGTGGTGGATACCGATATTCCACGCGACCTCTATCGCGCCGCCGGTTTCAGGGTTGTCGGACCACGCGCCGTGCGGGTCGATATTCTGGAACGGCTGGCGGACCTGATCCGTCCGGCCATGGCCTACCGGCCTGGTGAAACCATTGGCACCCCGCCGGCCGGTGCTGCTGATGGCGAGACCTTTGTCGTCACCGTGGCGATGACATCGCTGGCGGGCTGTTCAGGCGAGGATTTCGCCTCCATCCTGCGTGGCCTCGGTTATCAGTCTGAAACCCGCGAAGGCACGGCCATCACCAGGCCGATCCTGATGCCGGCCGCGACCGAGCCTGTGCAGGCGGTTGCGGCTGAACCGGCTGATGCGGCTGGCACACAGGCGCCGGTTATTGAGGCCGAAGGGGATGCTGCGCCGGTGGCTGAAGCCGTGATGGCGGATGCTGCTCTGGCTGAACCGGCGGCTGACGCACCCGTGGCTGATGTGGCTGCGGTGGACAATGGTGCGCCAGTGGCCAGCGAACCGGCTGTGGCCGTTGCCGATGCTGCTGCTGATCACGCCGCTGATGGCCCTGTCTCTGATGGTCTTGGCTCAGAAGTTCTTGGCTCAGAAGTTCTTGCCTCAGAAGTTCTTGCCGGCGCTGTTGTGGAACCGGCGGCTGAGGCTGCGGCGCCTGTGACAGTCGAGGTCTGGCGCATGGTGCGCCAGCCGCGTGAGCATCAGCACCGTGCGCGCCACGGTCAGCGCGATGGCCAGCGTGAAGGCCGCGAGCGTGGCTCCTTCCGCAAACCGGCGGGCGAGCGCTCCTTTGCGCCGCGTGGCGAGGGCCAGCCGCATGGTGAAGCGGCTCCCCAGGGCGACGCCCGGACCGGGGAATCCAAGCCCGGTGAGCGGCGGGATTTCCGCCCGCGCCACACCCGCAATGAACGGGGCACTGCCGCGCCGCGCGAGGGCGGTGACAACCGCGAGCAGACGCCGCGCGCCTTTGCCAAGAAGGCCGGTGCGCCCGGTGGCGCATTTGGCAAGAGTGGCAACCCCGCTGGTGATATGCGCGGAGATCGCGGCAATCGCGATTTCAAGCCAAGAGGTGATTTCAAAGGGTCTGGTGATTTCCGCAAGCGCAACGATGAGCCGCGCGTGTTTTCAGCGCAGCCGCCGCGCGAGAAAAAGGCCGATCCCGATTCACCGTTTGCCAAACTGGCCGCCCTCAAGGCCAAGCTGGAAGGCAAGGAATAATCATCCGTATGGATGATGGTTCAAAACTGCGCATCGACAAATGGCTGTGGTTTTCGCGTGCAGTGAAAACCCGTTCGCTCGCCGCCAAACTCGTTGCCGAGGGACATGTGCGGGTGAATGGCGAGCGCGTTCTGGCCGCTTCCAAAACCGTGCGGGTGCAAGACGTGCTGACGATTGCGCTGGAGCGGCAGGTGCTGGTGTGGAAAATCACCGCTCTTGGGGCGCGGCGCGGGCCCGCACCGGAAGCGCAGATGCTGTATGAAAATCTCACGCCGCCGCCGGACAAAAAAGATCCTGCTGATCATGTGGCTGTGCGTGATCGCGGGGCAGGCCGTCCGACGAAAAAGGAACGGCGGGATACGGAAAAATGGCGCGATAGTGAATAAACATGATCCGGTGGTGTACGGCCCGCGATGCCCGAACCGGCAGTGGATTTTCACGTGATCGCAAATTGCAGCAAAATTGTCCGTTGCAGCATTGAAAAATTATCGTCCGACAACAGCGTCAGAATGGTTTGGCCATTGGCGGCGCGATGCACACCCATCGCTTCCATATTGTCGATGTTGTAGCCGAGATCGGCATCCAGCAACAGCGGGCCATCCAGTATGGCCTCGGGCAGAATGGTCTTGCCATCGATGCGGCGGATACGCACACCAACCCCGCGCAGCGGCGAATAAAACCGTTCCAGCACCAGCATGTCGCCGCCAGGCAGAAAGGCCAGATCGGTCACATCAAACCCATCGCGCAGGGTGTAGCGAAATTCGCCGCGCTTCGGGCCTGTGAGAATAAATCCGGCGGTTGATTGGCCGCGTTCGCCGGAGCGTTCGGAAAGGCCGACGAGTGCGCCGGCCAGCGGCGTATTTTTCGGCGCGATACCAAGTCCCTCGCAGCCGCGATTGTGCGGCAGTTTCTTGAAATTCGCAGGCACGGGGATGGCCGTGCCGCGCGCCCGCCAGCCGTCGCGTCCATAGTCAAAGCGCAGCACATCGTGCTGGCGTTCAATGCCGACATAGGCGATGCCATTGTCGAGCGCGAGACTTTCGGTATCAAACCATTTCGTGCGCTTGAGCGGGATGCCGTTGCTGTTGAGGATGGGTGCGAGCGTGACGTTGTTTAATGCGGCGGGGCGGCCCCCGGCATCATAAACGAGGGTGGCGCGCAGCCAGCTGCCGACATCAGTGATGGCCAGCAACCCCTGCCCATCGCCATCCATGGCGATGCCGGACAGGCCGCCGAATGCGCCGTGGTCTGAAGACAATTCAAGCCCGCCGCGGAATTGCAGCGCGCCGAATGTCGTCAGCGTGGAATCTCCGGCCTTGAAATGGGCAATGGGCCGCGCCTTGACAGTGATGGCCACGGGGCCAGTGAGCAGCGGAATTCTGGCTTGCGCGGGTGCTGCCGCGCATGTGCCTGCCGCAGCCAGAAAAGCGCGGCGGTCCAAAATCATCGGCAATTTAAGCGGCCCGCCTGCGGCCGCGTGTGACCGGCTCGGTTGTCTCCTCAAACAGCTCCGCCAGTTTTTCCGTCATCACCCCACCCAACTCTTCCGCATCCACAATCGTGACGGCGCGCTTGTAATAACGGGTGACGTCATGGCCGATACCGATAGCGATGAGTTCAACCGGCGAGCTGTTCTCAATCTCATAAATGATATGGCGCAGATGCCGTTCGAGATAATTGCCGGGGTTGACCGACAGGGTGGAATCATCCACCGGCGCACCGTCGGAAATCATCATGAGAATGCGGCGCTGTTCGGGGCGCGCGAGCAATCTCTTATGGGCCCAGTCCAGTGCCTCACCGTCAATGTTTTCCTTGAGCAAGCCCTCGCGCATCATCAGGCCGAGATTGCGGCGGGCACGCCGCCACGGTGCATCGGCTGATTTGTAAATAATATGGCGCAAATCATTGAGGCGGCCGGGGCTGGCCGGCTTGTTGGCCTGCAACCAGGCCTCGCGGGATTGCCCGCCCTTCCATTGCCGCGTGGTGAAGCCGAGAATTTCCACCTTGACGCCGCAGCGCTCCAGCGTGCGGGCGAGAATATCAGCACAGGTCGCGGCCACGGTGATCGGCCGCCCGCGCATCGACCCGGAATTGTCGATCAGCAACGTGACAACCGTGTCGCGGAAATTCGTGTCCTTCTCGCGCTTGAAAGACAGCGGCTGATAGGGATCAATAATAATGCGCGGCAGGCGGGCGGGATCGAGATACCCCTCTTCCTGATCAAATTCCCACGAGCGGTTCTGCTGCGCCATCAGGCGGCGCTGCAAGCGGTTGGCGAGACGCCCGACCACGCCCTGCAAATGGGCGAGCTGCTTGTCGAGATAAGCGCGCAGACGCGTCAATTCTTCGGCATCGCACAGTTCCTCAGCGCCGATCATTTCATCGAATTTATTCGTATAGGCTTTATAATCCGGGGCGCGATGTTCATTGGGCTTGGTTTGCGGCGGGCGCCAGGATTCCGCGGCCTCTTCAGAGTCGCTGGTGTCCATGTCCTGCTCGTTGTCATCGCTCTCGCCATCAGCCGATTCCGCTGCACCCTCTTCCATGTCCTCCGACTGTTCGTCGGTGACCTCGACTTCCTGTTTCTGATTTTGGGTGGGCTGATCGGATTCGCCCTGATCCTGCTCCTGATTGTCCGACTCGTCCTGATTGTCCTCGTCGTCAGAGTCCTCATCGAGGCTGTTGGGCATCTCGTCGGCCATGTCGAGCGAGACAAGCAGCTCGCGCGCGGCGCGGGCAAAAGCGCGCTGATCCTGTGCCGTGCCTTTCAGTTGCTCAAGCGTGCCGCCAGCGCGCGCTTCGATATGCTCGCGCCAGAGATCAACGATTTTCTGGGCAGAGGCGGGCGGCTTCAGCCCGGTGATTTTTTCGCGGACCATCAGCCCGACCGCATCTTCCAGCGGCGCATCGGCCCGGTCAGAAATATCATTGTATTTGCCGCCGCGATGGTAGCGGTCATCCAGCATGGCGGTGAGGTTACTGGACACGCCGGCCATGCGGTTGGCGCCGAGGCCCTCGACACGGGCCTGCTCCATCGCGTCGAACACGGCGCGGGCCGCTTCGCCATCGGGGGCATGCTTGCGGTGAATGGCGGCGTCATGGCTGGCGAGACGCAGCGCCATGGAATCGGCATGGCCGCGCAAAATCGCCGCATCCCTCGCATTCATCTTGCGCGGCGGTTCGGGCAAACGCGCGCGCTCCTCGCTCACCGCCGGTTTGTCGGTGGCGTAGGTGATTTCCATATCCGGCTTCCTGGCAATTGCCCGCAGGCAATCCGCCACCGCACGCTTGAACGGTTCAGTCGGAGCTTCTTTGGCCTGGCCAGGCTTGCGGTTGGAAATGGACATGGACCATGGTGCCGGAGGAATGATGCCTCACATTCCGCATTCTCACTGCGAAGGCAACCGTGGCGGTCTGCATTTCCGCGCGGCGTGAAATGCAAAAGGCGCGGCCAGACGCCGCGCCTTTCGAATCCATCCGGCTGATATTCAGTAAATCAGGAAATCGCCCGCATCGAGATCTGTCAGCGAGACACCCTTCAGGAAGATGCTGGTATCTGCCGACAGGGTGATGGTCGTGCCCTGATTGGTCTCCGTCGCCAGGGCAATTACATCAGCCGCAGAGGCTACACCGAAGGCTGCGCCCTTGATGTAGAGCTGATCATTGCCCTTGCCAAAGTCCCTGATGATATCATTGCCGCGGCTGCCGGTATCAAAAATGAACTTGTCATCCCCCAGGCCGCCACGCAGGACATCGTCGCCCCAGCCGCCATTGATGAAGTCATTGCCCTGACCGCCGGAAATACGGTCATTGTCATTGCCGCCGGACAGCCGATCAACGCCCTTGCCGCCAAAAATCACGTCATCGCCCTTGTCTCCGAGCACGATGTCATCACCGGCCCCGGCGAGAATCATGTCATTGGCTTCTTTGGCGTTGACATAGTCGTTGCCCTTCTTGAGCAGATAAAGCTCGGCACCAGAGGTGCCGGTGAAGCTGTTGTTGGCGTGGTTTCCCTGAACTACCGTTCTGCTGGTCATGGCAATCATTTCCATCTGTACATGCAGATAGCATTCGATTGGGCGGGCGGCGCAATAAGCCGGGAGCCAAACATGGGGCTATCCACCCCCATTATTAAGGAATTCTTTACCATAGGGCCGCACAGAAGTCGAATCGTTTATATAGGAACAATCCATTGTTCTGGCCTGTTGCGGACGGATTGGCCGGACCGTCAGCCCACCGGATTCAGCGCATAGATGTGGCCGGGGTTGGGCGCGTGCACGCCCTGCGCATCTGTGCCGCACTGGCTGGGCCGTTTGCCCGTGCCGATATGCTGTATTTCCCAGACGGCCTTGAAATGCATTGTCAGCGGACCAGCCTTGTAATCGCTGGTATTGAACCATTCGATCGTGCGCCGTGATGCCTTGTCGATCAGTTGCACCCAGCAATGGCTAGCACGGATCTCATGGCGGCTGGTTTTGTCCGGCAGCGCGATCCTCACATTCATCACGACGATCTTGCCGCGATGTGTGTGCAGCTGCCGGAACAGGGTTTCGATATTTTTTGCAGTAAAAGTACCGCTGATTTTAATGTCTGCGGCATGGGTGGCGGGCGCGGCAAGAAGGCCGATCAGGACAGTCAGCAAACATTTCAGGCCGCGCATGGTTGGAATTCAGCTCATCACCACATTGACCGCACTCTCCGGCAAATCCTTGCCGAAGGCGCGCTGATAAAATTCCGCCACCAGTGCGCGTTCCAGCTCGTCGCACTTGTTCAAAAATGTGACGCGGAAGGCGAAGCCGATATCCTTGAAGATATCGGCATTTTCCGCCCAGGTGATGACGGTGCGCGGTGACATGACGGTCGATAAATCGCCATTGATGAAGGCGTTGCGGGTCATGTCGGCAACGCGCACCATTTTCGAGACGATGTCCTTGCCGTCCGGTGTCTTCTGATAATGCTTGGCTTTCGCCAGCACGATCGCCGCTTCCTTGTCGTGCGGCAGATAATTCAGCACGGTGATGAGGGACCAGCGGTCCATCTGCGCCTGATTGATCTGCTGCGTGCCGTGATAGAGGCCCGATGTGTCGCCCAGCCCGATGGTGTTGGCTGTGGCAAACAGCCGGAAGGCGGGGTGAGGGCGGATGACGCGGCTCTGGTCGAGCAGGGTCAGGCGGCCTGAACTTTCGAGCACGCGCTGGATGACGAACATCACATCGGGGCGGCCGGCATCATATTCGTCGAACACCAGCGCAATGTTGTTCTGGTAAGCCCAGGGCAGAATGCCATCCTTGAATTCGGTGACCTGCTTGCCATCCTTCAGGACAATGGCGTCCTTGCCGACGAGATCGACGCGGCTGACATGGCTGTCGAGATTGACACGCACACAGGGCCAGTTCAGGCGCGCCGCAACCTGCTCGATGTGGGTGGATTTGCCGGTGCCGTGATAGCCCGAGACCATGACGCGGCGGTTGTGGGCAAAGCCTGCCAGAATGGCCAGCGTGGTGTCGCGGTCAAAGAGGTAGTCGGGATCGAGATCAGGCACCTGCTCACCGGCTTTGGAATAGGCCGGCACTTCCAGATCGGAATCGATGCCAAAAGTTTTGCGGACAGACACTTTCGTATCCGGCAAGTTTGTGACGGTGCCGGTTGTCTGGGTTGCGACGGAAGCCATGGGTCCTCACTGCATTGCGGCCCGGAGTTCACTCCGGGAAGCCGATCCTTCGCCCGCTCGCAAGCAGCCGATTCCGGCCAACTCTCCACTCATATGCCAGAGGTGAAGCACAGCGCAAACATCTTCGCCGCATGGGAGCCATCAAATCACGTGATAGGCGGCTGGCAGCAGCGCCGGCTGGCTCGCCTATGGCTTAGCTTAGCCGAGGGTGCGCAAGGCGGCACGAAGCTGATCGGCTGTCTTGAGCGTCAGCTCGGCATCCAGTGCCGCATGTTCGCTGCACCAGACCGGAATGGCCTGGGTGAGCAGCTCACGGCCCGCGCCGGTCAGCAACAGCCGCCGCGCCCGGCGGTCCTTCGCATCCGGCGTGACGATCACGAGGCCGCGCCGCTCCAGCGCCTTCAGGGCGGCTGTCAGCGTTGTGCGGTCCATGGCGAGAAATTGGGCGAGCTGGCCGAGCGTGGGCGGCTGCGGCGCATTGAGCGCCATCATCAGGGAAAACTGGCCGTTGGTGATGGCAAAGGGCTGGAAGGCCTTGTCAAACCGCCGCGCCAATGTGCGCGCCGCCCGCTGGGTGGCCAGACACAGGCAGGTGTCACGCACCTGATGCACAACGGAGAGAGGAATGGCGTTCATGACAACCGCGCCGGAGACAAAGCGTGGATCAGTTTGACTTGCGGCAAATACGTTGATATCAACATTTACGAAGCTGGTCAAATACTCATCCCTGCCGGTTTCAGATCCCTTCTGGAAATGTCACGATCAACGATGCGAGGTTGCTGGCCATGAGCACACGTCAGGGAAGCTGGATCTGGTATGAGCTGATGACCCCTGACCTGGCAGGGGCTGAAGCCTTCTATGGCAAGGTCATCGGCTGGACGATGGCCGGCGGGGTTGGCGGCAACCCGGATTACGGCTTCATCCGCAACGGCGATGGCGGCATGACCGGTGGTGTGCTGCGCCTGTCGGATGAGATGCGGGCGCATGGCGCCATGCCATGCTGGCTCGGCTATATCGGCGTCGATGATTGTGATGCCATGGTGAAGGCCATTGCCGAAAAGGGCGGGAGCTGCCTGATGCCGCCACGCGATATTCCAATGGCCGGGCGCATTGCCATGGTGGCCGATCCTGATGGTGCTCCGTTTTATGTGATGACGCCACGTCCTCCGGCGGGCGAGGCGCAGGTCAGCACGGCTTTTGCGCCAATGACAATCGGACGGTGTGCCTGGAATGAATTGCTGGCCGGCAACCAATCGCAGGCGCTGGCGTTCTACACATCACTGTTTGGCTGGAGCCTGCCCGCGCCGATGGATATGGGATCTATGGGCACCTATCAGTTCATCGCTCACGACAATATTATGGTTGGCGCGATCATGCAGAAACCACCGGAGGTGCCGATACCGATGTGGAGTCATTATTTTCGTGTGGCGAGCATTGATGCGGCGGTTGGTACCGTGACAGCCCATGGCGGTCAGATCATCAACGGCCCGATGGAGGTTCCGGGCAATGAATATATCATTCAGGCGGTTGATCCGCAGGGCGCTTTTTTTGCGCTTGTCGGGCAAAAATAATATGGCCGTTCAATCGTCACAATTGATGGAGAAAATGCATGGCGCACATCACACCCTGTCTCTGGTTTGATGGCCAGGCAGAAGAAGCGGCGCATTTTTATGTGTCGCTCCTGGCCAACAGCAGCATCAATACGATCACGCGTGCGCCCGGTGATTATCCAATGGGTAAGGCGGGTGACGTACTCACGGTTGAATTCACGCTTCTTGGGCGGCCTTTCGTGGGCTTGAATGGCGGGCCAGTTTTCAAATTTACCGAAGCGGTTTCGTTTCAGCTTCCTGTTGATACGCAAGCCGAAATTGACCGCCTGACCAACGCCCTGTCCGCCGTGCCGGACGCTGAGCAATGCGGCTGGGTCAAAGATAAATATGGTCTGTCCTGGCAGATATTTCCGCGCCGCCTGACGGAATTGCTGACTGACAAGGATGCTGCCAAAGCCAAGCGTGTTTTTGATGCGATGATGAAGATGAAGCGCATCAATCTTGCGGAGATTGAAGCAGCAGCGCGGGGATAGACTGCGCGGCTGCATTATTTCTGCGTGCCGGATGGAAGGGGAAGCCAATGGCCAAAATGATTTTCGTCAATCTGCCGGTGAAGGATTTGCCGCGCGCCAAGACATTCTATGAAGCTGTGGGTGCGGTGAACAATCCGCATTTCACGGATGCGACAGCGGCCTGCATGGTTTTTTCCGACACCATACACGTGATGTTGCTCACGCATGAGAAATTCGCACACTTCACGGACCGGCGCATTGTTGATGCGCAGCGCGAGGTGGAGGTGCTGAACGCGCTGAATGAGGACAGCCGCGATGATGTGAACCGGACGCTGGAGAAAGCGCTGGCCGCCGGTGGCCTTGAGCCGCGCCCGGCCATTGATCTTGGCTTCATGTTCCAGCGCAGCTTTGCTGATCCTGACGGGCATGTGTGGGAAATATTCCATATGGATATGGCGGCCATGCCGCAGGGCTGAATGGCTGTTTCGTTTCAATTATCATTTAACACCCCAAGGGAGCGCGTCATGTATGTGGATGGATTTGTTGCGGCAGTGCCGAATGCGAACAAGGACAAATATATTGCCTACGCCAAAATCGCGTCGGAGGTCTTCAAGGCGCATGGCGCCATTCAGGTGATGGAATGCTGGGGTGTGGATGTGCCGGAAGGCAAGCTCACCTCGTTCCCCATGGCGGTGCAATGCAAGCCCGATGAAACAGTGGTGTTTTCGTGGATCACATGGCCGGACAAGGATGCCCATGACAAGGGCTTTGCCGCGATGATGGCCGATCCGCGCTTTGCGCCGGACACCAATCCGATGCCGTTTGATGGCAAGCGCATGATCTATGGCAGTTTCGTGCCGGTCATTGCTGTGTGAACGATAGGCTGGATGCGCGCATTATTTTGGCAAGCTGGCCTGATCCGACAACCGCTACGCACATTTTGCTGACGCGGACCTCCGGTTCGGGCCGGCTGGTTCCTGACGGATCGGCTTGATCCGAAAACCGCTGCGCACTTTTCGCTGACGCGGACCTCCGGTTCGGGCCGACTGGTTCCTGACGGATCGGCTCGATCCGAAAACCGCTGCGCACTTTTCGGGCCGATCCTTTACGCCAGCCCGGCCGCTTTCAGTGTCTTGTGGGCCCGGATAACCTCTTGCAGCTTGGCCTCGGTCGAGCGGTCACCGCCATTCACATCGGGGTGGAGCCGCTTGAGCAGTTCCTTGTAGCGGGCTGACACCTCGGCTTTCGGTGTGCCAGGCTCAAGGCCAAGCGCCTCGTAGGATTTGCGGGCGGCATTGCCCAGCGTCGAGGTTTCCTCAAGCTTGCTCTTGCGCTTGGCGCGCGGATCAAAGCCGCCAGCCCGGAAGGCATCGAGCGGGTCCTGCCAGCCCATCTCCTCCGGCTTCACACCGGGCCGGGCGCGCGCCTTGCCGTCCTTCAACGGCGCAGCATTCTGCCCCATTTTCCAGGTCGGGCGGTGGCCGGTCAGCGCGTCCTTGTGATAGGCCTGAATGTCCTCATCCTGCATGCCGTTGAAATAGTTATATTTCGCGTTGTATTCCTTGACGTGCGGCTGGCAGAAGAAAAAGAATTCACCCTCGCGGTTGCGGCCCTTGGGCGCGCGGTGCAGCCCGGCATTCTTGCAGCCACGGTGGTCACAGGTGCGCTCATCCGGCTTGGCCACGGAGTCCTTGGCCGGCTTGATGCGAATTTTATCGAAGAGGCGGGTGTTGAGATTCATGAGCCGCCCCTTATGAAGGAGTGCGCTGCTTCCGCCAAGATAAAATCCAACGGGGGCGGCTGCGCCGCCGTGTCACGGCCGGAGCGGCTCATTCACCGCGCCAATCATGCAGGAGACACTATGACACGACAGGAACGGATCGCGGCGGCCCTGCGCGCCAGCCTCAGCCCGGCCACCCTTGAGGTGATCGACGAATCCCACCAGCATGCCGGCCATAGCGGGGCCCGGCCCGAAGGGGAAACCCACTACCGCGTGCATGTTGTCGCGGCAGCCTTTGCCGGCAAGTCGCGGGTGGACCGGCACCGCATGGTCAATGCGCTGCTGCAACCGGAGTTTGACACGGGCCTGCATGCCCTTGCGATTCATGCCAAAGCGGTTGGCGAGTGACCGGGCTACAACGCTGGCAAGCTCACCGGCGTGGCGGGCACGTTGCCAGCGATGATCTGTGCCGCAAGGGCGGGCAGGCCGCAGGGTAAAATGCTCTCGGGCGTGGTCATCAGCGCCGGCACATCCCACCAGCGCACATCGCTGACCGGGTCAATGTCTGTTTCGGCCAGCCGTGAGGTGTCAAAATGGGCGCTCGGCGTGCGCATGACGAAATACTGTTCATGGCAAAAGCGCACGAGGGAAAAGCGGTCCCGCAGGGCCTGACAGGTCGCGACCAGGGGCCCGAGGGGCACGCCGCGAATGCCCATTTCCTCGTCGATTTCCCGCAAGGCCGCCTGCTCCGGCGTTTCGCCCGGATCAATGCCGCCGCCGGGCGTGTACCAGAACCCGCGCCGCTCCGGATGGGCGGGATCAAAGGCGCGGGTGGCCTGATACTGGATCAGCAACAGCCGGTCGTGCGGGTCCAGCACGATCAGGCGGGCGCTGTGGCGGACGGGAATGGTCACGCCAGCGCTGCCAGTTTGTTCAAATCGACATTGCCGCCGCAGACCAGCACGCCGACGCGCTCATCCCTGGCCGGTGCGTAGGCGCCGGAGAGCAGGGCGGCCAGGGCCGTCGCGCCACCCGGTTCGGCTGCAATGCGGATGTCGCGCCACAACAGCTTCTGCGCCTCGACAATGCTGGCATCGGGCACCAGCGCGACATGGTCAACCGTTGCGGCGCAAATCTGGTGGACGAGCGCGCCGACATTGCGCGCGCCAAGCGAATCGGCTGCCACCGATTCCACCGCCACATCCACTGGCCCGCCAGCCTGTAATGCCGCGTGCAGCGCACACGATCCCTCCGGCTCGACCGCCACAACCTTGACCTTGCCGTGCCAATAGGCCGCGATGCCGGATACCAGCCCGCCGCCGCCGGTGGCCACCAGCACCGTATCAATGCCATCGCCCATGGCGGCCAACTGTTCATGCCATTCATGGGCGAGCGTGCCTTGCCCGGTTACCGTTTCCAGCGCGTCATAGGCATGAACCGAGAGCGCGCCGCTGTGCGCCACATAGGCCTCGCACGCGGCCAGCGCATCATTGTAGCGGGCACCACCAACCACAACCTCCGCCCCGAAATGGCGGATGGCCGCAATCTTGGCCGGGCTGGAAATCTCCGGCACGAAAATGCGGGCGGGCAGGCCCAGCCGTTTGGCGGCATAGGCCACCGCCGCGCCATGGTTGCCGCCCGATGCTGCCGCGACACCCGCTTTCGGCGCCTTGCGCTCGAGCAGATTGTAGAACGCGCCGCGCGGCTTGAATGAGCCGGCATGCTGCAACAGCTCCAGTTTCAGCATGAGGTCGTGACCCAGCCCGAAACTGCCGCGCTGCGGGCGCAGCAGGGGTGTGCGGCGGATATGCGCGGCAATCGTGGCATCCGCATTGGTGATCATGAAAGGGGTGACGGGCAGGCTGGCGGGTCTGGTCATGGCATCCGGCTTCAGGCCGCCTTCGCGGCGGGGAACGATGGTTTTGTGTCAATGATGGGGTAGCGCGCCGCATCGTCATAAACCAGCCCGCTGCCGCATGGGCCTTGTGCGAAGGCGGGATGGCGCTTTGCGTGCGCGCCGTTATGGTGCGGCCCCATTGCAGGCCAGAATCAGGCCGCCGACTTCAGCAAGGATTTTGCCCATGACCGACATCCGCCCCCGCCGCAGCGTGCTCTATATGCCCGGTTCCAACGCCCGCGCGCTGGAAAAGGCCAAGACACTGGCCTGTGACGCGGTGATCCTCGATCTGGAGGATGCGGTGGCCCCGGACATGAAGGCGATGGCGCGCGACCAGATCGTGGCCAGCGTCAAAGCCGGCGGCTTTGGCCGGCGCGAGGTCGTCATCCGCATCAACGGGCTGGAGACGCCGTGGGGCGAGGATGATCTCAAGGCCGCTGCCTCCGTTGCACCCGATGCGATCCTGGTGCCGAAGGTGCAATCCGGCGATATGCTCGGCATGGTTGGCCGCCGCCTCGCTGCGGTAAAGGCTGACCAGAAAACGCGGGTGTGGGCGATGATCGAAACGCCGGCAGCCATTCTCGCCATTTCCGAAATTGCCGATGCTGCCGATGAGGCGATGACGCGGCTGGAGTGTTTCGTGATGGGCACGAATGATCTGGCCA
>JBOFCU010000307.1:0-10802 GCA_051646285.1 Beijerinckiaceae bacterium
CCACCATCGCATGGCGTGGCGTCATGTTCTGACCGGGCCAAGTGCGGCTGCCGCGCGACGGCATCAACAGGCCATGTGCCATTTTCATCAGCAGGGATTTACCGGCGCCATTCGGGCCGAGCACCATGGTGCATTGGCCTTTGGCAAATGATGCTGTGACGCCATTGATCAGCGCTGCGCCATTCACTGCGTAATGAATATCGTGCAATGTCAGAATATCGCTCATGTCATGCACCAGCCTTCTGGCCCATGGCGCGCGCGGCATAGGCCGCGATGTTGATGAGCAGCGTCAGGCCAATCAGGACAATTCCCAGACCAAGCGCCAATGGCAGATCACCCTTGCTCGTTTCCAGCGCAATCGTCGTGGTCATGGTGCGGGTGTATCCGGCGATATTGCCGCCCACGATCAGTACCGCGCCAACCTCGGCCGACGCGCGGCCAAAGCCGGCCAGTAACGCCGTGGCCAGGGAATAGCGCGCGTCCCACAGCAAGGTGGGAATGGCGCGCAGCCGCGAGGAGCCGAGCGAGCGCAGCCCCTCTTCATAGTCACGCCACAGGTCCTCGACTGTCTGGCGGGTGAGCGAAACCACGATGGGCAGAACCAGCACGGTTTGCGCAATCACCATCGCCGTGGGCGTAAAGAGCCAGCCGAGCGGACCGAGCGGGCCGGTGCGCGACAGCAGCAGATAAATCACCAGCCCAGCCACCACCGGCGGCAATCCCATCAGCGTGTTGAACAGCACAACCAGTGCGCCACGGCCGGGAAAACGGGAGACAGCGAGCCACGCGCCCAGCGGCATGCCGACAATCGCGGCGATCATCACGGCCAGCAGCGTCACGCGCAAAGACAGCCCGACAATCGGCCACAGGCCGCCATCAGGCGCGGTCATCAGGGCCAGGCTTTCAGAAAAAGGATTGCGTTCCACAAAAGCCGTTATATCTGCCTTGGTGCGCCTGTGAAGCGCGAAAGGAACACGCCTGTGGCCGAGACACTGATTGATCTGCGCGGCTTGAAATGCCCCCTGCCCGCGCTGAAAACGCGCAAGGCGCTTGGGCCGCTCGCGGCTGGCGATATCATCCGCGTGCAATGCACCGATCCGCTGGCGGGCCTTGATATTCCCAACCTGGTGCGCGAAACCGGCGATACGCTGCTCGATACGGCGCAAAGGGATGGCGTGATGATCTTTTCCATCCGCAAGGAAGCCAGCAACAAGGATGCCCAGCCATGACAACCCGCCCCGTTTTGCTTGTCACCGGCGGCAGCCGGGGTATCGGTGCAGCCACCTGCCGCAAGGCCGCGCAGGCCGGCTGGGATCTTGCGGTGAATTACACCCGTGACGCCAAAGCTGCCGCCCTTGTCGCCGCCGATGCCCGCGCGGCAGGCGCGCGCGCCGAGATTTTTCAGGCTGATGTGACACGCGATGACGATATTGTGCGGCTGTTTGCCGATGTGCGCCGGGTATTTGGCCGCCTCGACGGCGTGGTGAACAATGCCGGCATTACCGGCCGCTCCAGCCCCTTCATGGATGCGGATGCCAGCACCCTGCGCGCCGTTATTGATCTGAACGTCACTGGCGCGCTGCTGGTGGCGCAACAGGCCGCACGGGCCATGGCGAAGAGCCGCGGCGGCACGGGCGGTGCTATCGTCAACACCTCATCCACGGCCTCAAGCCTTGGCAGTCCGGGTGAATTTGTCTGGTATGCCGCCTCGAAGGGCGCGGTGGACAGCATGACCATCGGGCTGGCGAAAGAGCTCGCGAGCGAGGGAATCCGTGTCAATGCGGTTGCGCCTGGCCTGATCGAAACGGAAATCCATGCCAGTTCCGGTGATCCGGGCCGGCTGGCGCGGTTCACCGCATTCGTGCCGATGGCCCGCACCGGCCACGCCGATGAAGTGGCCGACGCTATTCTGTATCTGCTGTCGGATGCGGCAAGTTATATTACCGGCGTCACGCTGCGCGTCAGCGGCGGGCGGTAATTGCCGCGCCCGCTCGCGGTCCAGCCCTAGAATAATTTTTCAACCGCTGTTTTCACTTCCGGCGGAATCATGATGCCATTTTGCCCGGCGCTGGCACGCAACTGATAACGCCGCGCCCCTGACAGCCGTGTGCCGTCCTGCGCCTCAATCGCGGCGCACATGGTGGCCATACGCTCACCAAAGCGCGCATGGCCAAAAGCCTGCGGGTCAATGACGATCAGCAATTGGCCGGTGGCCGGCGGGCCGCCCTTGTCATCGAGAAATGACGAGGCCTCAAAAGCGAGATTGGCACCAACAAGACACGCCGCCAGCGTTTCCACCATGAAAGCGAGGGATGCCCCTTTCGCATCGCCAAGCGGCACCATGGTGCCAGCGAGCGCCTTGTCAGGATCGGTCGTGGGGTTGCCGTCAGGATCAAGCGCCCAGCCCTCGGGAATTTTTTCGCCCTTCTGCCTGGCCGCAACAATCGGGCCGCGCGCCACTTTTGAAACCGCCAGGTCAATCACCACAGGGTCACGGTCTTGCAGCGGTGCAGCAAATGCAATCGGATTGGTGCCGAACACTGCCTGCTGGCCGCCCCATGGCGCAATCGCCGCAGGCGTGTTGGCAAACAGCAGCGCCACAAATCCCTGCCGTGCCAGCGCTTCGCATGGCAAACCGGCTGCGCCGCAATGGTTTGAGCGCCTGACCGGCACGGCCAGCACCCCCTGCTCGCGCGCCAGAGCGGGCGCATGGGCCAGCGCCAGATCCAGCGCGGGATAGGCAAAGCCATGGGCCGCATCAATGGCGAAAATGCCTGGCCGCGGCCGCATGGATTGCGGCACAGCCTTGCCATCAATCTTTCCGCTTTTCAGCATTGCGCCATAAGTCGGCACGCGCGACAGCCCGTGGCCTTTCAGACCATCAGCCTCGGCCGCAACCAGCGCGCGCGCAACCGACTGGGCATTTTGCCCCGTGGCACCCAGCCGCATAAAAATATCCGCAATCCACGCTGTGGCTTCACCCAAAGATACGCTCATGCGTCGAGAGCCTTCATGACATTTTCAACGGTAACCCATGATACCCGCACGTTGGACTCGTGCGTCACACCGGCGATGTGCGGCGTCAAAATCAAATTCGGCACATCGCGGAAAATCGCGGCCTTTTGCGCGTCGAGCGGCTCTTCATCAAACACATCGAGTGCAGCGCCGCCGAGATGACCGCTTTTCAACGCCGCAGCAACCGCCGCCTCATCGACCACACCGCCGCGCGCGGCATTGATCAGAATCGCGCCCTGCTTCATGGTTTTAATCCGCGCCGCATCAATCATCGCGCGCGTGCCATCGTTCAACGGCACATGCAGACTGATCACGTCAGCGCCCCACACCAATTTATCGACATCCGCCGGTTTGACATTGGCCTGCTGCAAGGCTTCGACACTGGCATAGGGATCATACGCCATCACATCCATGCCCAAGGCTGCTGCCCGTTTCGCCGTCTCCTTGGCGATGGCCCCAAAGCCGATCAGCCCCAGCATCTTGCCAGACATTTCCCGGCCCATCAGCGCATTGCGCGGCCATGTGCCCGCCACCACCTGATCCGTGGCGCGGTAGGCTCCCCGCAACAGCATCATCGCCGTGCAAATCACATATTCCGCCACGGACAAATCATTGGCACCCGAGGCCGGATATACTGCGATATGGCGCGCCTTGCAGCCTTCAAGATCAATATTATCCAAGCCCACGCCCAGCCGGCCCACAACCTTGAGATTTTTTGCGGCACTGAGAAGACGGTCCCGCACCTGCGTGCGGTTGCGGACAATCAAGGCGCGCGCACCCGCGACCGCTTTCAAAAGATCATCCGGTTTATCAACGAGCTTGGGATCATACAGCACGTCGCGGCCCTTCAGCCCTTCGCGAACAGCCTCTTCATCCATGAATTCGGTGATCACAATATCCGCCATGGAATTCCCCTATCCGATCAACATCAGCCCGAACACGACACCCAACAGTATCACAAGCGTCGTGCCTGCAAACACCGCCAGGTGGCGCCAGCCAATGCGCATGATCGACCCCAGCGACGTGCCAAGGCCTAGCGCGGCAATCGCAATCAACAAAGCCCATTTGGATATTTCACCGAGCATGGCCTTGATCTGTGGAAAATAAACGGCCGCACTGAAATCTGGTGCCGCCGCCATGGCGCTGTTGACCAGACACAAGACCAGAAACACCAGTGCAAATACCGGCATCGGCACTTTCGCTGTGCCTGACTCAGCGCCGCGCGCGGCAAACCACCAGCCGATCGCCAGCACAACCGGCAGCAATAAAAACACGCGGAACAATTTCACAATCACGGAAGAATTGCCGACCGCATCAGAAACGGCGTAGCCCGCACCCACCACCTGCGCCATGTCATGAATGGTGGCACCGAGCATGATCCCGCTTTGGCGTGCATCCAGCCCCAGCCACAGACACAATGGTGGATAAGCCAGCATCACCAGTGTGGAAACGGCATTCGCCATCACAACGGTGAAAGCGACATCGGCCTTCTTGTCACGATAATCCGGCACCACCGTAGCTGTCGCCAGTGTCGCAGATGCGCCGCACACTGCTGTCGCTGCCCCGGCCAGTGCGCCAAAACCATCCTCACGCCCAAGCGCACGCGCCAGCGCAATGCCGCTAAAGAGCGTCAAGGCCATCGCCAGGATCACCAATACAACGACAGCCCAGCCAAGACCGGCAATGTCACCCAGCGCCACGCGCAGGCCGAGCAAGGCAATGGCGTAACGCAATAATTTTTTCACGCACCATGTCAGGCCCGGCTCGAATTGCGGACGTGACGCGATACCGTTGGCCATGATGCCAATGATCAGCGCGATCACCATATCCGGCAGCGCCACGCGCCCGCCGGTTGCGGACTTCAACAGGGGTGCCAGAAAAAAAGAAGCGACCGCGACACCTGCCGCGATCGCCACTCCCGGAAATTTGAGGCGCGCGGCCGCAAGAGATGCCGCGCGCACCATGATCAGGCGCTGCGATACAGCTTGGTCATGGAATATTCGCGATGGCCCAGCGCTTCTGACGCCGTGAGGCGGCCATTCGAGGTGCGGATAATCATGTCGATCAGCGCATCACCGGCTTCCGGGATCGTCATTTCGCGCGACAGCACGCCAGTGACATCACAATCAATATGCTCTGGCATGGTGCGCAGCGTTTTCGGATTACCGGAAATCTTGATGACCGGCACAATCGGGTTGCCGATGACATTGCCCTGCCCGGTCGGAAATGTGTGCACCACATAGCCGCCAGCCATCATCAGCGTGACACATTCTGCCGCTGCCGAAGATGAATCCATGAAATACAGGCCAGGTCCGGATTTCGGCGCCTCTGCCGGCTCAAGAATATCGATATATTTGCATTCGCGGCCAATTTTTTCGAGATTGCCGAGCGCCTTTTCCTCGATCGTTGTCAAACCGCCAGCAATGTTGCCCTTGGTCGGCTGCGATTCCGACAGATCATCGACCTTGTGGGCTTCGATCACATCGTCCTGATAGGCTTTCCACATCTTATACCAGCGCTCGCCGGTTTTCTTGTCGGCAGCGCGGGCTTTGCAGAGATGCTCCGCGCCGGTAATTTCCGATGTCTCACCGAACACGCCATAAATGCCGCGCGGGATAAGCTTGTCATACATGTTGCCGACGGTCGGACAGGATGAAAGGCCAGTGGTGGTATCAGATTCGCCGCATTTGGTGGAAATCCACAACTCTTCAATGCCGCATTTCTCGCGCTGCAATTCTGTCGCCCACTGGACAAATTCCTTGGCGACGTAAGAAGCCTTGGCGATGGTGGCGATATCGCCATAGCCTTCGATGCCGAAACCAACGACCGGCTTACCGGTTGTGGCAATGCCATCGACCACGCGCTTGGTCCAGCCATCCTCGATGCCGACAACAATCACCGCAGCAACATTCGGGTTCGAGCCCGTGCCAATCAATGTGCGGAAATGCAGATCAAGATCGGCACCAAATTGCAGGCGGCCATAGGCATGCGGAATGGCCAGCGTGCCCTTGATATTGTTGGCAACAGCCTCACACACGGCGTTGGAAAGATCATCCAGCGGCAGCAGCAGCACATGATTGCGCACACCGACGCGGCCATTCTCACGGCGCCAGCCCATAAATGAATCATTGGCATTTTTCGATTTGGCGCGCTTGATCATCGGCGCCTTGAAGGCCGGCGCTTCAATCGCCCGGCCCTTGATGGAGTTCAGCTTGTTCTTGACGAGATCAAAATTGGCAACAATGGACATGACAGCCTCTGAATTTCAGGAAAGGGGAATACGCAGCGCTTACCAGCGCTTGGTTTTGGCGTTGTGCACATGCACATGCTCGCCCTTTTTAATATCGGCGAGTGTCTTGCCGATATCCTGCCCATACTTCCAGAGCGTATCACCCTTCTTCAAATCCTTCAGCGCAATTTTATGGCCGATCGGAATATCATGCTCCGCCCTGATGCGGAAATCCGTATTGTCGTGGGTAATAACAGCCAGCATATCCGTGCCTGCTTTCAGGCCTTCGACGACGACAACCCCGACATTATCTTTTTTTTCATGCACCAGAAGGTGTGGCTTTGACACGGGCGTCTCCTCTTGAATGAGCGTGCCGCAGCGTCTTTGCGCTTACGGACATGCCGACTGTAAAGTGGGATTTTTGCGTTTCTTGTTGATCGGTCTTATATAAGATATAAGAATGGACGCAAGAGGCTTTTCTGACCGGACCTGCATGGGAGATATGAGCGCGTGACAGATGCTGAAACCGCCGGGACGATTGGCTTTCTGCCGCTCTACAAGCAGGTGCGCGCGGCCCTCGTGCAAAGGCTGCTCGACCGGACGTGGCCACCAGGCCATGCGCTGCCCAGTGAAATGGAGCTGGCGGCCGAAATTGGCGTGAGCCAAGGCACGGTGCGCAAGGCGCTGGATGAAATGGCGGCGGAACGGCTGGTGGTGCGCCGGCAGGGGCGCGGCACCTATGTGGCAGAGCATGATGATGACCGTATCCTGTTCCAGTTTTTCAAGCTGACGGCCGATTCCGGCGCGCACAGTTTTCCCGACAGTCAGATTTTATCTGTGCATGTCATGCCGGCCACGGCAGACGACGTGGCCCATTTGCAGCTCACAGCCCGTGCCAATGTCATCCGCATCCGCCGCGTGCGCGCCGTAGATGGCAGGCCGCTGCTGGTGGAAGAGCTTTCGCTGCCCCATCAGCTTTTCGCGGGGCTGGAAAAGGATGTCATCCCCAACAATCTCTATCAGCTTTATGCCGCGCGGTTCCGCATCACCGTGGCGCGCGCGCGCGAAAAACTGAAAGCCATCGCGTTGAACGCTGATGATGCGCGTGTGCTTGGCGTTGCAACCGGCACGCCTGCCCTTGCGGTTGACCGGCTGGCCATTGCACTTGACGGCAAGCCGGTGGAATGGCGCGTCAGCCATTGCCTGACCGAACAATTCCATTACGTTTCGGACCTGACATAACAAAAGCTGCCAAGCAGCATGGAGGAAGCATGAAGAGTTTTTTCAAGATTGCGGCGGCGGCATTAACGGCCAGTCTGCTCACCACATCCGTTGCAGCCGCACAAAGCTATCCCAACAAGCCAATTACGCTGGTTGTGCCCTTTGCGGCCGGGGGCCCGACGGATGTGATTGCGCGCCTGCTCGGCGCCGTCATGAGCCAAAAACTTGGACAGCAGATCATCGTTGAAAACACCGCTGGCGCTGGCGGAACATCAGCCGCAGGCCGTGTTGCACGGGCTGATGCTGATGGGTATACGATGCTGATCCATCACATTGCATTGCCGCTGGGTGCATCGCTTTATAAAAATCTCCCCTACGATGCGGGCACAGCCTTTGAGCCGCTTGGCTTGATCAATTACGGGCCATACGTGCTGACATCAAAGCTGGATTATCCAGCCAAAATCCCGGCTGAGCTTTTTTCCAGTTTCAAGACCAATACGGATAAAATCACCTTTGCCCATGCGGGCCTTGGCTCCGGCTCGCACTTGTGCGGGCTCATGCTGATGCAGGCCATCGGCTTCAAAGGCAATTTCGTTGCCTATCGCGGTACCGGGCCAGCCCTCAATGATGTCGTTGCCGGTCAGGTCGACGTATTGTGCGACCAGACAACAAATACTTTCCCGCAGATCGAAGCCAAGAAAATCAGGCCGTTTGCGATCACATCGCCGGAGCGCAGTCCACGCTTCCCCGATATTCCAACCATGGCGGAAGTTGGCTTCCCGCAGCTTGATATCAATGTCTGGCATTCGCTTTATGTGCCAAAGGGCACGCCAGCCGAAGCGCAGAAAAAGCTGCATGATGCGCTGCAAATCGCGCTTGAGGACAAGCTCGTGCAAGAACGATTTGCGCAGCTAGGCACATTGCTGTTTCCACCAGCGCAGCGCACGCAAGCCGCGCATCGTGAAAAACTCGATAGCGAGCTGGTGCGGTTGAGAAAGCTTGTGGCGGATGCCGGGCTGCAGGCCTCTGCGAATTGATGATCTTACGCCACTAAAAGCCGGGCCGCGTGCCCGGCTTTTTTTATGAAAACGTCAACCCATTGATGGAGACGGCTGCCTTGCGGCGGATGGATTCTTCTGCAGCCAGTCCGATAATGACGGCTTTCAAGCCATCCAGCATCGTGACCTCGACATCACCATTTTTCAGAATAGCCTCGCGAAAACGCATGTGCTGAAAATAAGTCGAGCCATGGTGATCGCCAGCCTTCAAAACCTTCTCATCCACATGCACGGCGCGCCGCTGCGGATTTTGCGGATGGCGCGGGCTGATTTCAATTTCGGAATGCCGCTCGCTGCCATCCTGCCAAAACCGGGCAGGCCCCGGAACAAAACATTCAACCTTGCCGCTATGGCCTGTCGCGGCAATCGTCTCCTGCCAATATGAACCATCGGCGAACATGCACAGATCGAGCAATGCACGTTTGCCGCTGCGAAAATCAACAATGACATAGGCATTGTCGAGAATATCGGGTGTGCGGCCATCATAGGTTTCGTCGCGGTGATTGACGTCGGCAGCGCCGGACGCATAGACGCGCACCGCCTCATCGCCCGTCACCAGCCGCATCAAATCAAAAAAATGGCAGCATTTCTCAACAAGTGTGCCGCCTGTGCGGTGATTGAACCGGTTCCAGTCCCCTACTTTTTTCAGGAACGGATAGCGATGCTCACGGATGGAGAGCATTTTGAGATCACCAACCGTGCCGCCATGCACCTCTTTCACCAGTTCGGCGACCGGGGCCATGTAACGATATTCCATCGCAACCCATACTGGCGCGCTGTGTTGGCTGGCGGCCTGCGCCAGCGCCGCACAATCCTGCTGGCGCGTGCAGACGGGTTTTTCCACCAGAACGGGCAATGTTTTACTGGCTGAAAAAATATCATGCAGGATGACTCTATGGGTGTCATTCGGGCTGGCGACAATAACAGCATCAATCAAACCGGAATCGAGCAGCGCGCGGTGATCATCAAATCCCTGTGCCTGTCCACCGGCCAGGGATGCTGTTTCGTTGCGCGATCCTGCATCAGGATCGCTGAATGCGGCAACAACAGAGCCCGGAATCAAGGCGAGGTTGCGGATATGTTCGCGGCCCATCATGCCCGCGCCAATCAGGCCATAGCGAATGGTTGTCATCAGCCCAACTCTTTCACCGGGATACCAAGCCTGTCGCCAATCGCACGCAATGGCGCACGGTGGTCACCATAGACAATCGCAACATGATGCTCGAGTTTTTCATCCATCATGCGCGCGCTGACAATACCGGCCGCTGTATCAAACCGCAGCACACCGGATGTGCCAGTAAAACTTTTCGGTGCGCGCAGCATGTCACCGCCGCCAATATAAAGCGTCACGCCATTGCTGGCCTGCGAGAGGCGCGCCACGGTGACGCGGCCGGGCTTGAGCGCAAATTCCTGCAACAGCGGCATTTTGCGATTGGAATGAATTTGGGCGACAGGCGGAGTTTCCGGGTCTGCCATCGACAGCGGCGCTGAACCGCAATGCCACACCACGCCGGTGTTGCTGGCGCTATCCATATCGACAACATCCACCAGATAAGACGGTGCACCAGCCAATTCCTGCAAAAGCAATGCGGTCACGGCACCATAAACGTCCGCTTCGCATGCGCATGGCACCTTGTTTTCATTCATGAGTCCCATCGGGCCGCAGGCAGCACAGCCAAATTCCGTAAACATTTCCGGCCAGCAACGCACCGCCAAGGCGTCCAGATGATGATCCGATTGGAGCGCGGCAAAGGCGCCATACATCTGGAATGATTTTGCAAGCTGGGCCTGATCAACCTCATCAAGGCCCGCAATTTTTGTCTGTGTATCGGCGCGGATGTGTGCCACGTCCGCGGGCGGAATGGCAGCTGCCCGATCGAACACCGCGCCAAGTGAAATTTTTTCAACGGCAATGCCCGTCAGCGTCTGCAGGGAATCCGGCTCATAGCGGCAGGTATCAAATCCCGCCGGATGCTCGCCGATCAAGCCAATGCGCTTGTCACGCAATTTGGCGAGAACAGCCCGCGCCCGCTCATTATCAACAGCCGTGACAGGCACGTTCATCGCTGGTGCGGCCTGTTTCTGCACCTGGCCTTGCGCAATGGCCGACAACGCTTCGCCAATGGCCGCATGATCTGGCGCGTGATACAGCCAGCCGCATGTTTTGCCGGCACGGCCCAGCGCATGCGCCGCCAGATTTAACCCGCAAAATGCATTGAGGCGCAAACGCCCGCCATTGCGCGGCTCAGGAAATGCCCAGATGGCGAGCGGTGCCGGCA
>JBOFCU010000022.1:0-15439 GCA_051646285.1 Beijerinckiaceae bacterium
TTTTTCCGAAAATTTGCGAAAGGGGCGACGCGATCAGATTTGAACGTATTGAAGGGCGACTTAAACCAAATCCTTTACTTGGATTCTTCCCGTCTCGCAGCACGTGCTGCGGGTGCAAGAGCGGCACTTGCTGGCGATAAAGCCTTGGCTTCCGAAAAATGGAAAGAATCCGACCGCATCCGTGACGAACTCGCCGCACAGGGCATCATCCTGAAAGACAACAAGGATGGCACGACGACATGGGAGGTAAAGCGGTGATTTTACCTCATTGTCAATCGTCATGCCCGTGCTTGTCACTGGCATCAACGTCTTTCTTTGAACGCCGCAAGCAAATCGTAGATGGCCGGAACAAGTCCGGCCATGACAGCGCTTTTGTAGCAGCAGTGGAGAAGGTGCCATGACCACATCAGCCCTTCGCCCTTATCTCCCCGCTGACACGCCTCTGCTCGCGGACATCTTCCGCACCAGCATCGAGGAATTAACGGGCGAGGATTATTCGCATCAGCAGCAGGAAGCATGGATGGCGCAAGCCGATGATGAGGCCGTGTTCGCCAAAAATCTTGCGGCGGCGCTGACCCTCGTGCTCACGGTCGATGGCGCACCCATGGCGTTCGCCGCCATGAAGGATAATGCAAAAGTCGACATGCTATATGTGCAGCCACAAAAGGCAGGGCAGGGCTTCGGCAGTCATCTCATGGATGCGCTGGAACGCCTCGCCGCAGCGCGCGGCGCAAAAACATTGAGCGCCGATGCAACCGATAACGCGCTCGATTTTTTTGCTAAACGCGGTTACGAAATGAAGCAGCGCAATTCTGTTTCCCTCAATGGCGAATGGCTCGCCAGCACCACCATGGAAAAGCCGCTGGCAGCGGCATCAGAAAAGACTCATTAAAATGGCCCGGGCGCGTATTTATCTGTTCGACACGACCTTGCGCGATGGCGCTCAAACATCCGGGGTTGATTTTTCACTGGATGACAAGCGGGCCATCATCACGCTGCTGGACGAACTCGGCATTGATTATATCGAAGGCGGTTATCCCGGCGCAAACCCGCTGGACACAGAGCTTTTTTCAACAAAGCCAAAAATAAAAGCCAAATTTACGGCCTTTGGCATGACGCGCCGCCCAGGCCGTTCCGTGGCCAATGATCCCGGCGTGGCCCTGCTGCTCGATGCGCAGGCGGATGCCATTTGCTACGTCGCAAAGGCGTGGGATTATCACGTCAGGGTCGCATTGGAGACCACGGAAGACGAAAATCTCGCCTCCATTCGTGACAGTGTGGCAGCCGCAAAAACCAGGGGCCGCGAGGTTATGGTGGATTGCGAGCATTTTTTTGATGGCTATAAAAACAATCGCAGTTATGCACTGGCTTGCGCAAAGGCTGCGTATGAATCCGGCGCGCGCTGGGTTGTGCTGTGTGATACCAATGGCGGCACATTGCCCCATGAGATCGATACCATTGTTGGCGATGTGGCCCGCATCGTGCCGGGTGACCATCTTGGTATTCATGCCCATGATGATACGGGTTGCGCTGTTGCCAATTCGCTGGCGGCAGTGCGCGCTGGCGCCCGCCATATTCAGGGCACGCTCAATGGCCTTGGTGAGCGGTGTGGCAATGCCAATCTCGTCACCCTCATTGGCACGCTGAAACTGAAACCGGATTTTTCCGACCAGTTTGAAACGGGCGTCACGGATAAAAGTCTGGCTGAACTCACCCGCATTTCCCGCGCGCTCGATGAAATTCTCAATCGTTCACCCAATCGCTACGCGCCCTATGTTGGATCATCGGCCTTTGTGACAAAAACCGGCATCCATGCGTCGGCGATCATGAAAAATCCCGACACATATGAGCATGTGAAGCCGGAAGCGACAGGCAATGCGCGCCGTGTTCTGGTCTCCGATCAGGCCGGAAAATCCAATGTGATGGCAGAACTGGAGCGCGTCGGCATCACGCTCGATAAAAATGATGCGCGCATTGCCCGCGTGCTGGATGAGGTCAAGGAAAAAGAGGCGCAGGGTTATGCCTTTGAAGGAGCCGACGCATCCTTTTTCGTATTGGCCAAACGTGTCATGGGCGAGGTGCCGGATTATTTTGAGGTTGAACGGTTCAAGGTCAATGTTGAGCGGCGCTACAATGCTGTTGGCGAGCTTGTTTCATTTTCTGAAGCGACTGTTAAGGTCAAAATTGGCGATGATATTCTGATCTCGGCAGCCGAAGGCAATGGCCCCGTGAATGCGCTGGATACAGCCTTGCGCAAGGATTTGGGAAAATACCAGTCCCTGATCGAAGGGTTAAAACTGGTTGACTACAAGGTGCGTATTTTTCAGGGCGGCACGGATGCCGTTACCCGCGTGCTGATTGAAAGCGCAGACGAAAAAGGTCAGCGCTGGACAACTGTTGGCGTGTCACCCAACATCATTGACGCGTCATTTCAGGCGCTGGTGGATTCCATCACCTATAAACTGGTGATGGAAGGGGCGAAGGCATAAGCGTTGAATTTATAATGCGCGGTTGTGCTACGATCCGGGCGTAGTGACTACTCCGTCAACCGCAATGTCTTGTCGGCGCACAGATCAACAGAGTCAGATTCAATAGTGGTACTGTCATCAAAGGTGCCGCGTATATCGAATTGACAGCCGCGCTTTCCCTTGATCATCAGCGTCACGGATTTCCCATATGCCAGGGGCTTCGCCAATTTCGCTGCGACAATCGCCTGTTCGCCTTGCGTCGTGATATCCAATTCTTGCAGCGTTGCCTGCCGTGCGTTTGTGATGACAATACTGGCTGCATTTTTTGCTGGCGCACGGCGTGTCTGCGCCTCTGCAAGCGGTGCCATACCGGCCCATGTTGCAACGGCCATGGCAGCAATCATCTTTACCTGTTTCATGAAATTTGCCCCTGTGGCCACAATGACCACTCTCCGAGCCTAGTGCACTTCAGGGCGAAACAAAGGCATAAGCGAAGCTGCCGTCACATGCGCGTGAGAATGGCTGCATTGCCCTCAACGCGCATCGCGCCTGCATGCGCGCGCAGCATCGGCAAAATCTCTGTTTCCGTCTCAGCCACCAGCGGCGGCACTTCAGCAGCAGCCCGAATAAATTGTGTTTCGCGCATATGGGCAAAAAGGGCCAGAAGCGGATTCCAGAAACCCTGAATATTGGCAATGACAATGGGTTTGCGGTGCTGCCCGATCTGTGCCCATGTCATCTGCTCAGCCAGCTCTTCCAGCGTGCCAATCCCGCCCGGCAGCGCCACAAATGCGTCGGACAGATCAAACATCATTTTTTTGCGCGTATGCATATCGGGAACGACAATCATTTCGCTCGCTTCTTTCAATTCAAGTTCGCGTGCTTTTAAAAATGTCGGGATAATCCCGGTTACCGTGCCGCCAACGGCAAGCACGCCGCGCGCAACCGCGCCCATCATGCCGGTGCCGCCGCCGCCATACACCAGCCGCACGCCGGCCTCGCCGAGAATGCGCCCAAACCGGTCCGCTGCCTGTGTGAAAGCCGGGTCACTGCCGGTGCCTGATCCGCAGTAGACACAAACGGATTGAATGGAATGGGGCATGGCAAAACACTCCCTAAAATGACGATGGCAGCAAATATGAGCGCCAGCTAAGAGCACTCACGATATTCTGCGTTCTGCTGAATGGTCTGCATGATTTGCCGGCGTGAGTCACGTTAGCTTGTCACAGGACATTTGATCGTTTATCGGCGATGAACGATGATGCATGATGAGTCTGACGATCAATTGGCAATGCGCCTGCGCGCCCTGGCCCATCCGGCACGGCTGGCGCTGTTGCGCGAATTGTCGCAGGGCAACGCCTGTACATGCGGGGCACTTGTATCTGCTTTGCCCCTGGCGCAATCCACGGTGTCAGAGCATTTGCGCGTGTTGAAAGAGGCTGGCTTGATTGCTGGCCGTGCTGACGGCCCGCGGTCGTGCTATGAGCTGGATCGTGCCGCCGCCACGCAGTTGGCGCAGGCGTTTTCACGCTTTGCATCAGCACTCGATGGTCCGGCAATCAAGAAAGTAAAAAAGACAGCATGAGTGATATGACGTCGCGCATTTCCGCCGGCAAGGGCGGTTTCTGGCCAACGTTCCGTGGCCTGTGGCCCTATTTGTGGCCGGCGGATCGCAAGGATCTGCAACGCCGCGTGATGGTGGCTTTTGTTCTGATTGTGCTGGGCCGCCTGCTGCTGATTGGTGTGCCCTATACATTTAAGTGGGCCATGGATGCGCTGACCAGTTCAACTGGGTCGCTGGATTTGGCGCGCTGGTGGCCGTGGCTTGCCGGCGCGCCGCTGGCATTGACTGTTTTGTATGGTCTGGCGCGCGTGGCATCGGCAGCATTGATTCAATTGCGTGATGCGATTTTCGCGCCGGTGTTCATGAATGCCGTGCGCCGTCTGGCGCTGGAAACATTTTCTCATCTGCACCGGTTGTCGCTGCGGTTTCATCTCGAACGCAAAACCGGTGGGTTAACGCGTGTGCTCGAGCGCGGGCGTGAAGGCATTGAGGAAATGGTGCGCCTCGGCCTGAATCAGCTTGTGCCGGTCGTCGTAGAGGTCATTCTGATTGTTGCGATTTTGCTGACGCAGTTCGACTGGCGTTATGTTGTTATTCTGCTGGTGATGGTCACAGTCTATATGGTGTTCACCATCAAAGCGACGGAATGGCGCATTGGCATTCGCCGTTCGATGAATGAAAGCGATACGGACGCCAATACAAAGGCCGTGGATTCGCTGCTGAATTTTGAAACTGTGAAATATTTTGGCGCCGAAGGCCGTGAGACATCGCGTTACGACAAATCGATGGAGCGCTATGAGCGTAACAGCGTCAAAGCCTATCAATCATTGGCGTTTCTGAATTTTGGCCAGGCCTGCATTTTTTCCATTGGGCTTGCCCTGACGATGATCCTGTGTGTGCAGGCCATTCGTGAGGGCCGCAACACGGTTGGTGATTTTGTGCTGATCAATGCGCTGCTCATCCAGCTTTATACGCCGCTCAATTTCATGGGCACGGTGTATCGCGAGATCAAGCAGGCCACGATTGATATCGAGGAAATGTTCCGTCTGTTGGGCCGCAATCCGGAAATTCAGGACAAACCCAATGCGCCGGCCCTCGTGGTCGGCAAAGCCTCCGTGCGGTTTGACAATGTCCATTTCGCTTATATTCCGGAGCGGCCCATTTTGCAGGGCATTTCATTTGAAATTCCTGCTGGCAAAACGGTGGCCATCGTTGGCCCTTCTGGCGCCGGAAAATCAACCATTTCGCGGCTGCTGTTCCGGTTTTACGAACCCCAGCAGGGCGGCATTCTCATTGATGGCCAGAATATCGCAGATATTACGCAAACCTCTTTGCGCGCTGCGATTGGCATGGTGCCGCAGGACACGGTGCTGTTCAACGACACGATTGGCTACAACATCCGTTATGGCCGCTGGGAAGCGAGTGATGCGGAAGTTGCGGAGGCAGCACGGCTGGCGCAGATCGACAGCTTTATTGCGTCATTGCCTGAGGGCTACCAGACCTCCGTGGGTGAACGTGGGCTGAAATTGTCAGGCGGTGAAAAACAGCGTGTGGCGATTGCGCGCACTATTCTGAAAGCCCCGCCCATTCTCGTGCTTGATGAAGCGACATCGGCGCTTGATACCTTCACCGAACAGGAAATTCAGGCAGCCCTTGATCGTGTCTCGCAGGATCGCACGACTTTGGTGATTGCCCACAGGCTTTCAACAGTTGTGAATGCGGATGAAATCATCGTGCTCGACAAGGGCCTGATCGCCGAGCGCGGCACGCATGACGTTCTTCTATCCCAGGGCGGCATTTATGCATCGCTTTGGAATCGTCAGCGCGAAATGGCCCAGGCTGAAGAAACATTGAAGCGCGCGCGTGAGGCGGAAGCGCCGAGTGTGCGGGTTTCACTCACCGCATCGCCATAAGGCCGCGCTTGACCGCGCCAGCAAGCGCGTGTCACGACGCGCTGATCAAGGAGAAAAAGAATGTCCATCGTGGATTCCATCCGCAAACAGATGGTGCCCATCCATCGCGAAGGCTATGTTTATATTGCTGCTTTTGCGATTGGCGCATTTCTGTTGTCCTATCTGCATCCCGCGCTGGGCTGGATTGGCTTTATCCTCACCGCATGGTGCGTTTATTTTTTCCGCGATCCGGAACGAACGACACCGCAACGTGATGGGTTGGTGATTTCACCTGCTGATGGCCGTGTGTCGATGATTGCTTCGGTTGTCCCGCCAGCCGAACTGCAATGGTCAGACAAGCCGATGACGCGCGTGTCGATCTTCATGAATGTGTTTGATTGTCATGTGAACCGGGTGCCGGTGGCAGGCCGCATCAAGAAAATTGCCTATCGCCCCGGGCTGTTTCTCAATGCCGAACTCGACAAGGCATCAGAGGATAATGAACGCTCGTCGCTGGTGATTGAAAGTGGTGCGCATGAGTATGGCATCGTGCAGATTGCCGGCCTGATTGCCCGCCGCATCGTTGTGTTTTCCCGCGAGGGTGATGTGCTCGGTGCAGGCGAGCGGTTTGGCCTCATCCGCTTCGGCTCGCGCGTCGATGTCTATTTGCCGGAAGGTGTGAAGCCGCTGGTTGGTGAAGGCCAAACCTGCATTGCCGGTGAAACGGTGATCGCCGATTCACGTCTGGCTGATGGCACGAAGAATTTCCGCACCCATTGATTTAAGGCGTGCGTTCGCCGGGTGACGTTTCGCCATCCTCATCAGCATCTTCGGTGACGGGAATGGCATAACTGCCATTCATCCAGCGATGCAGGTCAACATCAGCACACCGCTTTGAGCAGAAGGGCCGGTAATCAAAAAGCTCCGGCTTGCTGCAAATCGGGCAGGGCCGGGGCCGTGCCATTTCCACAGTTGCCTTCGGTTTGTCTGGTTTTGCATCGCTCATATGTCAGGACTGCTTGCTCGTGCGCGCGGCGTCATGCAGCCGCAATTCCGTTTTGAGAATTTTACCGTAGTTGTTTTTTGGCAGGGCATCAATGAAGACATAGTCCTTCGGTCGCTTGAAGCGGGCAATGCGTGCCAGACACAGCGCATCCAGTTCTGCGGCGGTCGCCTTGCCAACCACATAGGCCACCACAGCCTCGCCCCATTCCGCATCAGGCCGGCCAATGACCGATACTTCGCGCACGCCGGCATGGGTCAGCAGAATCTCTTCAACCTCACGCGGATAAATATTCGAGCCGCCGGAAATAATCATGTCCTTGGAGCGGTCCTTGAGCGTGAGATACCCACGCGCGTCCAGCGCACCGACATCGCCAGTGTAGAGCCAGCCATTGCGCAGCGTCTTGGCATTGGCATCAGGGTTGTTCCAGTAGCCCGGCATGACAGTTGTGCCACGGCAGATAATTTCGCCGATGCCGCCTGGCGGCAGCTCATTGTGATCGGGGCCGACGATTTTGACATCGACACAGGCAAAAGCACGGCCGGCACTGCCAAGTTTTTCGAGCCAGTGCGGATCATCGCGCTGGCCAATATCCTGCTTTGTCAGCGTGGTGATGGTCATGGGGCTTTCTCCCTGCCCATAGATTTGGGCAAAGCACGGCCCGAAGCGATCAATCGCCCGCACCGCATCCTCCACATACATCGGCGCACCGCCCCAGATGATCGTGCGGATCAAATCGTGATTGCAGTCAGCACGGCTCTCGACCATGCGCTTGATCATGGTGGGCGCCGCAAACATCGAGGAGTGTGGCCATGCCTCTATCAGCGAAAAGATTTCCGCTGGTTCAAAGCCGCCTGATTCAGGAATGATATTCACACCCAGCCGCATGACATGCGCCATGCTGTAAAGTCCGCTGCCATGGCTCAAGGGTGCCGCATGCAAAAGCCCGTTGCCGGGCGCAACAGGGTCCACCTCGCTGATATAGGCCAATGTTGCAGCTGCAAGCACGCCATGAGTCAGCATCGCGCCCTTGGGGCGGCCCGTGGTGCCGGATGTGTAAAACAGCCAGGCGAGATCATCGCGCGTGCAATCCATGCAAGCAGCGGGAGCATGAGACAAGGCGGCGCGATAGGCGCTCGATCCAATTGGGATAATATCAAGGCGCGTATGGTGTGGCAGCGCGCCGGTGAGTGCAGTTTCGGTATCCTCAGAAACAAACACCATCCGGCAATCGGCGTGGCCGATAATCCAGGCCGCCTCAGCGCCGTGCAATTTCGCATTGATCGGCACTGCAACCAGACCCGCATGCCAGATCGCGAACATGATAATTATATAGTCAGGCGAATTTTTTGCGAATATGCCGATGCGGTCACCGCGCCGCATGCCGCGTGTACGAAAAAATCCCGCAAGCTGGGCCGCCGACTGTGCGGCTTCACCATACCGGGCAAACACATGCGCACCATGGGCAAGTGCTGGCAGGGTGGGGGCAGCGCGCCCGGCGCGCTCAAGCCAGAGTGCAAGGTTCATCCCGCGCCACCATCATGACTGCGGCTATCCAACGCTGCTGAAGATTTATGCGTTGTTCAGCCAGTTGATGTGCACAGGATAGCCCTCACCATCCAGCAGCGCCATCGTCTCCTGCAATGGCAGCCCCACGACAGAGGAATAGGAGCCAATGATTTTTTGCGGAAATGCACCGGCAAACCCCTGAATCGCATAGCCGCCTGCTTTGCCGCGCCATTCACCGGAGGCCAGATACGATTCGATCTCGTCTTTTGACAGGCGCTTGAATCGCACCCGTGTCTCGACCAGTTTTTCCCGGAAGGCTCCGCGCGGCGTCACGAGACAGACACCGGTATAAACGCGGTGAGCGCGGCCCGAGAGAAGGCGCAGGCACTGCGCCGCTTCATCGACCAGATCAGGCTTGGGCAAAATCCGGCCAACCGCCCACACCACTGTGTCAGCAGCGAGAATGTAGCTGGCGCGCAAGGTGTCATTCTTTTCCGTGACGGCGAAGGCCGCCTCGGCCTTTTCGCGCGCCAGGCGAACGGCGAGCTGACGGCCTTTTTCCCGCTTGTGCGGGGTCTCGTCCAGATCAACCGGCAGCAGTGCGTCCGGTTTCAGGCCAATCTGCTCCAGCAGGGCCACACGCCGGGGCGAGCCGGAGGCCAGCACGAGTTTGGGCCGCCAGGCGGAAGGATCAGCCACCACGGGTTCCGCCTGTTTGCTTTTACTTGAAACGGTAGGTGATGCGGCCCTTGGTCAGATCATAGGGCGTCATCTCCACCAGAACCTTGTCACCAGCGAGCACGCGAATCTTGTTCTTGCGCATCTTGCCGGCGGTATGGGCGGTGATTTCATGGTCGTTTTCGAGTTTCACCCGGAACATTGCGTTCGGCAGCAATTCGCTGACGGTGCCGGGAAATTCGAGCAGTTCTTCCTTAGCCATAAGGGTCCAGTCTGTGGGTTTCAATCGTATTAGAGTGTTTTGGAGCAAGCGGGCAGGTGCGGCATAACGGTCATACAGCGGCCTGCCAAGGCGCGTTGCCGCCCAAGGTGCCGCTTCAGTACCTGAAAGTAGTGGCTTTGTGAACCGTCGGCCTATAGACTCATTGACTCTGGTCAAGATCGCCTGTGATCTTGCCCCCCGCGTGAGCGGTTCTACCGAAGGGAAGCCGCTGTGGCGAAAGACACCAAACGATTCGTGTCGTCCTCAATCGAGAATGCCTTGAAAATGAACGAAGCCTTCTGGTCTTCCGCACTTATGGCGCAATCGGCAGCGGTGACAATCGCTTTCCGGATGCCCATTTTCTATGAGGCGGCAACGAATCCGCATGCCAAGTCCGCGCGTGATGAGACCATGCGCGCTACGACGGAGAAGGTTGAAGCTGTTTATGAATCCGTCGCCGGAGCCAATTATGCGGCCCTGCGCATGATGATGAACATGTGGACGCGGCCCGGTGACTGGTCGGTGGTGGCAAAAGGCATGGCAGCGATTGCCCATGCTGCGGAAAATCCTGTGGCACAGCGGGTGCACAGCAATGCGAAGCGTTTGACCCGCATTTGATTGCACATCAGCTTTAGGCGCAGGCCTGACGGCTCAGTTTCAAAATGAAGCGGGTGCCCGCTGGGCGTAGCGCCATGTTGCTCACGCGGCAGCGGCTGCCTGTGCTGCCGCATGGTTCCGCTCAAGACGCCGGTAGCGGGCCACACCAAGCGGCAGGCAGGCAAGATAGACCAGCACGCCCGCCGTCAGCATCTCAAATGGATAGCTGACCAGCAGCACGGCCGTTAGCACGATCAGCAGCAGCACGATCAGCACCTTGTCACGGGGAATGCTCTGGCCCAGCGTCTTGCCGGCATAGGTCGGCACCTTGCTGACCATCATTGCGGCGACGAACAGTACAAACAGCAATTCCAGAATGCCCTGACCCCGAAAACGGTCGGCACCGATCAAATGCACATAAATCGGCAGCATCGCGCACAGCGCCCCGGCCGGGGCCGGAATGCCGGTGAAGAAGTCCTTGGTGAACGCCGGCTTGTTGGGATCATCGAGCATCACATTGAAGCGCGCCAGCCGCAGCGCACAGGCGATGGCAAACAGAAGGCCGACAATCCAGCCAACATTGCCAAATTCCTTGAACGAAAAGAAATACAGCAGCAGGGCAGGCACGCAGCCGAAATTCACGAAATCGCAGAGAGAATCGAGTTCGGCGCCGAATTTGGATGTGCCCTTCAACATGCGGGCCACCCGCCCGTCGATGCCATCGAGAATGGCGGCAATCACCACAGCAGCCACCGCCCAATCCCAGCGGCCTTCCGCCGACAATCGCACGGCGGTCAGGCCCGAGCAGATCGCCAGAAGCGTGATCATGTTGGGAATCAGGGTGCGGAACGAAACCGCGCGGAACATGCTCCAGCGCTCATCCCCATCAGGGCGAAATTCAGTTTGAGCAGGTTCGCAGGTGGGGTCTGATGTCGGATCGGTCGCCATGCCAGTGTTTTAAGGCGCTGCCGCTGATGACACAAGTGCGGCGCTTTTGGCTGGCCTTGCGGTTTGCCGTGTCAAAGGCAATGATCGGCTTAGAAAAAGCCACTCGGAGGAATTCATGTCGATTGATCGCCGTCACTTCACGCTTGCAACCGCAGCCACCCTGGCCATGCCGGCCATCGGGCGGGCCCAGAGTTTCCCCGCATCCAACAAGCAGGTGAAGGTGGTCGTGCCATTTCCGGCCGGCGGTTCGACGGATATTGTCGGCCGGGCTGTTGCTGAAGAATATGGCAAGTTGTGGAACACCAATGTCATCGTTGAAAACAAGCCCGGCGCGGGGGCCAATGTCGGCATTGAATTTGTGGCGCGCTCGGAAGCGGATGGCCACACCATTCTGATTTGCCCCATTGGCATGACAATCAATCCACATCTTTACAAAAACTTGAATTACAATGCGTTGACCGACTTCGCTCCCGTCGGCCTCACGATCGAGTTGCCAAATTTGATGACGGTGCCGAATTCATCGCCGGCAAAAACCGTGCAGGAATTCATCGCCCACGCGAAGGCCAATCCGGGCAAGCTCACCTATGCCTCATCGGGGGTCGGCACTTCCATCCATTTGTCGGGCGAATTGTTCAAGCGCCTCGCCGGTGTGGAAATGACGCATGTGCCTTATCGCGGCTCATCCATGGCCATCAGCGATTTGATGGCCGGGCGGGTTGACGTGATGTTCGATAATATCACCTTCATGCTGCCGCAGGTGCAGGGCGGGCAGGTGCGCGGGCTGGGTGTGACCACGAAAATGCGTGCAAAGTCAGCGCCGGAATTGCCAACGCTGATTGAAGCCGGTGTCCCCGGATTTGATGTGTCCTCATGGTTTGGCGTGGTCGTGCCGGTGAAAACGCCAGCCGACATCACGGCCAAACTCAGCGCGGATTTGCAGAAAATTCTCGCCATGCCGCATATTGTCGAGCGCTTTGAAAAACTGGGCGCACGGGTGACGCCGACCTCGGGCCCTGCCTTCGGCGATTATCTCAAGGCCGAACATGCGAAATGGGGCAAGCTGATCAGCGAAGCCGGTATCAAGGTCGACGGATAACGCCGCATGTCCATGCGCGGGCGTGTCTTTCGCACCCGCGCATGGTCTTCATACTTGCAACGCTGCTGGGAATGCGCCGGCAGCATATGGCCTTGAACCTGCGTGGTGATTTGTAAAATTTCACTGCGGCAACGATTTGGATTCAATGCAAAAATGGGTTTTCCCCGGTTGGCATCAGCCGGCGGCCATTGATTTTCTCTTGCCATTCCCCAACGTCAGGATTACAATTCAAGGATAGATTTTTTTATTTTAGACATGATGGAGTCGGCTATGGGGTGTCACCCGATCAGTGACTTCGTGCCGATCGAAATTGCAAGCCTGTTTGGCATTGTGGCTGAACGCGAGATTGGCCGTCATTATCTTGATCATGTCGGCCGCAGGGCGAAAGGATTTTTCCCCGGCAGTCCGACCAATGAAGATTTTCAGGATATTTCCATCGGCATCGGCAATGTGCGGCTGCTGCATCTGTATCTGATGTTTCACAATTCGATTTCCTCTTTCAAATCTGTATTGCTGCTGACCACCTTGCCTTTCAAGGTGCCGGATTTGATCACGCATGATCCATCGGGCCCCTCTGGCAAACCTGCAAAGCGCACTGAATTTTATGAAATCAAGCCCAATTCCGTTTCCGGCAATATTGCAGGCCACGCCAAGATTGCGATCTTCGCGGCCATTTGCAGCGGATTTTCATTTCCTTATACCGCAGGCACCAGCTGGTCACCGGATACGAAAATCCTGATTGCCAAAGGCAGCCCGCTCGGCGTCAACCTGGAAATATTTTTCCATTTCAAGCGCGTGGCGGCTGGATTGATTGTCTATGAGATTTGTATCGAGGGCGATCTGGCAAAACTCACACTTTTTGCGCTTCTCGCCATTATGGCGGTCATCATCGCCTTGCTGCTGAAAAAAGGGATTCCCAAAAATCCATTTCCCATTCCCGAACCGGCGTAAGCGAGGAGGCGTACGGCCATGGCCATTCCCAATCTCATCATCGCCAGCATCGGGAGTGGCCGCAGCAACAGGCCCGATGATGTGCGGCTGGTGCAGCATCTGCTCAATGACTGGCTGGCAAAGGAGAAAAAACCACTGCTCAAGGTGGACGGCTTGTTCGGCCCCAAGACGAAGGGGGCGACTGTCGATTTTCAGCGCAAGCACTTAAATATGCAGGACGGCATCATCGACATCAATGGCCCGACAATCACGAAGCTATTTGAGCGGCATCTCGGCAACCTCGTGTCCATGCTGGTGCCGCTGGGCAGCATGACAGGCATCGATTCCAACCCCGCCGCACATGTCTTTGCCGATCCTGTGACCAAGCCGATCCTTGACGGTTACCTCGCGGCCCTGCGCAAGGGGGCTTGAGGCGCGGGGCGTTTGAGGCGGCCATCAGCAAGGCATTCTGGACGGGTCTAGAGTGGTCCGGCCCTTCACAACCGCGTGTGAAAGCCCAGATTCAGGCAGCCTCATGCGTCTCGGGCAGGGCTTTGCCACAAATTGGCCGAAAAAATCATGGTTTTTTAAGTCGAAACAGACACAACGGATTCCAAACGGTGGCGTGGCGGCATATACTTATGTGTGCGCGTGACATCACCGGCCAATATCCCAGGATTCAGGTACAAGACCATGCTGACCCGCAGAACGGCTCTTCTTTCGCTGGCAACAACCGCCATGACCCCGGCCACCATGCCTGCCTTCGCGCAGGATGGGCAGGCGGAGTGGCGCCAGAGCTATGATTCCGCATCGACACTGCGTGTCGCGCGCTCCACGGTTCCACTGATCTCGGCACAAACGATTGAAGCGACAGAGCAGGCGATTGCCCAATACCGGCAGATCGTTGGGCAGGGCGGCTTCACGGCCGTGCCGGCCGGCCAATACCGTGTTGGCTCGAAAGGCCGTGGTGTGGTGGCCCTGCGTCAGCGGCTCACCATGACCGGCGATCTCGACCGGGAAGGCCAGTCTGACGTGTTCGATTCCTTTGTGGAAGCCGGCGTGCGGCGTTTTCAGGCCCGCCATGGCCTGAACCAGACCGGCACGGTCAACAGCCTGACGCTGGCTGCACTCAATGTGCGGGCCGATACACGCCTGCGCCAGCTTGAGGTGAATGTCGTCCGCCTGCGCACCCTGTCCGGCGCAGCGCAGAATCCGCGCTACATCACCACCAACATCCCCGCAGCACATATTGAGACGGTTGAGGGCGGGGTGGTGCAGACCCGGCACACCGCAGTGGTTGGCAAGGCCGACCGCCAGTCCCCGGTGCTGACAACGCGCATCCCGGAGATCAATTTCCATCCGTTCTGGACGACCCCTGCATCAATCGTGCGCAAGGATCTGATCCCGAAAATGCGCTCTGAGCCGAACTATCTGACCGAGAACCGCATCCGCATCTTCAACGGGCAGGGTCAGGAAGTGCCGTCGACTTCGATCAACTGGAATTCGGACGAGGCGCTGAAGTTCCGTTTCCGGCAGGATCCGGGTGATTTCAACTCCATGGGCACGGTGCGCATCAATGTGCCCAGCCCTCATGGCGTGTACATGCACGACACCAACTCCAAGGGCCTGTTTGGCGATGATGCCCGGTTCCACTCTTCCGGCTGCATCCGCGTCCAGAACGTGCGGGACTATGTGGCGTGGATCCTGAAAAACACCCCTGGCATGACCCGCGACCGGGTTGAAGAGCTGTTTGCTGGCGCCCAGCGCCACGATGTGAAAGTGGCTGATCCGGTGCCGCTCTTCTGGGTCTACATTACTGCATGGGGGGGCGGCGATGGCATCGTGCAGTTCCGCGATGATATCTATGGCAAGGACGGCATCGGTCCAGTACCAGTGGCGTCTGCTCAGGGAATCACCGCCAATGACTAGCGATTAGCCCTCCCTCGTCTGAGGCGTGATGCGCCCCGTCTTCCGCAAGGAGGGCGGGGCGTTGTGTTTGTGGGGAATAATTTTTCAATTTGTTCAATGATTTCGGCCATTATATCCTTGCCTCGCAGATTGTATGGAGCAAGACATGGCCAAGGGCGAAAACGGCAAGGGCAATGGCAATGGCGCGGACAAGGCGGCCAAATCCGGCGGCAAGGATGCTGGCGGCGCGCCCGCTGCGGCGGCGGAGGGGCTGCTCGATCCGGCGGTGATTGCGCAGATCACCGCCTTCCGCACGCGCCTGCAGGCGAGCATCGGCGAGGTGGTGCTGGCGATGGTCAATATCCCGCGCTACCGCAACCAGACGCTGGCGGATGTGCTGCATCTGGTGGTCGATCCGATGATCCGTGACCGCGTCGCCATCGCTAAATCCGGCGGCGAAGGAAAAATCGAGGAGACGGCGGGCATCGCCATCTGGGCCAGCGTGTCCGATGAGGTCGATGCGAAAATCCGCGAGCAGATTCAGGCCCGCACATTTCCGATCCGGCTGAAATCGGAGGATTGGG
>JBOFCU010000053.1:0-7364 GCA_051646285.1 Beijerinckiaceae bacterium
GATCAGATCCTCTTCATGGCGCTTGATGCTCGTGATGTCGGCGCCTACGGAAACAAAGCCGCCATCACGCGTCCGGCGTTCGTTGATTTGCAGCCAGCGGCCATCAACAAGCTCTGTCTCGATTGTGCGCGCATTGTCACAATCAATGGGAATGATTTCACGCATGACATTGACAGCAGGTGTGGAAGCGGTGGTCATCACCTGATTATAGAGCATGCCCGCATGAACCTGCTCGGATGAAAGCCCGTGGAGCTGCCGGAACTTTGAGTTGGATAATACCAGCCGGTTGTCGGCATCCCATAAAACAAAAGCCTCCGAAATCTGTTCGATGGCATCACGCAGCTGTTCATCCGAGCGGGCACGGCTTGCAGCGAGATTTTTTTGATCGGATATATCAACCGCGATTCCGACGAGATGCGGAAAACGCCCGTCTTCGCGATGCGCAACGCGGGCCGTGGCACGCATCCCGAGCCAGTGACCAGAGACCGATTTTAGCCGGAACTCATGGTCAACATGGGTTTGGGATTTGTCGGCGATACGATGGGCAAGGGCCATGAGCGGCTCATCATCTGGGTGCATCATGGCTTGCATGTCAGCGACCGATAAAAAACCTGTTCGTGGTGTGACGCCCAGCATGCGATAAAGGGAGTGTGACCAGTGGATGCGGCCACGCACAATATCCCAGTCCCACAATCCGCCACGCCCGCTGTCGAGTGCCGTATCAACGCGCGCATAAAATTGCTCGCAGATTTCTTCCGCACTGTCGGCGCGCCGTGCCTGGGCCAGAACAAACAGCGCAAAGCAGAGAGCCAGGCCAGTCGCAACGCCGAGCAGGGTTGCAAAGGTCTTAATGATGGCGTTGCTGCGTGCATTGGCGTCAGCCAGGCTCTGGATCATGATGAGCTGACCGGCACGGTGCCGCAGATTGCGAATGCGCGCGAGGGCCTCTCCGCCAGCGATTTGAATGACAAAGACGCCCGCGCCATCGGCCAGCATTGCAAAATCTGATTTTGTGCCAAGCAGTTCACGCACATGCGCGGGACGCTTTTCCAGGAGCGGGATATGCGCCATGAGGGCACCCTGTTCATCGCTGATATAAGCCTTGCGCCCATCAGCAATTACCTCTGCCGTTGCGATTGCGTTCAATACATCCTGTTCGGCAATCATGCCCGATGAACGCTCGCTGTAAGCCAGCCGGTAAATCAGTTGCTCGCTCAGGGAATCCAGCCGCTTGCCAGCCTGCTGAAAGGCCTCAGTGCGCGCGCTATCCATCTGAAACCATGTTGCGATGGCCACGACGCAGGCAAAAGCACAAAAAAGCGGGAGAATTGCATCACGAATGCGCGTCTCAAATGCGCGTGCTGCGGCATGCCGCGGTTCGTGCAACCAGCTTGCAAGATTAATAAATGTACCCGCGCGCGCGGGCACACACGTCGCGTTCGCCCGCGCCATGCGTTAATACTCCAGGAATCTTTTTGAAAAACTGAAAACGCCCGCTCGGAAGGACGTGCCGCATCATTCCGAATCAGTGCTAGTTGAATCACGGTGGCGTGATTTGTCCAGAGGTTATTGAATGGTTAATGCACAAAAAAGTCATAATTCATATGCGCGACGCCGCAGATGAGTCTGCAGCGCGCATCGTTCGATTCCTGTTCCTGTGGTGTCAGCGTTTTTGCTTGACCTGTTGCGGCAAAATTTTTCAGCCGCGCGTGCGCCCGATAATGTCTGAGACGTCGCGCGACAGGTCAGGTGTGGCATGAATGGAATCCAGCACGTCTTTTGCGTGCGAGCGGCGCGTGCTGTCCATCATCCGCCAGGTGCGGAAAGCTGTTGCGAGGCGCGATGCCACTTGCGGGTTCATGCGGTCAATTTCGAGCACGAGGTCACCGATGAAGCGATAGCCTGCGCCGTCTGGCCGGTGAAATTCGGTCATATTGCCAGTCGCAAATCCCATAATCAGGGAATAAACGCGATTGGGCGTTTCCAGTGTAAACGCTTCATGGCGCATCAATGTCTTAACGCGCGCCAGCGTATCCCGTTCTGGAATAGCGGCCTGAATCTGAAACCATTTGTCGAGCACGAGAGGTTCTGCGCGGTACTGCGCTTCAAAGGCAGCAAACATGCGCTCGCGCGTGTCGCCCGGCTCGGTCATCACAGCCCGCAAGGCTGCATCACGCAGAGTCAGGTTATCGGCGTGGGCCAGCAACACTTCCGCATCCTGCGTGGCGCCCGGCGCGCCGGCTGCAATGCGCATGGCCAGCGCAGCTGCGCGCAGCGCCCGCTGGCCGGCGCTCGCCGCGTCTGGAGAAAATGACTCTGCGGCAGGAAACTGCAGGGCGACGTGATGAAGCGCATCAGCCAGGGCCGGCGCGACAACGCGTCGCAATGCCGAACGCGCTGTATGAATCGCATCCGGATCAATATCCTGGCCAATATCGCGCATCACATCGGCCAGCGATGGCAGGTTGGCGAGGTAGGCACTGTAGGCCGGATCGTTCAGCCCTTCATGGCGAATGATGGTGGCGACAGCATCACCATAGCGCTGGGCGTGCGGACGCATGGCGTCGATATTCTGGTCAAGAACAGCGCGGCGCATCATGCGCATGGCAAGATCCTGACCGGCCTGCCAGCGATTGAAGCTGTCACTGTCATGGCGCAGCAATGTCAGCAATTCATCATCCGAAAGCGACATCATCAGCCGCACGGGCGCGGAAAAATTGCGCAACAGGGATGGCACGGGTGCAGCAGCAATATGATCAAAGCGTATCGTTTGTTGGTGCTGCGTCAGCACCCAAACGTCCTGCGGCACGTCAACCGCTTCGCCCGTTTGCGCAACCAGCCCAAGGCTGATGGGAATGACCACAGGCATTTTATCCGGCTGGCCCGGTGTGGCTGGCGTGGTCTGTGTTGCGGTCAGTGTATAGCGGCGCGTGGCGGGGTCATAATGGCCTTCAACCGCAACCACAGGCGTTCCCGCCTGCTCATACCACCGGAAGAATGATGCGAGATCGCGCCCGCTGGTATCGGCAAAGCACGCGATAAAATCTTCCATCGTGACGGCCTGGCCGTCATGGCGTGAAATATACAGCGCCATGCCGCGGGCAAAATCGTCAGCCCCCAGCAAGGTTTTCAGCATACGGATGACTTCAGCGCCTTTTTCATAAACGGTCGCTGTATAGAAATTGTTGATTTCGCGGTATTGCGTTGGCCGCACCGGATGGGCGAGGGGCCCGGAATCCTCGACAAACTGTGCCGCGCGCAGCCGCATCACATCCGCTATGCGCTTGATGGGCCGGGAGCGTTCATCGGCAGAAAATTCCTGATCACGGAAAACAGTCAGGCCTTCCTTCAGGCAAAGCTGAAACCAGTCACGGCAGGTGATGCGGTTGCCGGTCCAGTTGTGAAAATATTCATGGGCAATAATCGCCTCGATATTCGCATAATCAAGGTCTGTGGCGGTGAGTGGATCGGCAAGCACATATTTGTCGTTGAAAATATTCAGGCCCTTGTTTTCCATTGCGCCCATATTGAAATCGGAAACAGCGACAATGTTGAAAACATCGAGATCATAGTCCAGCCCGAACACGCGCTCATCCCATTGCATGGAGCGCACAAGGGAATCCATGGCCCAGGCACAGCGGTCTTCCTTGCCATTTTCCACATGGATGCCGAGTTTTACCACCCGTCCCGATTGCGTGGTAAAGGGGCGATAGACGCTGGCCAGATCACCCGCGACAAGCGCAAACAAATAACAGGGCTTTGGCCACGGGTCGTGCCATACCGAAAAATGCCGCTTGCCGCCGGGCAAAAATCCATGCTCGCCGGGGTTGCCATTGCCCAGCAGCAATGGCGCTTCTGCCGCATCGGCTTCAATGCGCGTCGTGTAGATCGAGAGAATATCGGGCCGGTCGAGGCAGTAGGTGATGCGGCGGAACCCTTCGGCCTCGCACTGCGTGCAATAGGTAGTGCCCGAACGATACAACCCCATCAGCCTTTTATTGGCGGATGGATTGATGGCTGTTTCGAATGTGAGCGAAAACGCGCGCGGCGGCGGTGCATGCAGTGTGAAGCGCTCGGGTGTCGCTTCATAGGCGGAAGGCAGCAGCGGCCGGCCATCAAGCAGCACGGTGACGAGTGTCAGATCATCGCCATCCAGAACAAGCGCCTGATCCGCTGCCGCCGCTGGATTGGCACGGATATTGAGCACGGCGATGACGCGTGTATCCGTTTGATCAAGGCGAAATGTCAGATCGATCGTGTCAATGAGAAAATGGCTGGGGCGATAATCAGCCAGACGGATAACGGGTGCTTCGGAAGCAGACATGCGGGGCTCATCAGGTCGAAATCACGGATTCGCCAATCTTTACCGCACTGCGGCGGTTTCGGGAAATCCGTTCAGTCAGCCGCGCGCAGCGGTTCGCAATGGCCTACCACGCGGCGGATGGTGCTGTTGTTTTTGCGCAAGGCGCGCTCGATGGCATCCACGTCTGCATGGGCCGTGGCGACATCGATTTTTGGATCGGTGCGGCAATGATAATTGACGATCAGCCCCGCCGGCGTGGTCCGCACCCGCACATTGTGAATATCTGAAATATGGCTCGTGGCGCGCGCATGCGCCGTCAGCGCCGTGGTAATCGACGCTATGATATCAGTGCTGGCATCCTCGCCCGCCCACTCGCCAATTTCCAGCGGCTCGATATGGCTTTCCACTTCCGTGTCATTGCCAAATTCAGCCCGCAGCGCGTCTTCCATTTGTGAGGCCTTGCGATGCGCGGCGCCGATGGACAGCCGGCCATCCACCTCCACATCACAACTCACCGACAAATTGCCCTGCAGATGCTGCACCGTGATATGGTGGATCGGCACGCGCTTGCGGGCCGCGATCAGCATGATGCGCTCCAGCACGCTTTCATCATCCATCGCAATTGGATTGGCGGTGACGGTGACCGAGGCCCCCGGAGAGGCTTCCGCCACGGCTTTCTCGACATCAGCCTTGATGTCGGCCACCCGCTCCAGTGTATGGGTGCGCGAAACGCGGATACCGATTTCACCAAGAATGGCTCCGCCCGAGGGACGCAGGCGCACGCCATCCAGCGCAACGACACCCGGAACCCCGGCCACGGCCGCCGAGACTTTTTCGCCAGCCCCTTTCGGTGCGGCATCCATCAGGGAATCAATCGTGCGGCGGCCCAGACGCCAGCCCGCAACAGCAATAAAAATCGCGACACCGACAGCCACCAGCGGGTCGAATTGCGGATAGCCAAAATGGGCCGCGATCAGCGCCACAATCACCAGCACGGAATTTACAAGGTCTGATGAAAAATGCAGCGCATCGGCAGCCAGCGCCTCGCTGCCGGTTTCCTTCGCCGCCTTGTTCAGGGAATACCAGCGCCAGGCATCAACCAGAATGGCGGCAAACAGAACGGCAAAGGCCACCAGCGAGGTTTCCACATGGGTCTCGCCGCTGATCAGCCGCCGCACGCCTTCATAGGCCACGATGGCGGACAGCGCGATCAGGAACACGGTCTCGCCAAGGGCGGCGATGGATTCCACCTTGCCATGGCCATAGGGATGCTCGTCATCGGCTGGCCGGTCTGCTGCGCGCACGGCAAAAAAGGTGATCGTCGTCGCACCCACATCCAGCAGGCTGTGCGCGGCATCAGAAATCAGCGCCAGCGATCCCGTGAACCAGCCGGTGATGCCCTTGGCCAGTGTGATCACCACCGTGGCGATGATCGAGATAATGGCAGCGCGTTCCTTCAGCGTCATTCCGGACGGTCCTCTGGCGGCCAACGCATGGGCCGCATGACTGTGCCCCATAGCGGCCACAGGCATGTTTGATTAGGGTGCCGTAACCTAAAAAGCGGGGAGTCGCGAGATGGAATATCTTCACACCATGGTCCGGGTCGGCAATCTGGAGAAGGCGCTGGATTTCTGGTGCAACAAGCTCGGCCTTGTCGAGGTGCGCCGCGTCGAGCGGGCGGAGCACAAATACACCCTTGTTTTTCTGGCTGCTCCCGGTGATGTCGAGCGTGCGAAGGAGAGCAAGGCCCCGCTGCTGGAACTCACCTACAACTGGGATGAGCACGCCTATACGGGCGGCCGCAATTTTGGCCATCTCGCCTACCGCGTGGATGATATTTACGCGACCTGTGACCGGCTGATGAAAGCGGGCGTCACGATCAACCGCCCGCCGCGCGATGGCAATATGGCCTTCGTCGTTTCGCCTGACGGCATTTCAATTGAATTATTGCAGCGGGGCGATGCCAAACCGTCGGCCGAGCCATGGGCCAGCATGCCGAACACGGGAAGCTGGTAATGGCGCTCACTGTTTTGGGACATTTGCCGGATGGCACGCCCGTGCGCGAGGTGACCTTGCGCACGCAGGCCGGTGCGGTGGCCACCGTCATGGAATGGGGCGCGGTGCTGCGTGACATGCAGGTGCCGAAAAAGAATGGCAGCCTCCAGCGTGTTGTGCTGGGCTTCAACAGTCTGGATGATTATCTCAAACACTCTCCGCACATGGGCGCGACGGCTGGCCGTTTTGCCAACCGCATTGGTGACGGAAAATTCACGCTGGACGGCCAGAATTATCAGCTGCCGCTCAATCAGGCCGGCAAACACTCGCTGCATGGCGGCGGGCCGGGCTTTGGTTTTGGCGTGCGGCCCTGGACGATGATCCATCACACCCAAAACAGCGTGACGCTGGTGCTGGTCTCGCCGGATGGTGATGCCGGCTATCCCGGCGCGGTGACCGTGCAATGCCGCTATACGCTGGCAGAACCGGCAACCCTGCGCGTGGAATTATCTGCGATCACTGACACCGCAACGATCATCAATCTCTGCCATCATTCCTATTTCAATCTCGATGGCTCGCCCGATATTCTGGACCATACGCTGAGCGTGCGCGCCAATGTCTGGACACCGGTGAATGATGACCTGATTCCCGATGGCACATTGCAGCCCGTGGCCGCGTCACCCATGGATTTTCGCGTGGCACGGCCCGTGCGCCATAGGAATGCGGATGGCACGCGCTTTTGGTATGACCACAATTATATTCTGCGCCGTGATCATGAGGAGCCATGCGCAATGACCGGCCTGTTGGCTGCGCATGCAGCGACCCTTGCATCGCGCAAATCAGGTCTGGCGATGGAAGTGTGGACGACAGAGCCGGCCTTGCAATTTTATGATGGCTTCAAGGTGAATGTGCCGGTGGATGGCCTTGGCGGCGTGCGCTATGGGGCCAATGCCGGCCTGTGCCTGGAGCCCCAGCATGTGCCGGACTCACCCAACCTGCCGCATTTTCCATCCACAATTCTGCGCCCCGGTGGTCTCTACCGGCAGCTGACGGAATATCGTTTTCA
>JBOFCU010000073.1:0-5187 GCA_051646285.1 Beijerinckiaceae bacterium
GAAGCACAGAAAAAACAGCACCAGCAATCCGAGCAGCACCTTGATCAGGCGCGAACGCAACTCGATCAGATGCTCGATCAGTGGCGCTTTCGAGGCCTCAATCGCCTCTTCATCGCGCTTGCGCTGGTCTTCCTTGATGATGCCTTTTGAAGCGCCGAGGGGAGCAAGATCGCTCATGCGTCTGCGCCTCCATCAGCGGGCTTGTCGACAGCCGCCTTCACGCGCGGCTTGCGCGGTGTTTTCGGTTTGGCAGCGGGCATATCTTCCGCAGCCGTTTCCACCGGCTTCGCCTCGTCAAAGGCGGCATGATCAACGGGCGGTGCGGCATCGGGAAGCGGAATGTCGGGTTCCTGAACCGGCATGGCGCTGCCTGCGTCCGCCGTCGCAGTCTCACCCGGGTTCACAGCCGTCTTGATCTCGTTGCGGATGGATTCGATCGGGTTGAAAGTCGAGACAGAGGACGCCGCCTCGTTCATCGAATCAAATTCCTTTTTCACCGAGGCAATGTCAGCGTCCCGCATCGCGTCATCGAACTGGCTGCGAAACTCACCGGCCATGCGCTTGATCTTGCCGACCATCTGGCCAAGCGCGCGCAGCGTGCCCGGCAAATCCTTGGGCGGAATCAGCACCAGCGCCATCACGCCGATGATGATCATTTTGCCCCAGGACAGATCAAACATGTGGATACCCGTCCATCAGGACGCTGCGCAGCACAGCACGCACGCCCTTTACCTCAAACCGTGACATGAAAACCGCAGAATCAGCTGGTTTTCTGCGTCTGCGATGAAGTCGTCCCGGCTGCGGGCGCGTGATCAATGGTCTGGCCTGAGCCAGCAGTGTTCGCCGTATCGGCGGGCGGCGGTGTTTCGTCTTCCGACATGCCCTTCTTGAAGGCCTTGATGCCCTTGGCTGCGTCACCCATCAATTCCGACAGCTTGCCGCGTCCGAACAGAAGCATCACCACGATGCCGACCACAACCCAATGCCAAATGCTTGCGCCACCCATGGGTGTCACTCCTGAACGTCTGTTGGGGCGCATGACGCGCCCGGTTTCTCTGTGAACCTATGGGCTGAAAACGGCAAAGACAAGGTGACGCACCCACCTCTTTTGGCTGCGAGGCGGAAAATGCGCTTCAGCGTTCACATTTTCCCGCCATTCAGCGCTGATGGGCGCTTATCGCTGCACATCACGCGCGGTGCGGCGGTCGGCACCCACAGGGGTGTCGCGCACCGCCTCTGACGCAGGCACCGTACCGGCCTTCGCTTGCCCGGCATTGCGGCCACGCTGGGTTGGCACCTTCGTTCTGGCCGGAGTGGCTGACGGATCGTGGCCCTCATAGTGGTTCTGCACCAGCAGGTTGAGCAGCCGCACGCCAAAACCCGAACTCCAGCTTTTCTGGATCTCGCTTTGCGGTGACCCCATGGCGGGGCCGGCAATATCAAGATGCGCCCACGGCGTCTTGTTGACGAAGCGCTGCAGGAACTGGGCGGCGGTAATGGCACCGGCATCGCGCGCCCCGGCGTTTTTCACATCGGCAAATTTGGAGTCGATCATCTTGTCGTATTCTGCGGTCAACGGCATGCGCCACACCTTGTCGCCGCTGGCCTGACCCGCCGCAAAAAGCCGGTCAGCCAATGTGTCATCATTTGAAAACAGGCCGGCATGCTCCTTGCCGAGTGCCACAATGCAGGCCCCGGTCAAGGTTGCGAGATTGACCATGAAGGCTGGCTTGAAACGGTTCTGCGTGTACCAGAGCACGTCGGCCAGAACGAGGCGGCCTTCCGCATCGGTGTTGATGATCTCGATGGTCTGGCCCGACAGGGATTTCACAATATCACCGGGGCGCTGGGCGTTCCCATCTGGCATGTTTTCCACAAGACCGATCACGCCAATGGCATTCACCTTGGCCTTGCGCGCTGCCAGCGTGTGCATGAGGCCGACCACGCAGGCCGCGCCGCCCATATCCCCCTTCATATCTTCCATACCGCCGGCCGGCTTGATGGAAATGCCGCCGGTATCAAACGTCACGCCCTTGCCGATAAAGGCGACCGGCTGGCCGTTGCGGTTTTTGCCGCCGCGCCAGCGCATGATGACAACATAACTTTCCTTGCGCGACCCCTGGCCGACGCCGAGCAAGGCCCGCATGCCGATTTTTTCCAGCTGACGCGCACCGAGAATTTCGACTTCAACGCCAAGTTTCTTGAGTGCCGCAGCGCGTTTTGCAAATTCCTGCGGATACAGCACATTCGGCGGCTCATTGACGAGATCGCGGGCGATATTCACACCGCTGGCAATCGCCTCGCGCGTTTTCACGGCGGCTTTGGCGGCAGCGGTATCGGCCGTCACCAACGTCAGTGCGAGGGCGGTTTTTTCATCCTTCTTCACCGTCTTGTAGAGGTCGAAGGCGTAGGCCCGCATGTGCAGGCCGAGCGCAAATTCGCCGATTTCATCAGCAGTCATGGCGGCAGCCGCCTTGTCCATCACGACCGTTGCGGCCTTGACCCTGGCGAGAGCGCCAGCGGCAGCCCCACCCATCATGGCGAAGTCCCGCTTTGACGCATCCTTGGCACCGATGCCGACCAGCAGCACCCGCTCGTAAGTCGTGCCTGCCGGGGCGGTGATCATGCAGCAGCTTGCCGCCTTGCCCTTGAAGCTTTCAAGACCGGCAGCGCGCTCAACGGCGCGGACCCCGGCGCTTCCCAAAATGGCCTTTGCCTGCCTGGACAGCGCCAAATCGCCATCGGTGAAGACAACAAGTGTCGCACCATTTTTTGCGGGTGTGGCAGAAACGGTCAGCGAAATGGCGCGGCTCATGCGGGGGTGGTCCTCAAGGTTCATTCCGCAGACGGGAGCTGCCGGAATCACGGTCTATATGCGATCACGCTACCCGCTCCGCCCCGATCATGCGAGAGATTTGCACACTGCGGCAGAGAAGGGGTGCACCCAGCAGGCTGCTGCTAACGCAGGTGTGACCGTGATCCCACAATGTCTGCCCCGTTTTCGCCTCAACCTGATGGTTTTTGCCCGCTCTCTTGTCGCGCGGGCCTTCCCGCGATACCCCGGCGGTCTGGTTGCGGATGCTCTTTGTGAGACCCGCGCGGTTTTTTGAGCAAACGCAACGTGCAACGGCTATGGCATCTGTTCCGGTTCGGCCTGATTGAGCGGTATGTGTTCCGCATGGCTTTCTTTGCCTGCGTGCTCGGCATCATCGTTCTCACCGCCGTCATCTGGGTGACACAGGCCCTGCGTGAACTGGATCTGATGACATCGAAGGGTCAAACGATCCTGATGTTTCTGGCGATCACTGGTCTTTCCATTCCCGCACTGGTGACCGTGATTGCGCCTGTCGCCCTATTCGCCGCCGTCGTTTTTACGCTCAACAAGCTGAACAGCGACAGCGAGCTGATTGTGATGAATGCGGCAGGCACGCCGCCATTGGTGATCTTGAAACCACTGGCGCTGCTGGGGGTTCTGATCACACTGATGGTTGGCACCATGACAATTTATGTGATGCCGGAAAGTTTTCGCACCATCCGCGATCTGATCACAAAGGTGCAGGCTGATTTTTTATCGAACGTGGTGGCAGAGGGGCAATTCACGACACTGCAAAATGGCATCACATTTCATTATCGCGAGCGCAGTGGCCAGACGCTGCGCGGCGTTTTTATGCAGGACCGGCGCGACAAGGATAAAACCAGCGTTTATCTGGCCGAAAAAGGCCATACGCTTTCCGGCAATGAGGGCAGCTTTCTCGTTCTGGAAAAAGGCAGTGTGCAGCGCTTGAGTGCGGGCCAGCAGGATGCGGCCATTGTCCTGTTCGAGCGCTATGCGCTGGATTTGAGTGAGTTGGCGGCACAGGCCGATGGCAGTTATTACCGGCCGCGCGAGCAGAACACATTTGACTTGCTGCTGGGGCGCAGCAAGGCGCCAGACAAGCGTTTTGAATCCCGTTACCGCGCCGAATTGCATGACCGGTTGACCGGACCGCTTTATGCGCTGGCCTTCATGCTGATTGGCTATGCGGCCTTGAGCGCACCACGCACGACACGTCAGGGCCGCGGCGCAGCGATTGCCGGGGCGGTGCTGGGCGTCGTTGTGCTGCGAACGCTCGGTTTCTTTGTCGGGTCACTTGTTGCCCGCTCGCCAGCCTTTGTGCCGCTGGCCTACGCCTTGCCATTGGGAGCAAGCCTTGCGTCCATCATTGTCGCGCGGCGCAGCCATAATCTGAAGCAGCGTGAGTGGCCCTGGATCGCGCGCTTCAGCACCGCCGCCGCCCAATGGGCATTGCGAAACCCGCTGCTGGCACGGCTGCGGCGGGTCTGACGCATGGATCTCATCGGCTTTACCCTTGGGCGCTATCTGACGATCCGTTTCGTGCGCATGATCCTGAGCATGTTCCTGACGGTGGTGGCGCTGATCTACACCATCGATTTTGTCGAACTGATGCGCCGGTCCGGCGATGTGCCGGGTATCCGCACCAGCGCCATCGCACTGCTGACCCTGTACCGAACGCCCTCCGTTGCAGAACAGGTGATGCCCTTCGCGATCCTGTTCGGTGCGATGGCAACCATGCTGGGCCTGTCCCGCAAGCTCGAACTGGTGATCATGCGATCAGCTGGCGTCTCTGTATGGGAATTTCTTCAGCCGCCGCTGTTTGTGGCCCTGTTTTTCGGCATTCTGTCCGTGGCCGTCTACAACCCCGTCTCGGCAAAGTTGAAACAGCAGGCGACCGACATGGAAGCCAGCCTGTTTGGCCGTGGGGCAAGGGCACTGGCGGCCGATCTGTGGATTCGCCAGCGCAGCATCGATGGGCAAGCCATTATCCGCGCCCTGTCTGTTGATAATGTCAGTGCCGACCTGAAAGAGGTCACATTCTTCCAGTTTGACCAGAGCGGCCAGTTTCTGGAACGGGTGGAGGCGAAGACGGCACGGATTGGCGATGGATTCTGGGAATTGAACGACGTGAGGCTGGTCTCGGCTGACGCGCCACCAGAGACGTATGGGACCTATATGATTGCAACGAATCTCCGGCCGGAGCAGATTCGGCAGTCGATTGTGCCGCCCAATAGCGTGCCGTTCTGGGATTTGCCTGACCTGGTCGAGCGCACCGAGCGCGCCGGGCTGGATGCCACCCGCTACAAGCTGCAATATCAGGTACTTCTTGCCAGACCCTTGCTGCTGGTCGC
>JBOFCU010000121.1:0-5438 GCA_051646285.1 Beijerinckiaceae bacterium
AACGATATTCAGGATATTGAGCGCGACCGCGCCCACCCGAAAAAATCGAAAACCCGCCCGCTGGCGGCTGGTATTGTGACCGTGCCAAGCGCCATGATGCTGCTGGTCGGCCTTTGCACGGCGCTGCTCGCCGGCTATCTGGTGCTGCCGAAGGTCATTGGCGTGCTGGTGATTTATCTCGGCCTGAACGTCGCCTATTCCTTCAAGCTCAAGCATGAGCCGGTGCTGGATATTTTCACGATTGCGATTGGCTTTGTGCTGCGTGTTTATGCCGGTGCGGTGGCTCTGGCCGTGCCGGTCTCGGCCTGGATGTTTATCACCACCCTGTGTCTGGCGCTTTTTCTCGCCTCCATCAAACGCCGGCAGGAATTGCGCAGCAATGGTGCCGGCGGCCGTGAAATCCTGAAAAAATATTCTGTCGAGCTTGTCGACCGTTTTGCGCAAATCTCTGCCACCGGCGCGCTGGTTTTTTACAGCATGTTTGTGGTGACCACCCGCCCGCCGATGAGCATCACCATTCCGTTCGTGCTGTTTGGCCTGTTTCGCTACTGGTATATTGTTGATCAGCTCGATGGCGGCGAATCCCCAACCGAAACATTGCTCACCGATTTTCAGCTCATCCTGTGCGTGCTGGCATGGGCCGGTGCCTGCGCCATGGTGCTGTGGCCAGCGTAAATCATCCATGCCCGCATAAAAAGCCCCGCTGCATGCAGCGAGGCTTTTTTGTTTGTGATGCCAGCCGGGCTTAACCAAATGGCGGCTTGGCCTCGGCTGCCAATGAAGCCAGCGCGTCTTCAAGGCTCATGACAGTCTGATCCTGCGAGCCGAGGCGGCGGATGGAGACACTGCGGTCTGCCGCTTCCTTTTTACCAACTGCAAGAATGACAGGCACCTTCGCAAGGGAATGCTCACGCACCTTGTAGGAAATTTTCTCGTTGCGGATATCGGCCCGTGCCCGCAGGCCAGCTCCCATCAGAACCGTCACGACATCATGGGCATAGTCATTCGCTTCTGATGTGATTGGCGCAACAACAACCTGTTCTGGTGCCAGCCACAGCGGAAAATGCCCGGCATAGGATTCAATGAGAATCCCGAGAAACCGTTCCATCGAACCGCAGATGGCGCGATGCACCATCACCGGCTGCTTTTTCTCGCCGCTGGCATCAATGTAAAATGCGCCAAACCGTTCCGGCAGGTTGAAATCCACCTGCGTTGTGCCGCACTGCCATTCCCTGCCAATGGCGTCCCGCAATGTATATTCAAATTTCGGCCCGTAGAACGTGCCCTCGCCCTCATTGATTCCGGTTTTGATCCGGCCGCCTGATTGTTCCGCCATCGCAGCCAGAACACGGCGCAGAATATCTTCCGCGTGATCCCACATCGCGTCGGTTCCAACGCGCTTTTCCGGCCGTGTCGCGAGCTTGACGACCACCTCGTCAAAACCAAAATCGCCATAAACGGCCATCATCAGATCGTTAATCTTCAGAATTTCGCTTTCGAGCTGCGCTTCGGTGCAGAAAATATGCGCATCATCTTGTGTGAAACCGCGCACCCGCATCAGCCCATGCAGCGCACCGGATGGCTCATAGCGGTGCACCGCGCCGAATTCCGCAAAACGGATCGGCAGGTCACGGTATGATTTCAGCCCGTGCTTAAAGATTTGCACGTGGCCGGGGCAGTTCATGGGTTTGAGCGCAAACACGCGCTGGTCAGCATCTGGATCATTGGGCTTCAGCAGCGCCGTGGCCGATTTCACGGCAAACATGTTGTCGGAATACCAGCCCCAATGGCCGGATGTTTCCCACAGGGATTTGTCGAGAATTTGCGGCGCATTCACTTCATCATAATCCGCCGCGAGGCGCGCGCGCATATAGGCGATCATTGTCTGGAACAAACGCCAGCCTTTCGGGTGCCAGAACACGACGCCCGGCCCCTCCTCCTGAAAATGGAACAGATCCATTTCCCGGCCCACCTTGCGGTGATCGCGCTTCTCTGCCTCTTCAATTTGCTTCAGATGCGCCTCAAGGTCTTCCTGTTTGGCAAAGGCGGTGCCGTAAATGCGCGTCAACATCGGGTTGTTGGAATCGCCACGCCAATAGGCTCCGGCAATTTTCATCAGCTTGAACGCATTCCCGACTTTCCCCACGCTCGTCATGTGCGGGCCGCGGCACAGGTCAAGCCATGCGCCCTGCTTGTAGATTTTCAGATCCTCGCCAGCAGGAATGGCATCCACCAGTTCAATCTTGAAATTTTCACCGCGTGCGCGGAAAAATTCCTTTGCCTGATCACGCGTCCACAGTTCCTTTGTGAAAGGTGCATCCTTGGCGATGATCTCGCGCATCTTTTTTTCGATGGCCGCGAAATCATCCGGCGTGAACGGTTCAGGCCGCGCGAAATCGTAATAAAATCCGTTATCGATCACCGGGCCGATGGTGACCTGCGTGCCGGGAAACAGCGTCTGCACGGCTTCGGCAAGCACGTGGGCGCAATCATGCCGGATCAGCTCCAGCGCGCGCGGATCTTCCCGGTTGAGAAACTCGATTTTGGCATCCGTGCCAATGGCATCACCCAAATCGGTGACGACGCCATCAAGCGCCATGGCCACAGTGCGCTTCAAAAGAGAGGGCGAAATGCCGCCCGCAATATCCTTGCCTGTGATTCCGGCAGGAAATTCGCGGCGCGCGCCGTCAGGAAATGTCAGGGAAATCATCGTCATCAGTGTTCTCCGGCTCACTCGCCGCAACAAACGGCGTAAGCGTTGACAGGGGATGCCGGGGTGTCAGAATCCGGCTAAAGGCGATTACACGATTTGCATATGATGAAACAAGGACGAAACGCTTGGGCGGCGTTGGCCATGATCGCCATTGGCATGGTGGCGAGCACGGCTGCCCATGCGCAGTCCGGCCGCTTCAATCAGCAGGTCCGAACGGATATGACATTCCGCTATGGCCGCCTGCCATCCACGCCACCCTGCGGCCACGCCTGCATTGATTTTGTGGTGGCCGAAGGCATCATCGGCATGAGCAGCGGTTTCGCCTATGCGATCACCTACAAGCTGCTCGGCGAACGCTCCGTGCCTGTGTTGCTGGATTCACCCGGCGGCAATGTGCTGGGCATGGAATTGCTGGCTGGCATGTTCAGAAGGCTGGGCGCCACGGTCGTCATTGCGCGGGCCCGCGAGCGCGCGTGCCGTCCCGGCGATGTCCGATGCGTCGCCGATGATACCCTGCACAATGTCAAAATGTATGATGTCTCAGCCACGAAGGCGGAGTGTGAATCGGCCTGTCCCTTTGCATTCATGGGAGCCAAGACGCGTATTGTGCCTGCGGGTGCCAAAATCGGCCTTCATGCGCCGGAGCTTGATCTGGACCAGCCCATTGGCCGCGCGCTGGTGGCAATCGAGCCAGATATCAAGACCAAGGCGACGGAAGATGATGAGGAAAACTATGCGGCCATCGCCAAGGAAATGGGGGTCGATCCCGCTATCGCCGCACGTGCCGTCAAAACCCCGCATTCAAAAATGGATTATCTCGCGGATGATGACGTGACGCGCTACCGCTTGCGCAGCGTGTCGCTGGAAGAGTCAGGCTTGTCTCCGGCCTTGATCAAGGCGCTGTCGCCGCCCCCGCCCAAAGGCAAGGCCGCCGGCACAGGCGCATTGACCCCGCGCCAGCGCCCGTAACGCCACGGCGCATACCACGCGGCTTTGGCCGGCACCTCTTCACATACGATGTCGATACCATGGGTTCCGCCCGGCCCGCAGCGGCAGATTCGCGCAAACCCGATCCACGAACCCGCCCACAACCCGTGGCGGCGGATCGCCTCTTCGGCATATTCAGAACAGCTCGGCCAATGGCGGCATTGCCGCCCCATCACGCTGGAGAGGGTATAACGATAAGCCCGCAGAAGCCCGACAGCGGGCCATTCATGGGGTGATACGGGTGGCAGCGGCGGCATGGCGTGTGTTTATCCCATACCGCCGGAAATGGCGACGGCTTCAGCGGCGATACGCTGTCGCATCAATAATCGGGCCTGATCCGTTTCGCTCGAAGTAATCGCGCAGCAGTGCCACATTGCGCATGTTCGCCTTGAAAGCCACGTCGAACAGGTCGCCGATGCCCGGCACAATGCCAGCGACAACATCAATCGCGATATTGCCGGCCATCCGCGCGAGAATGCTGTTCGGCGCACCGATGCGGCGCGCTTCCAGCACGAGATAGGCAGAAATCGCACCTGTCGCCATGTCGCCCACGCCGGGGATCAGGCCGATAAGCGAATCCAAGCCCGCCCGGCGGTTCAGGCCGGGAATGATGATCGACGCATCCATCAGGCGCGCGATCCGGTCGAGTTTCGCCAATGTGCGCGTCACCTCCTGCGCCGAAACCGGTTGCGGCTTGGCGGTGGACATCAACTTGCGGAGGAGATCAGCCCAGAACAGCGGTGAAGATTGCGCGGCCATCAAGTCGTCCCCAAAAAAGCCGCCAGACAGCGGCGCGCATCAGATGGGGATGGCGCGCTGCAATTCAAGAGCCATGCAGCTCCAAACTGCCGTCACCGAAAAAGAATTTACATTCCGCTCACCATCTTTGTTGGCCAGTTCGCAACCTTAACGCGGCATCACTGGAACAGATAAAAAGCGGTGCAAGATGTCCTTTCCAAAACTCCCCATTCTTCTGGCAGCCCTCGCCGGGGCAGTCGCAGCTTGCATACAACCCGCCCGGGCGCAGACTTTCTCGACAAATACCACCACCAGCCAGGGGTGGCTTGTCAGCCTGAAGGCCAATGGCGTGGCTGGCCCCGCATGGCCGGGCGCCAAGGATATGGGTTTTGCAGCCTTCCCGTCCCTGTCCATCCGCCGGGCGGGATCGAATGCGGGATTTTCGTCGCCTGATGATGGCATTGGCTGGGCCCTGCTTGACAATGGCATCGTGCGGGCTGGTCTGGTCGGCCAGTTTGTCAGCGGGCGCTCCTTCGGCAACGATCCCAAGTATGTTGGGCTGCACACCATCAAATGGGGCGGCGAAATTGGCACCTTTGCCGAATATTGGGCGCTGCCGAACCATTTGCGCGCCCGCATTGAATTGCGTCACGGGCTGATTGCCCATCATGGCATCGTTCTGGATGCCGGACTGGACGCGGTCTATAAATGGGGCCAGCACACATTTTCAGCCGGGCCGCGCCTGTCGCTCGGCAGCGAAAGCTATGTCCGGCGTTATTTCGGCATCAGCGCTGGTGAAGCGGCCATCAATCCCAATGTCACAGCCTATAAGCCCGGCGGAGGGCTAGCATCCTACGGCGCACTGGCGGCGGTGCAGACGGCCTGGACCAACACCTGGTCAACCACGCTTTATGCCAGAGACCGCCGTCTTGCAGGCGATTCCGCAGCCAGCCCGCTGGTGAAAAATCTCGGCACGCCAAACCAGTTCACCATCGGTGCA
>JBOFCU010000125.1:0-10934 GCA_051646285.1 Beijerinckiaceae bacterium
CACAATGATGGCCAGACAGACGTGGGACCAGTGAAGAAAAATCGGCCGGGCCGTTGCAGCAGCACCCGTCCGCCGCTACATGGGCGCTGCGGTCCATGCAAGTCTTCTTCGGGATTGAACCGTTGCCCGGAGAATGTGGTTCGCCACGCTCCCTTCGTCTAGCGGTCCAGGACGCGGCCCTCTCAAGGCTGAAACACGGGTTCGATTCCCGTAGGGAGCGCCAGCTTCTTGCTATTCTGATCAGCGATTAAGCACGCACCAGAAAAATCGCTTCGATCTCGACGGCCATGCGGTTGGGCAGTGAGCCCATGCCAACGGCAGAGCGCGCGTGCCGGCCCGCATCACCCAGCACGTCAACGAACAGGTCTGAGCAGCCATTGATAACTTTGGGATGATCGGCAAAGTCCGGCTCGGCATTGACCATGCCCAGCAACTTGATCACCGCCTCGATGCGCGAGAGGTCACCCAGCGCCGATTTGGCGGTTGCAAGCAGTTGCAGGCCAGTGAGGCGCGCCTCGTTGTACGCATCCTCGATGGACATATCCCGCCCCAGCCGCCCCGCGCGATAGGTGCCGTCAGGCTGCTTCGGCCCCTGACCGGACAGATACAAGAAATGACCGGCAAACCGGAAAGGCACGTAATTCGCAACAGGCACCGGCACAGGTGGCAGTATCAGACCCAGTTTGGCGAGGCGGTCTTCCGGTGTCATGGGATATCCTGATGATAAGAAGCAAGTGTGCAGCCTATAGAAGCACGGGCTTGTCAGCCCGCCAATATCGCCTGCGTCATGATTTCTGTGTGCATCTCCATACATCCGGCGCGCGGCTTGTGGCGTTCGGCTTTACCAGCGGCCAACAGCTTAAGCCCCCGGCACGGTCGCGTTGGGAAAGAACAAGGGCTCGCCATTGACTTTAAAGTCGCCAATAGCCTTTTGCCCTTCGGGGCTGGTCACCCAGTCGATGAAGGCTTGCCCGTCAGATTTCTTGACATGGGCGTGTTTGGCCGGGTTCACGAGAATGACGCCGTATTGGTTGAACAATCGCTTGTCGCCTGCGACGGCCACCAGCAATTCGCCGCGATTCTTGAAATTCAGCCAGGTGCCACGGTCGGCCAGCACATAGGCATTCATGCCGCCTGCGGTGTTGAGCGCAGCCCCCATGCCCTGCCCGATGTCGCGGTACCAGGGCCCTTTGGTTTTTTCGATATCCACCCCGGCTGTTTTCCAAAGGGCGAGTTCAGCGCTGTGCGTGCCGGACTTGTCACCGCGCGACACGAAAGGGGCCTGCTTTTCGGCAATGGCCTTCAGGGCCGCAGCAATATCCTGGCTGCCGGTGATGCCGGCCGGATCCGCCTTCGGGCCGATCAGCACAAAATCATTATACATCACCGCCTTGCGCTCGACACCAAAGCCGTCGGCCACAAACTTTGCCTCCTGCGCGCGGGCATGGACGAACACCACATCCGCATCGCCGCGCCGTCCCGTATCCAGCGCCTGTCCCGTGCCTTGCGAGACCACGCGCACATCAATGCCTGTTTTGGCCTTGAACGCAGGCAGGAGATGATTGAACAGGCCGGAATCCGTGGTCGATGTTGTCGAGGAGACAGTGATGAACCGCTCCGCTATCTGCGGCGCAACCGGCGGCGGCATGTGCGGCACAGGGGCCGGGGCGGGTGGCACGGCCTGGGCAAAGGCTGCGGCTGTCAGGGCGGCAGTGACGCCAATGGTCAGCAGGCTGCGGCGGGTCATGCTGATCATCGTCATGCGTGCTCCCAAATCTCTGCCGCGCTGGGGACTCGCTGATGGTCGGCCATCGCGATATGGTCACCGCGCAAGCACAGCGTTTCATTGTATTTGGTAGTGTAAATTGCCACATCAATGCAATAACGGAAAATAAGCATACAAATGCAGACTAAAACCTATCTGAATACGGAAGAGGCAGCGGATTACCTGCATATCAAGGAGCGCAAGCTTTATGAGCTTGTCGCCAATGGCGGCGTTCCCTGTTCCAAGGTCACTGGCAAGTGGCTGTTTCCCCGCACTGCGCTCGACCGGTGGATTGAGGCTGGCTTGACCATGCCTGCCGGAGTGTCAGCGCAGGATGCTCCCCCGATCATGGGCGGCAGCCATGATCCGTTGCTGGAGTGGGCGGTGCGCCAGTCCGGCTCAGGTCTTGCCATGCTGCCGGAGGGGTCGGAGGCAGGTTTGGAGCGGCTGGCGAAATATGAGGTGTGCGCCGCCGCTGTGCATCTGCATTCCGGCAGTGACGATGATGATCAGGCCAATATCATCGGGCTGATGCAGAGCCATGCCCTGCATGATGGCGTGCTGGTTCACTGCGTGAAGCGCGAACAGGGATTGCTCGTTGCGCCCGGCAATCCGCTGGCATTGCGCGATGTGCGGCACGCGCGCGAGAGCAAGGCCCGCTTTGGCCTGCGCCAGAAAGGCGCGGGGGCACAGCTCCTGCTCGAACGGCTGATCACCCGTGATGGTGGTTCCGTCACAGATGTGATGGCAGGCATCAGCCCATTCGCGACGGGGCAGGATCTGGCCATGGCGATCCGCAATCGTGATGTGGACTGTGGTGTTGCCACGCGGTCGGTTGCTGCAACCCATGGTCTGGATTTTCTGCCGCTGGGCTGGGAATATTTTGATCTGGCCATGCGCCGCCGCTCCTATTTTGAGCCGGGCATGCAGGCCTTGCTGCACCTGATGCGCAGCGAAGACTTTCAGCGGCAGGCCCGCCATTTCAGCGGGTATGATTGCCGTGAGACAGGCAGTATCAGGCTCAACCGATGACCACGATCAAGCCACTGCTGTCTCTGCCCGGTCTGCTGGCCACGCTGGATGCGGCTCTGCCTGCTGGCGAAGTGATCACACGGCCTGTGGCTGCGGCGCAGGGCTGCGTCGCGGCGCAGCATATTCATGCGCCGCATGAATGGCCGCCGGCGCATATGGCCTTGGCGGCTGGCTATGCGGTGATGGCGCGCGAAACGGTTGGCGCGTCCGTTCACACACCGGTATTTTTGCAGCAGGGATTATCGCCGGTCTGTATCGGCGACAGGCTGCCCGCCGCGGCAGATGTGGTGTTGGATCATCAGGCGGTCAGCCGCATCGGCGGCATGATGGAAATCACCACACAGGCCGCACCCGGCGAACAGGTGCGCATGGCCGGCCATGATGTGCGTGAGGGTGCTGTGATGATCCCGGCAGGAACAACGGTCAGTGCGCAGCACCGTCTGGCCTGTGACGTGCTGTCGATAAAATCCATTGACGTCTGGCGTTGCGCGCTGGCCATCAAACCCCATGATGATCCGGCGCGGCAGTGGCTTTCTGATCAGGTGCGCGCATGGGGCTGTTGCGTGGATGATCATGCAACTCCGGCGATGGTGATTGACTGGATGTCGGACGGGGCTGCCCAGGTGGCACTGCTGCCGGGTGCGGGCATTGGTGTTGGGCTGGATCACAAGCCGCCTGTGCTGCATTGCCCGCCGCGCTTTGATTCTGCTGTTGCGCTGGCCTTGGCCATTCTGCTGCCCGTGATCGCCGCCCGCACCGGACGCCGCGTGCAAACCATGCCCTGTATTTTACAGCGCAAGCTGCCGTCGCGGATCGGCATGAGCGAGCTGGTCTTGGTAAAAACAGACGGCATTGATGCGTATCCCTTCGGGGCCGGCGAGGTAACGCTGGAAAGCCTTTTGCAGGCGGATGCCTTTGCCATCATCCCCGCCGCGTCGGAAGGCTATGCCGCCGGCGAGACAATGTCCGCAACACTGTTATCTGCGCCGATGATCGCGCTGGATGCCCCATGACATCACCCCACCCCCACGCCGCCATTCATCAGGAACAGTTTCTGACCATCATGGCCCGCGATGAAGCCATCGCCGCGTTTGACGCTGCTTTGCAGCCAAAGCCGCTTGCTCTTGAAACCGTATCATTGGAACAAGCCCTTGGCCGCGTGCTGGCGCAGGATGTGGCGGCACCTGTCGATACGCCACCCTTTGATCGCGCTGTCGTCGATGGCTTTGCAGTCATTGCGGATGATCTGGCGCAGGCGTCAAGCGCAAGGCCGGTGCGCCTTGCCCTCAATCAGGAGATTGTTGCGGCTGGTGTTGATCCTGCCATCACGGTGCGCAGCGGCACGGCGACGCCAATAGCGACCGGCGGGCCTGTGCCGCGCGGTGCTGATGCTGTGGTGATGATCGAGCAGACCGATGGTGCAGGTGACGATGCAATTATCGTCATGCGCGCGCTTTCGCCGGGCCAGAATATAGCGTTTGCCGGATCGGATATTGCCCGTGGGCAGACAGTGCTGCGCCGGGGCGTTATCATCGGTGCGCGCGAAATCGGCATGTTTGCCGCTGTCGGCCTCAACGCTATCCCGGTCTGGAAAAAGCCGCGCATTGCCGTGATCTCGACGGGCGATGAGCTGGTGCAGCCCGGCGGGCGCTTGCAGCCTGCACAAATATACGATTCCAATGGCCCGATTGTTGCCGCCGCCTTGATCGAAAATGGCTGTGATGTTGTGCGTGCGGGCGCTGTTGCCGACGACGCGGATGAGATGCGTGCCGCGCTGAAAAAGGCATTCGCGGATTGCGACGGCATTATTCTGTCTGGCGGCACGTCAAAAGGCGCCGGCGATCTGACCTATCGGCTGATTGCCGAACTGGGCGCGCCGGGCATCATTGTTCATGGTGTGGCATTAAAGCCCGGCAAACCGCTGTGTCTGGCAGTGTGTGATGGCAAGCCGGTGGTTGCGCTGCCGGGCTTTCCCACATCGGCGATGTTCACGTTTCACGATATTGTCGCGCCGTTTCTGCGCCGTCTGGCCGGATTGCCACCGCGTGAGGAGCGGCAGTTGCAGGCCACACTGCCCGTGCGCGTGGCGTCTGAATTGGGGCGCACGGAATTTGTCATGGTGGCACTGAGTGAAAATGCGGATGGGCTGACGGCGCATCCTGTCGGTAAGGGCTCAGGCGCGGTCACGGCATTTTCGCAGGCAGACGGATTTATTGCCATTGATGCGTTGCAGGATGCGGCGGCTGCCGGCACCGGTGTAACGGTGCAATTGTTTACGCCCCATATCCGCATTCCTGATCTGGTGATCATGGGCAGCCATTGTGTCGGGCTTGATGCGGTGGCATCGCATTTGTTTGATCAGGGCATTTCAAGCCGCATCCTCGCCCTGGGCAGCCTTGGTGGGTTGCAGGCGCTGAAGCGCGGTGAATGTGACGTCGCGCCGATTCATTTGCTGGATGAAACACGCACCATTTATAATCAGCCGTTTTTATCAGACAGCATGCGCCTCATTCCCGGCTGGCGGCGGTTGCAGGGATTTATCTTCCGCAAAAATGACAACCGGTTTGCCGGGCATTCTTTGGCAGACGCTGTGGCGGCGGCGCTGGCTGATCCGCATTGCATCATGGTCAACCGCAATCAGGGTGCAGGTACCCGCACATTGCTTGAGCGGCTCCTGAAAGGCACCCGTCCGCCAGGGTATTGGAACCAGCCGCGGTCCCACAATGCGGTTGCCGCCAGCGTGGCACAGGCGCGTGCCGATTGGGGCCTGACGATCAAGCCGGTTGCCGATGCCTTCGGTCTTGCATTTATTCCGGTTGCCGACGAGCATTATGACCTGGCGGTCGCGCTTGCTCCGCGCCGCGCCAATATGATCACCGCACTCGAAACAGCCGTGCTTGAATCCGCTGACGCCTTGCAGGCGTTGGGATTTGTCCCGGCTGCCAAGCATCCGGAGGGAACGGGACGCACAGATTGAACAATCTGACGCTCATGAGCCATGCAGGCCAGCGGCTTGGCTTTGGCAAGGATCCGTATCATCAATCATATGCGAGCCCATTCATGAGCCGTGCGTCATCACCGGGAAGGAAAGCGTCATGCCCATCAAGCGTCGTCAATTTCTGAAAGGTGCAGCGGCTGGTGCAACGGTTGCCGTTGCCAGCCCTGCCATCGCGCAAAATGCGCCTGTCATCAAATGGCGCCTGCAATCGAGTTATCCGCGTTCGCTCGAAACATTGTATGGCGCATGCCAGTTTTTTGCGAAGGCCGTGTCTGAAGCCAGCGAAGGCCGGTTTGAAGTCCAGACTTTTTCCGCAGGCGAGATTGTGCCAGCCTTGCAGGTGGCAGATGCGTGCGCCAATGGCACGGTGGAAATGGGCCAGACCGGATCCTATTTTTATATCGGCAAGGACATGGGTTTTGCCTTCGGTACAGCCATTCCCTGGGGGTTGAACAGCCGCCAGCAAAGTGCCTGGCTTTATCATGCCGGTGGCCTCGACATGCTCAATACCTTCTATGCGCAATTTGGCCTTTTTGCCCTCCCGGGCGGCAATACTGGCACGCAGATGGGCGGCTGGTTTCGTAAGGAAATCAAGTCGGTTGCCGATCTCAATGGCGCGAAAATGCGCATTGGCGGCATTGGCGGCAACGTGATGCAAAAACTCGGTGTCATTCCGCAGCAACTCGGTGCTGGTGATATTTATCCGGCACTGGAAAAAGGCGTGATTGATGCAGCCGAATTTGTCGGCCCCTATGATGATGAAAAGCTCGGCCTCGCCAAAGTTGCGCCTTTTTATCACTATCCCGCCTTTTGGGAGGGGGGCGCTGAGCTTACATTCTTTTTCAACAAGCAGAAGTGGGATGACTTGCCGAAGCATTATCAATCATTATTACGCACAGCGGCGATGGCAACCGGTCATGACATGCAGGCCAAATATGATGCACTCAATCCGCCGGCCTTGCGGCGGTTACTTGCAGCAGGTGCGCAGCTCCGTCCGCTGCCGCAGGATGTTATGCGTGCCAGCTACAAGGCTGCCCATGAATTGTATAAAGAGCTGTCAGAAAAATCACCGAATTTCAAAAAACTCTATGATCATCAACTCGCCTTCCAGCGTGAAAGCCAGCCCTGGTGGAGTATTTCTGATCTGAACTATGATTTTAATATCACAACAGCACTCCAGCAGAAATGGGAGCAGTGATATTAGCAAAAAAGGCGGGCATCATGCCCGCTTTTATTTTACCAGCTTGAGCGAGCGGAGCAGCGACATCATTTTCCGCTCGTTCTGGCTCATTTCATTGCCGAACATGGGGCCTGGTATGCCCGTATCATTGGCAGGAACGTCTGGATTGAGGCCATCTTTCTGTGCCGCAACTTGTGATACATTGCCCTTGCGGTCGATGACGACTTTCTCATCATGATATTTTTCAAGCCCCTTGCGGTGGGCCACATTCAGAATGGTTGCATCGGGCAATTCATCGGTCAGCAGTTCAAACATTTGTGCCTGACTGACATCATCAAGAGCCGATGTTGCTTCATCCATCACGATAATGTCGGGCTTTTGCAGCAACAGCCGGCCAAACGCCAGACGCTGGCGTTCGCCGCCTGACAAAATCTTGTCCCATTCCTCGGACTGCTGCAATTTATCCGCCAGATGGGGCAGGCCGATCTTGTGCAGAACGGCCACTGCTTCCTCATCCGTAATTTTGGAATCGGCTTCTGGATATGTCAGTGTTTCTTTTAATGCACCGAGTGGAATATAGGGCTTTTGCGGCACGAATGATACGACAGCCCCTTCCGGCAAATGAATATTGCCCGCACCCCATTTCCAGAAGCCTGCCAGCGCGCGCAGCAGGGTGCTCTTGCCCGAGCCGGAGCGGCCTTCAATCATCACCTTCTGGCCCTGCCGGATGCGCAGGTTGACACCTTTCACCAGGGCACCGCCATCGCTTTTGCGCAAAGTCACATTCGATAATTCAATTGCTGAGCGCTTGCCTTCATTGACCGCAATGGCCGCATCATCATTGCCGGTATGGGCTTCATCAATCGCGTTGAGGGCAACGCGCATTTCCTCCACCCGCACGGCAGACGCACGCACCTCCGAAATGCGGATGAAATTATCGGCAAGCCAGGTCAGTGCGCCGAGAACCGCTGTGAAGGCCGAGACGACCTGCATCACCGCGCCAAGCGTCATGTCGCCATTGAGATATTTTGGCGCAGCCAGCAGCGCTGGTACGATTGCGGCAAGAAATGTATGCCCATTGAGCACCCATTGCAGGTTGCTCTGGGAGCGGATGACCTCCATCCAGCGTTGCACAACGGTATCCAGCTTGTCGCGGATTTGCGCCTGTTCCTTGGCATCCCCCTGAAGAAAGGCGATGCTCTCGGCATTTTCCCGCACCCGGATCATTTCATAGCGGAATTGCGCTTCAGCCTCATTTTTATCCGCGATGCGATTGGTCAATGGCCTGCCGATAAACAATGTCGCGGTCAGCACAATGACGGCATAAATAATAGCACCGATGGCCATGTAACCGGGAACGGAAATTCCGCCAACCGTCATCGAGCCGCCAACGAGGATCAGCACACTCAGGAAGGCGATGGCATTGGCAATGGACCATGCCAGCCCGGCCGTGAGTTCGATCACAGGCTCTGTGGCCTGCCGGATATCTTCTGCAATGCGGTGTTCCGGATTTCCCAGTTTGCGCGCGGCCAGACCAAGGCGGTAATAGCGCTGCTCCCCCAGCCAGCTTCCCAGAATTTCCGTGCTGATGAATTGCCGCCAGCGCAATTGCAGGGTCATGCGCACGCGTGTCATGACAGCGGCAAGGGCCGCGCCGCACACAATAATGAGGGGCAGGAGATAAAGGGCGGACCACAGCCCCGGTGCATTGCGCTTTTCCAGCGCGTCGAAAAATGTCCGGTTCCAGTAGTTCAGGGCAAGATTGACGCCAAGAGTCATCAGCATCAGCGCGATCACGCCCATAGTCAGCAACCACGCGCCGCGTGCGGTTTTTCCGCGCCAGAACCGCAATGCAAAATTGACAAAGGTGAAGGGGTGTACGTGAGACAGGGCCGCTTCTGCTTTCGCAGCAATGGCTGCGGCCTTGGTTTTCATGCTGTCGCGCATCGCATCGCGTGCCGAGGCTGCCGCATTGGCAGCCTGCGCTGCGGCATGATCCTGCCCGTGCGGGCCCATTGGCCCGTCTTGCTGTGTGGTATGGGCAGGAGGAGTATCAGCGGCCATGCCATGATCCTGTTCGGTGAAGTGAGGGCGGAGCAGTGAGCCGAAATCGCAAATCGCTTGCCTGATATGTGAGTGAGTGCATCAGACAGCCCCGCACGGTGTCCCAAACGGCCCCCGTGCGCCAGTGCCAGATGAATGGAATATGAACAATAACGCATCATAAGAGGATTTGGTTGCACCGGTCATACGAGCGGTGAGCGGCGCGAAATCCGGCGCCTTCTACCGCCGTCCGCATCGGGTTGCGTCATGACGTCAGGTGTGGGAGGCGGCTGTACTGGGCTGGCAAATGTCTAACCCTATGCGTAGCCGGCAGACCTTTTTGCCCCGCTGCGTCACTATTCTCTCGCGCGTGAGGGATCGAATGGATGTTGCACGCGTTAGGCATTGTGAGACGAAGGAAAATTGCCTTGAACATAGGTGTGATAAGCGCAGTGATGATCAAGACACGATTGAGCCAAGACCTCTCTCAGCCAATACAAGGCCTCCCTCCGCCAATGAAATGATGCGATTGCCCGGCCGTGCAGGTGTCAAAACATGCCGCGCCATACAATCAGCCTGATGCTTCCAACCCTGCACCCTGCACCTGTTCCCATGCCATTTCCATCGAGTCTCTGACACCCCCATGCGTTTCCGCACCCTCCTGCCGGCTCTGATGATCTTTACCGTTGCTTTTGTAGCGACGCTGTTCTCCGCGTGGAGCCAGCGTGAAACGCTGATCGCTGTCGGGCGGGACCGTTTCGAGGTTGAGGGGCATGCCCTTGCCGGCAACATCGTTTCGGTGATGGGCACATATGCGAATGTGCTGCGCAGCGGGGTCGGGCTGTTCGATGCCAAGGGCGAGGTAATGCCCGATGAGTTTGCCCGCTTTGTGAAAGCCCTGAATTTGGAGGAGGAGTTTCCCGGCATTCAGGGGCTGGGGTTCAGCGCGGTGACCAACCGCTCACTGCATGATGGCGGCACGCTGGATGCTCCCGCAGGCCATATCGAAACGGCCATCCGCTATCTGCTCCCCGGTGATTGGCGCAATCAGCGCGCCATCGGCTTTGATATGTATGGAGAAATCACGCGTCAGGTTGCGATGGCACGTGCGCGTGATACCGGTGAGGCGAGCCTGTCAGGCAAAGTGACACTGGTGCAGGAGGTTGATGCCGATACGCAAGCCGGCACTCTTTTATATGTGCCGGTGTATGCTTCACCCGGTGTGCCGGATACTGTTGAAGAACGGCGGCGCAGCTTGCGCGGCTATGTTTATGCAGCCTTTCGCATGTCCGACCTGATGACACGCTCGCTGACCGCCAAAAATGCCGAAGCCTTTAACAATATGCGCCTGCAGTTATTCGACGGCAAGGAAGCTGTCGCACCAGCACAGCTTTACGACAGTCGCGAAATTCTGAGCACAGGGGAGCGCGCCCGGGTCGAGAAGTTGCCGCCACCCATTTTTATGGCGAGTTTGCCATTGCCAATCGCTGGTGAGCCTTGGCTGGCGCAGATGTCTTCCCGCGAGCCCTTTGAGCAGAAGCTTGATTGGTCAAGGCCATCGGTGCAATTGATCGGTGGCTTGATTATCAGCGTGCTGCTGGCTGCCATTGCAGCAAGCCTGGCATTTGCCCGTGAGCGTTCTCAGCAGGCCGCGCAGCTTTTGATGGCTGAAGTGGCAGATCGCAAGAAAGCGCAGGAACAGGCGCAGTTGGCCAACCGCGAATTGATTCACCGGGTCAAGAACACGCTTGCCATCGTCAACGCCATTGCCTCGCAAACCGCGCGTCATACCCGCAACATGAATGAATTTACCCGTGCCTTCCGTGAGCGGCTTGGCGCGCTTGGGCGTGTGCATGATTTGCTGCGGCCTGACCGGCCGGGAAATCCTGATTTGCGCCATCTCATCATGGAAGTGC
>JBOFCU010000127.1:0-3654 GCA_051646285.1 Beijerinckiaceae bacterium
GGCGGGCTGGAACATGTGCCGATCATCACCGTGCGCAATCTTTCGGATGCGCTGGACTTGCTCGGCAAGCAGGCGGTGCTGCGGGTGGGACTTGATTCCGAGGGCACGGCCAGCCTGTCAGATGTGAAGGTGCAGCGGCCACTGGCGCTGGTGCTGGGCGCTGAAGGCAAGGGATTGCGCCAGCGGACCCGCGACAATTGCGATGTGCTGGCGAGGCTGGACATGCCGGGGGCTATCAAAAGTCTGAATGTGTCAAACGCAGCCGCAATCTCGCTCTATGCAGTGCATGCAGGGTTATCTTCTAAATAATTGTCTTAACGATGGAATTTCATACCGGACATAGACTGGATCCGGCGTAAATCTGCATGCGACTTTAGGCGCATAGACCAATTCGCTAACCATCGCCCCCTTCCCCGGCGGATACACGCAAGCATAGTGCGGCCCATGGCGCGTGGCGGATTCCGTATGGAATGAAACCACGGGCTGCGGCGATGGCCTTACGAGGGGCATCGCTCAAACATGGACCGCTGCAAGGCGGCCTGACAATGAAGTCAAGGGAAGGGTCCCAAGTATGTCAACTGCAACCGTAACCGGACGCCCAGCACCGCGTCCGATGACACAAGAGGAAAAGAAGGTCATTCTGGCCTCCTCCCTCGGCACCGTATTCGAGTGGTACGATTTTTATCTGTACGGCTCACTCGCCGCCATCATTGGCGCAAAATTCTTCTCGGCTTTTGATGTCAACACCCGCAGCATCTTCGCGCTGCTGGCGTTTGCCGCAGGCTTCCTCGTGCGTCCGTTCGGCGCGCTGGTGTTTGGCCGTCTTGGTGACTTGATCGGCCGCAAGCATACCTTCCTCATCACCATTCTCATCATGGGTCTTTCGACCTTCCTCGTCGGCCTGCTGCCTGACTACAACACGATCGGCTGGATCGCGCCGGTTGTGCTGATCCTGCTGCGCATGGCCCAGGGTCTGGCGCTCGGTGGCGAATATGGCGGTGCGGCCGTGTATGTGGCGGAGCATGCTCCGACTGGACGCCGCGGTTTTTACACCTCCTTTATTCAGACCACGGCAACGCTCGGCCTGCTGCTTTCGCTGTTCGTCATTGTGGGCTTGCGCCTGTGGATGGGCGATGCAGCGTTCGCTGACTGGGGCTGGCGTATTCCGTTCCTTGGCTCGATCTTCCTGCTCGGCATCTCGGTCTGGATCCGCTTGCAGATGCAGGAATCCCCGGCCTTCCAGAAGATGAAGGAAGAAGGCACGATGTCGAAGGCACCGTTGTCCGAAGCCTTCGGCCAATGGAAGAACCTCAAGATCGTGATCATCGCCCTTGTTGGTCTGGTCATCGGTCAGGCCGTGGTGTGGTACACCGGCCAGTTCTACGCCCTGTTCTTCCTGCAGAGCATTTTGAAGATCGACCTTCTGACAGCCAACGTGCTGATCGCCTGGTCGCTCATCATCGGCACTGCCGGCTTCCTGTTCTTTGGTTCGCTGTCGGACAAGATCGGCCGCAAGCCGGTCATTCTCGGCGGCTGCCTGATTGCAGCGCTGACCTTCTTCCCGCTGTTCAAGATGATGGCGGAAACAGCCAACCCGAACTATGCCAAGGCGATTGAAACGGTGAAAATCGATGTCACCTCCGATCCGTCGAAGTGCGGCTCGCTGTTTGACCCGGTCGGTATCCGTCAGTTCACCGAGCCTTGCGATCTGTCCCGCCGGGCGCTGTCCCAGCAGGCGCTGCGCTACAACTACACGCCGGGTGCCGCTGGTGCGCCGCTCAGCGTCAAGGTGAATGGCACAGATGTGGCCTGGGGCGCTGGTCTTGCTGACTTCAACAAGAACATTGCTGCTGCCGCGACCGCTGCCGGTTATCCTGCTGCCAATGACGCGGCCAAGGTGAAAGTCACCGGCTTCTTCTCGGCTCTGAGCAACCCGCAGGCCCTGAAGATCATCGGCATCCTGACGATCCTCGTGCTCTATGTCACGGCGGTCTACGGCCCGATGGCTGCGGCGCTGGTCGAGTTCTTCCCGACCCGCATCCGCTATACCGCCATGTCCCTGCCCTACCACATCGGTAACGGCTGGTTCGGCGGCCTGCTTCCGGCGACATCGTTCGCCATGGTTGCCTCCACCGGCGATATCTACTTCGGCCTGTGGTATCCGGTGATCTTCGCGCTCATCACCTTTGTCATCGGTCTGCTCTTCGTGACCGAAACGAAGGATCGCGACATCAACAACATCTAAGGCTTGATTTCAGGCTTGATCTCAGGCTTGGCGCCTGAGGTGACAGAAACCCCGCCGGAGCGATCCGGCGGGGTTTTTGTTTTGTCCGCAGCGCTTGCCGGACTGCCGGGGTTCTGGATGAACCGCAAGGCCATCACGCCAAGCGATGCGCAGGCCGGTCAGTCGCAGACGCGGACGCGGCGGACGACATAGTTGCCATAGGCGTTGCTCCAGACGCGCTGGCGCGCGATGTAGCAATCACTGGCCACAGCGGCGACGCCAAGCCCGCCGACGACGAGCGGAGCGCCCCATCCCCAGCGGTGATGGCGGTGATGCCACGGGCGATGGTGGAACGCGTGGCGGCCGCCAAAATGGCCGCCATGGAATACGCGGCCACCACCGCCGCCGCCACGAAAGCCGCGGGCTTCAGCGTCACCAGCCGTCACGACAGCGCTGCCGGCGAAGGCGGTGAGAGCGAGAGCGCCGGTTAATGCCAGCGCACGGATGGATTGGAAGGTCTTGGTCATTGCAGGATGCTCCTCTTGTGCTACCGGCCCTGTGCGGTGAAAATCACCATGCGCCATGGAGCAATGGCACGCGGTGCGCCCGCACACTGGCCGGCCGGCGAACAGGAAATTCAGCGACAAGCCGGCCATCGACGAAAGGCTTGGCAAATCCAGCCTTTTCCCGTTGACAGGGCGCGGGCTGGCTCGCATAACCCGCCCGCTTGACCCCGCAACGGGTGCAAGTCCGGCTATCCATGCCGGCGCTGTTTGCAGCGAAATGGGGGAATGTCCCGAGCGGCAAAGGGGGCGGACTGTAAATCCGCTGGCTACGCCTTCGTAGGTTCGAGTCCTACTTCCCCCACCATTTTCCGTGCCAAACCACTGATTTTCAACAATTTTCCCAATCCTCTTCCGCGTCATCTGCAATCTGGGAAAAATTATGGGACAAATTTCTGTTCCCCAAACTTTCCCCACCAGGCCACTTGATGGGTCGTCATAATCCGCTGCAACTGCCGTATCTTCTGAACAGAGCTGATGCTGGGGGCTATGTTTATAGGTGAGTCGTGCCTGCAACTCTTCACGAGCGTTGGGCCTAACGCTCGCCCCTCGACTGGCATCTTGAGAACAAACATGTGGCCGGTGTTTCTGTGATCAAGATCGCCTTGAAGAAACTGCACAACCGCTCTGAGAGTTTGGAGGCGGATGGGCTACTTCTGGCGGCCTCAGATACAAGCGCGTCAATGGCCGCTTTGAACCGCTCCTGGTTTGCCGGAGGCTCCAACTTCCAAATAGGATGGAGCCATCATGAGCAAGACGACGAACAAGTTCTCACCCGAATTGCGCGCTCGGGCCTTGCGGTTGGTGCTGGATTACGAAGGCGAGCACGCCTCGCGCTGGGCGGCAGTGGCTTCGATAGCAGCCAAG
>JBOFCU010000141.1:0-8327 GCA_051646285.1 Beijerinckiaceae bacterium
AATGCACTTGCACCGGAATTTTTTCTCCGATAGCGCCGCCCCGCGTTTCACGTACGCCACCCAGTTCGGCCACCGGCTTTGAAGTGCCAGCCTGCCGCACTTGCGATAACAATTCACCAAGCTCCCGCCCTGTGCCTGACGGGGAATCCGGCTTGGCTGCATTCGCATAATCAATTACCTCGACATCGCGTACATATTTGGCCGCCTCAAGCGCAAAACGGCGCAGCAATGTCGCGGTAATGGAAAAATTGCCAGCGGCAAGAACGCCACGCTTCTTTTCATGCGCGGCGACATCAATTGTTTCGTAGTCATGGGCCGTGAGGCCCGATGTACCGACAACCACATGCCTGTCATGTGCCAGCGCAGTCAGCACATGATGCTTCACTGCATCCGGCTTGGTGTAATCAATCAGCATATCTGATGGAATTTTAAGCGCTTCGCCGATGGCCGCAAAAACCGGCGCACCAAGCGGCGCCAATCCAGCAGCAACGCCTGCATCCTGCCCGGCGCTCTTGCGCGATACCGCAGCAACGAGCTGCAAATCTCTTTCCTGTGCAATCGCCGCAACGAGTGCACGCCCAACCCAGCCGGAAACACCGGCAAGTGTGATACGAATCGTCATGCTGGCCTCCTAACAAGCAGGAAAAGACAGGGAATGAGCGCGAAAATACCTTGCGATACAATCGTTACAGCACCGCGCCATGAAAAATAACTTGATATATGCTGCCACAGGCTCTGCTTCATGAGAAAAATCCCAACACCAGCTTCGGCAATAAGCAGCAAGACGAGCGCGGCAATTCCCATCATGACACGGTCGAGGATACGGTGTGGCACGGTATGGCGCGCAATTAGCCATTGCGCCACAAACCACGACAGCAGGAGCATAAAAGGAATTTCAACAATAACACTGGTGAGGTCACCAAGATATTGCCGCACAAAAGTTTCACGCATGGCGCCAAGGGCAAAGCCAGCAGCAAAAACGATGGTTGCATACCAAAACCCGGCAAGGAGAGCAGATAAGCTGAGCATTTTTACAACACTGATCGCATCATATACCGCACGTGTTTGCCGTTATCCAGCAACGCCTGTCCTGCCTCGGCAAACCCCATAGCCGCATGAAAGGAATCCGACCCAGGATTGGGCGGATCGATATTCACTTCGCATCCGACAATTTGGCAGTTGTGCGCTTTGGCATAAATAAAAAGCGTTTCATATAAACGCCTTGCAATGCCCTGCCCGCGCAAAGCCTGCGCCACAACGATGCGATCAATATAGACAAAACTTGAATAGCGTGCCTTGAACCAGCGAAAATTCGCGTTGTCGTAGTCAGCGGTTTCAGCCATCGCGATCACAAAGGCATCCGGCGCATCGCCATAGCCTTTGGCAAAACTGGCCACAGCCAGCAGGCGCGCCAGGGAATCCCGGTCAAGATGCGATGTTTCGCGCTCATTGATCGCGGTGAGCGCGATCACTGCATCCGCATCATTGTCCCCAAGGTCGCGCAGCTCATCCGCATGAAACGCGCCGGACATCAAAAGAAGGCCTGCAAACCCGTGATGGCGCGGCCCAGAATCAACGCATGCACATCATGCGTGCCTTCGTACGTGTTCACGGTTTCCAGATTCTGCGCATGGCGCATGACGTGATACTCGATCTGGATGCCGTTGCCGCCGTGCATGTCCCGCGCCACACGGGCAATATCCAGCGCCTTGCCGCAATTGTTGCGCTTCACCAGCGAAATCATTTCCGGCGCAACGCGGCCTTCATCGAACAGGCGGCCAACACGCAACGAGGCTTGCAAGCCAAGCGTGATTTCCGTTTGCATGTCCGCGAGCTTTTTCTGCACCAGCTGTGTCTGGGCCAGCGGGCGGTTGAACTGTTTGCGGTCAAGCGTGTATTGCCGCGCCCGATGGAAACAATCCTCCGCCGCGCCCATCGCGCCCCAGGAAATACCGTACCGCGCGCGGTTCAGGCAGCCGAAAGGCCCTTTCAGGCCCGACACATTCGGCAGCAACGCACTTTCCGGCACCACCACGCCATCCATCACCACTTCACCTGTGGTTGAGGCACGCAGGGATAATTTACCGCCAATTTTTGGCGCGGACAGGCCCTTCACGCCTTTTTCGAGAATGAACCCGCGGATCTGGTTGTCATGCGCCGCTGATTTCGCCCAGATCACAAACACATCAGCAAATGGCGAATTGGAAATCCACATTTTCGCGCCTGTCAGCCGATAGCCGTCAGATACTTTCTCTGCCCGCGTTTTCATGCCGGCTGGGTCGGAACCGGCATCCGGCTCGGTCAGGCCAAAGCAGCCGATATATTCGCCGCTCGCCAGTTTCGGCAGGTATTTCTTGCGCTGCGCCTCATCACCATAAGCATAGATCGGATACATCACGAGAGAGGATTGCACGCTCATCATCGAGCGATAGCCGGAATCAATCCGCTCTACCTCACGCGCCACCAGCCCATACGACACATAGGAAGCGCCAGCGCCGCCATATTCCTCCGGCACAGTCACGCCAAGCAGGCCGAGCGCGCCCATTTCCGGGAACAGTTCCGGCGCGGCCCTTTCCGTCAGATAGGCCTCGGAAACACGCGGCAGCAGTTTTTCCTGCGCATAGGAGCGTGCCATGTCACGGATCATCCGCTCCTCTTCCGAAAGCTGATCTTCCAGAAGGAAAGCGTCATCCCACTTGTAAGCTGCCGGGGCGGAATGATCCTTGGATTTGAGTGCCGTGGCCATGGTGGATTCCTCGCATTTTGCTGGTGCGAGAGGGGCATACCAACGCGGTCGGGTCAAGGCTGCGGGCTGTGCAGCGCATTCACATGCGCCTGCATGCCGCACCCGCTGGCGCAGCAGCGCCGCGCCCGATATGGCTGCGTATTGACGTGAACAAACCGGCGCAGGTTTTCATGCATGTTGTGATCATCGGCGGTGCCGCCATGGGGTCTTCCACCGCTTGCCATTTGTTGATGGATGCGGGCTTTGCCGGCACCGTCACCGTTATCGAGCAGGATTTGACCTATGCCCGCTCAGCGACCGCCTTGTCCGCCGCCTCGATCCGCCAGCAATATTCGACGGCGGTGAATGTCGCCGCATCGCTGTACGGCATCACATTCATGCGCACCATCGGCGCGCACATGGCGGTCAATGGTGAAATGCCTGCCATTGGCCTGCGCGAAAATGGCTATCTCTATCTCGCAACGGATACTGGCGCGAATGTGCTGCGTGCCAACAACGCCCTGCAAACCAGCATGGGTGCCGACACTGTTTTGCTGAAGCCCGACGAGATCAAGACCCGCTTTCCATGGATCGATACTGATGATCTGGCACTTGGCTCATGGGGCCGCACCGGTGAAGGCTGGTTTGATGGCTGGGGCCTGTTGCAGGCCTACCGCAACAAGGCCCGCGCTCTGGGCGTTGTTTATCGCGAAGGCAAGGTTGCCGGGCTAGACCGCAGCGGCACGCGCATCACGGCTGTGCAATTGGCCGATGGCACGCACATCACAGGCGATGTGTTTGTCAATTGCGCCGGTGCGTCCGGCGGCCGCGCCGTTGCCGCCATGGCCGGTATTGATATTCCTGTTTATGCCAAGAAACGGTGCGTCTTTGCCTTCACCTGCAAAGAGAAAATGGAGCGCGCGCCACTGATGATTGATATATCCGGCGTCTGGTGCAGACCGGAAGGAGACGGATTTATTGGCGGATATTCTCCTGATGATGAAAATACTGGCGATGCCGGCAGTGATTTTGATGTAAACTGGTCCGAGTGGGATGATGTGGTGTGGCCCGCACTCGCCGCACGCGTTCCCGCTTTCGAGGCTGTAAAAACCGGCCGTGCCTGGGCTGGCCATTACGACTTGAATATTTTTGACCACAACGCCATTGTCGGGCTGACGCCGCACGCGGACAATTTTTATCTCTGCAACGGGTATTCCGGCCATGGCCTGCAACAATCCCCCGCTGTCGGGCGCGGCCTGGCTGAACTGATCGTGCATGGCACATACCGCTCGCTGGATCTGTCGGATTTTGCGTTTGACCGGATCGCCGCCAACCAGCCTTTGCTGGAAAAGAACGTCATCTGAACGCACATTCTGTGCGACCGGCATCATGTGTGACGGGAACGCCGTTAAACAAAATTGAACAGGCTCCTTGTTTTCGCCACGAATGTATGGTCTATGACGAGCATCGACTTTTGGCCGGCACTTTGGCCGTTGCGCTGCTTTTGAGCAGCTCCGACGTATCAATTCCCCTTCCAAGACAATCGAAGACTACGGCTCGCGCACATCTGCACGGGCTGCGAAAACCTATACAAGGAAGACGACTATGCAGACCGGAACCGTGAAGTGGTTCAACGCTCAAAAGGGCTTTGGTTTTATTCAGCCGGATGACGGCTCCAAGGATGTGTTCGTACACATCAGCGCCGTCGAACGCGCCAATCTGATGGATCTGCGCGAAGGCCAGAAGCTTAGCTTCGTCCTCGAGAGCGACCGCCGCACCGGCAAGTCGTCGGCTGGCCAGCTTCAGCTGGTCGCCTAACGCGACCCCATTCTGCGCGATTTGGAGCAGACCTGACCACGGATGTACTGGCAGGCCTGTTCCCGGCAGCGTACAAAAAAAGCCGCAGATGACTCTGCGGCTTTTCTGTTATGATGGCTGATCAGGCCATCAAATTCAGATCATGCCCAGCAGTTTCAGGCCGATGATGCCGATGATCGGCACGCCCAACAACCACAGCAGACCACCCTTTGCCAGCGAACCCATGTGAACCACCCTTGTTTGCGTGAAGCCGGACCGTTCCGGCTCGATGCAGGCAAAACGTGGCTCAACAGGCTTGGTTCCCGCCTCATTCGATGAAAGTCAAACAGGCCAGCTTCATTCAAAACAGCATACGTATGTTGAATCTGCGGACTCACCCTTCCGGTGTGAGCAGCCCGCGCTTTGCCAGATTGCGCATCAATGCACTCGTGCCGAATGTCCAGGCCGGGCAATCGCGGCTGTAGGCCATGCGGTTGATGAGGCTACCCAGCTCCGGCGCAGCGATGGTAACGACATCACCGATTTTGTGCGTGAACCCCTTCCCCGGCGCATCCCGGTCCTCAATCGGCGCAAACATTGTGCCGAGGAAAAGCACGAAGCCATCCGGATACTGGTGATTTGCTCCGAGTGTCTGGGATGCCAGATTGGCGGGATCGCGGCTGATCTTGCCGATATTGGATGACCCTTCGAGCACAAAACCGTCTGGCCCCTCGACCTTCAGCGTCACGGTCATGGTCCGGACCGTGTCGAGCGAGAAACCGGCATCGAAGAACCGGATGAACGGCCCGATGGCACAGGAGGCATTGTTATCCTTCGCCTTGGACAACAGCAGCGCCGAGCGACCCTCGACATCGCGCAAATTCACATCATTGCCGAGCGTCGCGCCGACAATGGCACCACGCGACGATACAACCAGCACGACCTCCGGTTCCGGATTGTTCCATGTCGAAATCGGATGCAGCCCGGCCAGCGCGCCGGTGCCAACAGCAGCCATGGGCTGCGTCTTGGTGAAAATCTCGGCATCGGGCCCGATAGCAACCTCAAGATACTGGCTCCACCAGCCCTTTTCGACAAGCAAGGCCTTGAGTTTTGCCGCCTCATCCGATCCCGGCTTGAGCGTGGCGAGGTCACCGCCGATCAGCTTGTCCACCTCGATGCGGATCGCGGCCGCCGCATTGAGATCGCCGCGCGCCCGCTCCTCAATCACGCGCTCCAGCGTCGAGATGGCAAAAGTCACCCCCGCGGCCTTGATCGCCTGCAAATCATTCGGTGCCAGAAAAAACGGTTTTCCCGGACCCGCCACATCTGCATGAGCGTTGGCGAGAAGCGTGGCTGCATCCCCAATCCGCTCGCCCTGCACCGCACGCAGTGCGGCAGCCGGATCGGTGCTTTCGCACAAGTCACGCATGGTCGGAAAATGGCTGGAAATGTCGAACACGCCATCAGCGCGCACCGCCACAACAGAAGGCCCCTGCACATCAGGCCGCCACACGCGGCCTGCAAGCGCACCTGAAAATCCATCACGCGGCAGCGTGGCCTGAAGCTCTAGTTTCATTGCTGTTCATTCCTGCTGTAACAATTCAAGTCTCGCGCGGGCCCCACGGCCCACGTGGCTGCGTATCCGGCGCAAAGGCATTTTGCGCATCAGCGGTAAATGACGGCGCGGCCGGCGCTTCTTCAACTGACGTTTGTGCAGGGGGGTATTGCGTTTCCAGCGGCGTGTAGCCACCCGCATGGTCAACGAGCGCCTGAATGCGCACCTCAATCGGTGGGTGGGTCGCGAAAAGATCGGCAATGCCGGCCTTGTGATTTTCGATGCACATTTCCATCACACCAGACGGTATGCGGGGAATTTCCGCCCGCCCCGATATTTTCAGCAGGGCAGAAATCATTGCATCGGGATTTTTGGTCAGCTCCACCGCACCGGCATCAGCCAGAAATTCGCGCGAGCGTGACAGGGCAAAGCGCAGCGCCAGAGACAGGAACCAGGCCGCAGCCACCAGCAGGCCAGCAATGGCAATGGCAGCCATCGCAGCACCAGGGCCGCCTTTTTTATCACCACTGCCCTCGCTGCTGCTGCTGCCGATGCGAAAGCGCGGCCCGTTCATGATGACGCGGAACACCAGTTCGCCAAAAAATGTCACGATCCCGGCAATCACACCGGCAATGACCATGACACGCACATCGCCATTCTGGATATGCGTGAGTTCATGGGCAAGAACCGCCTCGATTTCCTGCGTGTTGAGCGATTCCACCAGCCCGCGCGTCACTGCAATGGAATATTGCTTGGGATTGAGGCCAGTGGCGAACGCATTCAGCGCCTCGCTTTCCACCACGCGCAAGGTCGGCATGCTGATGCCGCGCGAGATGCACAGATTTTCCAGAAGGTTGTAAAGCTCCGGCGCTTCTTCGCGTGTGATGATGCGCCCGTCGGTGACACGGTCGATCAGCGCCTGATGGAACTTCCACGCAAAGGCGAGCCAGATGAGTACACCGCCAATGACAAACGGCGCTGAAACCAGTGTATTCTGCCCGGCCTGCGCAAGCATGAATGTCAGCGTGCCACGCCCCGACAGCCCTGAGGCCAGAAGGTTGGCCGCAAAGGCCATGACAAGAATGAGGGCGCACAATCCAATCACCAGCACCACCGACCGGCGGCGATTGGACTGAATATGGGTGTAAAGCCCGAAGGCCGCCATGGTCAGCGCTTCTGGTCTAGAATTTCACGCTCGGCGGTGCGTCCATCGTCTTGCGATTGTCTTCGCCCACATCAAAGAAGGTGGAGGGCTGGAAGCCGAACTGGCGGGCCAGCAGCACGGCCGGAAAACTCTCGATCGCAGAATTATATTCGCCGACGGAATTATTGTAAAAGCGGCGCGCAGCAGCGAGCTTGTTTTCAATATCCGTCAATTCCGTTTGCAACTGCTGGAAATTGGCATTGGCCTTGAGGTCGGGATACGCCTCGGACAGGGCGAGCAGCCGGCCCACGGCGGCACCAAGCGCCCCTTCGGCCTGCGCCTGCTGGGCTGTGCCCTGCGGCGCCGTCAGCGCGGCATTGCGGGCCTGAATGACCGCCTCGAGCGTGCCCTTTTCATGGGCCGCATAGCCCTTCACCGTCTCGACAAGATTGGGGATGAGATCGTGCCGCTGCTTCATCTGCACATCGATGTCGGCAAAGGCCTGATTGACCCGCTGCCGCCGCGCCACCAACCCGTTATAAAGCCCGATGGCCCACAGCACGGCACCCACGAGCAGAAGCAGCAGAACAAGACCAGTACCCATAGCAGCTATTCCCTGTTTGATTTTGCCAACCATCGCACAGGGTGTTAGCCGTTGGAAAGTCACCAATGTGCCGCCGCTGCCGCTGTTGCACGATAAAATCAGTTGGAACGCTCTCTTATGGATGCCCCAGTGGATTCCCAGCTTCTGCCGCGCTTCGTGCGCCTTGCGCCCACCGACAATGTTGTCGTCTCCGTTGATCCGTTTCAGCCCGGTGCGCGCATCGAACAGGTCACCGCCAGCGAGCGTGTGCCGCGCGGCCACAAGATGGCCTCAAGCCCGATTGCGGCTGGAGCGCCCGTGCGCAAATTCGGCCAGATCATCGGCTTCGCCAAGTCAGCCATCCAGCCCGGCCAATGGATCCATGAACACAATTGCGGCATGGATGACGTGCATGGTGCCTTCGGGCGCGATTATCGCTTCGCGCAGGAAGCGAAGGCGGAAGATATTCTTGCTGTTGCCCAGCAGGCCACCTTTCAGGGCTACCGCCGCAGCAATGGCAAGG
>JBOFCU010000142.1:0-15938 GCA_051646285.1 Beijerinckiaceae bacterium
CACTCGGTGGCATCACACTTTCGTCCGGCATGTGCTATGCGCTTTCTTCAATGTCGGACCTTGATCAGAAGATCAACACCGCCAACACGCGTCTCGCCACGGGCAAGAAAATCAATTCTGCGCTCGACGGTGCGGCCAACTACTTCCAGTCACAGGGTCTGGCCGATCGCGCCAAGGCTTTCTCGACTGTCCGTGACAACATTTCCATGGGTCTGAAGACGATTGAAACAGCGTCGAAGAACCTTGGCCAGATGAAGTCTTTGCTGGAGTCCGCCCAGGGCCAGCTTCGTAACGCGCAGGCATCCACCGGAACAATCGCCAAGGCCACCTCGGCCATGTCGTTCAACTCGGCTTCGGATGTTGTGTCGGCCGCTGTTGGCACAACCACGCAGTTCGATACGGGTGATGCGATTGTCATCTCCACGTACAACGGCTCCGGTGGCGCAGGCTCGACCGGCACGCTGACGATCACGCTTTCTGCCACTGTGACCGCTCAGTATATCATGGACCAGATCAATGGTTCTGCCACGCTCAACCCGGTCGGCCAGGCACCGCGCGTCCGCGCTTCGCTGTCTTCCGGCACGAGCGGCAACCTTGTCATCGAACAGATCGAAACCAATTCTTCGACCACGATGGCTTCGGGTGCAGCAAACTCCGTTGGCTTGCAAATGAACCTGACCAACGTCGGCACCACCCAGGATTTGAAGCAGGTCTTCAACTTCACGGGTATCTCCGGCGGTGCAATTGATGCGACCTCCACAACCAACTCGGTGCGAGCTTTCGGTACCGTCAATGCCACACGCGATGCGGCAATGACAGCACTGTCCACAACGCTCGACCAGATCGTGCAATTGTCGAAGGATGCTTCGTACAATGGCACGAACCTGCTGACCGGCGATGCGTTGACCACATATTTTAATGCGGACAACACCACCTCGCTGCGCACGCAGGGCACCTCGGTCAACTCTTCGTTCCTCGGCATGACCAAGGATTATATGAAGGGTTCTGTGGCGACTGGTTCTTCGTTCGATGCGTCCATCGCGACCGGCGAACGGAACATGCAGTCGGATGTGGAAATCAAGAACGGTGTCGAGGCATTGAAGGCCGCGATTTCCAACGTGAATGCGCTCAACTCGACGCTGTCGGCCAACGCCAACATCATCAAGGCGCGTGATGCCTATACGATGGATTATGTGAAACTGCTGGATGAAGGTGCTGACTCGCTTGTCGCCGCCGACATGAACGAAGAAGGTGCAAACCTGCTTTCGCTCCAGACCCGCCAGCAGATGTCTGTGACGTCGATGTCCATGGCCTCGCGTTCAGATCAGGCCATCCTGCGTCTGTTCTAAGTCCTGCAGACTTCGTAACGGAAATGCCGGGCCACAAGCCCGGCATTTTTTTGTTTACGGTTTTGAGTCTTCCTTGCGATACATATGAGGCAGATTCAAAATGGGTGAGCAAGAATGAGCGGCCTCAATCTTCTGATCGGAATGCCAAGCGGGCGTGGGCAGATTGCCGGCGGCACGGTGGGCAGCCTCATGGCACTTGTCGAGGTGCTGCGTGAATCCGGCATTGGCTCACGCTTCGTCTGCATAGAGGCGGCTGATCTGATTTACTCCCGCAGCACGATGGCGACCTTGGTAGCGCAGCGCAGCGATTTTTCGCACCTGCTGTTCATCGATGATGACATGACCTTCACGCCAGATGCGATTTTATCCATGCTGCGAGCGGATAAACCGCTCATCGGCTGCATCTGCCCAAAGCGCACCTTCAATTACGAGAAGTTCTATGCTGCGGCCAAAGAGGGCAAGCCGCACGACATTGCCATGGCTGAATCGCTTGAATTCGTCACAAAAATGCTGCCTGACCGGCGCATCGAAATCCGTGACGGTTTGTGCCCGGTCGGTGGCATTGGCATGGCTGTCACCCTCATTCGCCGTGATGTGCTGCTGACCATGATTGACAAAGGCGCTGTCGCGGCACGCACCGTTGCAGGCGGGCGTGATTTTCTTGGCAATGACCGGCTCTATAATTTCTTCGAGCAGATTTTTGATCCCGGCGTTGATGCGCTTCTATCAGAAGATTTGTCGTTCTGCCAGCGCTGGCGTGATCAATGCGGCGGTGAGATATGGGCGCTTGTCGATCAGGATATTGGCCATATCGGCCAGCATGTTTACAAGGGCAAATATCTCGACTTGCTGCGCACAGGGAAAGTATAAAGTGCCGCAGAGTCCTGCGGCAGGCGAGCCAAATTTATGCTGCCCGCGTGTTGCCCAGCCGCGTGATGGATACATCAAAGTGGGGCTGCCCGTTGTGCTGGGATTGTGTGATCGTCCAATCAAAGCGCTCATGGCGCGCGCCCAGTAGCGGCTCATCATCCGTCATCATCAGCCAGCGCCGTTTGTCATCGACAATCATGATGACCTTGCCAGCCGACATCTGCTCCACGGCCAATGTCTTCAAAATGGAATAATAGGGCTCACGCTTCCAGGCGTTGGGCTGTGCTGCATCGATATTCACTGTCAGGCAACGGCTGTCATATTCGTGCGTCAGGTAAAATTTGGCGACATCCGGTTTCCATTCCGCACCAAGCCGCTCATCCATCTGCCACAGGCAGGAAAAGTCGCGGCACTGTTTTGGGCGCAAGGCGTAGGTTGAGCATGCGCCTGCACCCGGCTTGCAAAAGCGGCACCATTTGCCTGCCGCTTTCGACAGGGTTTCGACTGGCTCCAGTTTGCAGCACAGTGAGCATGATCCGCAAGCGCGCATGTGATGTCCTCGTGGGCCTACAACCGGCCTGCGCGCAATCAAACATGAAAACTGCCAACGGACTGTTAACCAGAACGGAACATTCGCGCGGCATGGTAGCGCTGCATTGCAGGAGCGATCATGTCCGACCTTTTCACGATCACGGATACCCGCCACGGCCAGATGGTCGTGCTCAGCCATGACAATTATATCGGGCGGTCGCTGATCGAATATGGCGAATGGACCGAGCAGGAATTTGACGTGATGGCGCAGGCATTGCGCCCAGGTGATGTTGTCGCAGATATCGGCGCCAATGTTGGTTCCATCACTATACCCATGGCCCTGAAAGTGGGTGCAGAGGGGTGCGTTTATTCCTTTGAGCCGCAGCCGCGTATTTTTCAACTGCTGGCAGCCAATACAGTCTTGACCGGTGCAACCAATGCCAGACTGTTTCATGCGGGTTGCAGTGCGGAAGCGGGGAGTGTTGATATTCCCGAAATCGGCTATCAGAAAGAATTCAACTATGGCGCACTCAAACTGGCCGATTTGAGCAGCATGGCTGCTGAAATGCGTGCACAGCAGTCGCAAGTGATGGTGCGGCGCGTGCCGCTCGTGCGCTTCGACGATGTCTTTGACCATGACCGCCTGAAATTGATGAAGATTGACGTTGAAGGTATGGAAATTGATGTCTTGCGCGGGGCGCAAAAGTCCATCGAGCGTTTCAGGCCTGTTCTGTATGTGGAAAATGAATTTGCGGATTTGTCACCGGCATTGGTGGGCGCATTGTTCGATCTGGGCTATGATGCGTGGTGGCATATGGCTTCCTGTTTCAATCCGGCCAATTTCCGCGGACGGAAAGACAATATATTCGGCAGTGCTGGTTGCTTGAACATGCTGTGTGTGCCGAAAGAAAATGCGGCGACGATCAACGGCCTGACAAAGCTGCAATCTGTTGATGAGCACCCGCGCCGTGCCGCCTGACCGCTGGAATATCTTAACAGACCGTAAAATTCCGGCTTGGTAGCATGAATCAGGCGCAGTTGCGCTTAATTCCTCCTTCACCATAGGCTGGCATGATGAGTGGAAGTGCCCTGTTGCGGCGTGATTGTGTTGTGTGATGCGTATGAAGTGGCGTTGCGTTCAAGCGGCTTTGATAGCCGTATGTGTTTGCGTTGCGGTCTGTTTTCAGGCCGGGGCTGTGCTTGCGCAAAACAAGGGCACCGTACGCGGCATGGAAATGAGCGGCTATGGCCGCATGATCCTGACATTGCAGGATATGCCTACCGTTCAGACCTCCGTGACGTCCGGGGTGCTGATCGTGACATTTCAGTCGCCTGTCACCATTGATCCGGAAAAACTGCCGGGCGAATTGCCGAACTATATCGGAGCTGCGCGCCGTGACCCTGATGGCAAGGCCTTGCGGTTTGCCCTTGGCCGCAATTTACGGCCGCATCTCAAGGAAGCAGGTGAGCGTGTATTCATTGATTTGCTGCCGGACAACTGGAAAGGGCAGCCGCCTGGCCTGCCGCAGGATGTGGTGGATGAGCTGGCACGGCGTGCGCGTGAGGCGGAAGAAGCGCTGAAAAAATCAGAGCGCAAACGGCTGGCGGAAGAAACACGCGCCATGCCTGTGCGCGTTGGACGGATGCCGACTTTCACGCGCATGGTTTTTGAAATGCCGGCGATTGTTCCCGTCAAGCATAAAAAGGACGGTGAGAGTCTGGAATTGATTTTCGACGCAGCGTTGAAGGTCGATGTGGCCCGGTTGCGCATCGAGCTTGGTGATGCCGTCAAAAGCGTTGAAAATCAGATTGCATCCGGCACATCTGTTGTGCGTGTCGTTCTCAATGATAATGTTGATGCGCATACCTTCCGCGAGGATGATACCTTTGTTGTGGATCTTGTAAATCCGGATGCAAAGGCAGCACGCCCCTCGCCAGAGGCACCCAACCCTGATGTTCCGGCCGTGCCAAAGCAGCCTTTGCGTGAAGCGAGCAAGGCCGCTGCAAATCCGGCTGATGCAAAAGCAGCAGTGGCTCCGCCAATGGCTGCAGCACCTGTAAAAGTGCAGGAAGTTGCTGTGGCGCAGGAGATTTCTTCACAACCTGTCGTGCCAAAAATTTCGCGCGATGGGGATACCGTCCGGCTGGCGTTCAAATTTGGCAGTAAAATTCCAGCCGCGCTTTTTGTGCGCAATGGTATTGTCACGGCGTTGTTTGAAACGCAGCAGCCCTTGGTCATATCGGCCGCGCACAGTGAATTGTCAGCCATTGGCGGCACGCTGGCAGCTGATCCCATGGCGCGGGCGCAATTGGTCCGCATTGCATTTCCTGAGCAGAAGCTTGCGCGGCTTGCTGCTGATGGCGACAGCTGGATTTTGACAATCGGTGAAAAACTATCTGCCGCGAGTGAGCCGATTGCACCGTCGCGCATGATTGATGACAATGGCCGCACGGTTGTGACGCTGCCGTTGCAGCGGGCTTCGATGGTGCACTGGATCGAGGATCCGGAAACGGGCGAACGCATTGCAGTGGCAACTGCTCTTGCGCCGTTGCGCAGTGTCGCCAAACCTTATCGCTTTCCCGAATTTGAATTGGCTGCCACAGCCCATGGTGTCGCCGTTGTGGCTCAGGCCGATGACATCAGCGTGCTGGCTGGCGTCGATGATGTGACCATCGAGCGTGGCAACGGCCTGTCTGTGACGCCGCGGGCTGAAAGGGTTGCTGCTGATTCTGGCGGTATTGCGCAGCCCGTCGTTTTTGACCGGGTACAATGGACGCAGGATAAAGCAGGTGTGCCACGTGAGCGTATGCGTGCCTTGCAGCATCAGGCGGCTGATGCGCCGCGCGGGCGCCGCAATCAATTCCGTTACGCGCTTGGCAAAATGTATTTTACCAATGGATTATTTGCCGAAGCGCGCGGCGCTTTTGAATCCATTGTTTTTACCGATCCGGCTGCGGCGCGGGATCGCAATCTTGCTATCATGCGCATCGCGTCTGCTGTGCAGATGCAGCGCGGTGATGATGCGCGCAAGTTGATGCAGGATGATGTTGTGCGGGACGATCCTGAGGCTATGCTGTGGCGTGCGGTGCTTGATGCGCGCGAGCGCAATTGGCCGCGGGCGCTTGCGGGATTTCGCTCTGGCGAGGGGGCGCTTGAGGCTTATCCGGAAGCGTTGCAGGCGCCCATGCGATTGCTGTGGGCACGCGCCGCTGTTGAAGTGCGCGATTATGGTACTGCAACAAATGAAATTGAATCCGTTGAAAAAATGGATCGCGAATTTGCCAATGTGAATGATGTGGCCTTGTTGCGCGCCCGTGTTGACGAAGGGCAGGGGCGTATTGACGATGCGATGAATGCCTATACGCGTATTTATGACAGCCAGCATCGGCCTGCGGCAGCCGAAGCTGGCATGCGTGGGGCACTGCTTGGATTGCAGGACAAGGCTATTTCACGCGAAGATGCGATCGTGAGGCTCGAAACGGTTTCCGCAATCTGGCGTGGTGACGGCGCTGTTGAAGCGGAAACGATGGCGGCGCTCGGACGTTTTTACGCAGAAGACAATCGCTGGCGGGATGCGTTTGGGATGGCGCGGCGTGCCAATGAAGTTTATCCCAACAACGAGAAAATACGCTCTCTGCATGATGAGGCCGCACGGCTTTTCGAGAGCGTTTTTCTTGAAGGCAAGGGTGACAGCATCGACCGGGTGCAGGCCCTGGCGCTGTTTTATGATTTCAAGGAACTGACACCGCCGGGCCGGCGGGGTGATGAAATCGTGCGCCAGCTGGCGGAGCGGCTGGTGGCTCTGGATTTGCTCGATAATGCGGCCATGCTGCTGCAACACCAAATTGACAGCCGGCTCAAAGGCGCGCAACGGGCGACGGTTGCGGCGCGTCTGGCGATCATTTATTTGATGGATCGCAAGCCAGCGGCTGCGGTGCAGGCGTTGCGCAGCACGCGCTTGCCGGAGTTGCCCTATCACATCAAGCGGGCGCGCGCTCTGCTGGAGGCGCGTGCCTTGTCGGATTTGTCGCGCACGGATCTGGCGCTCGACATTGCCGGCGCGGAGACTGGGCCTGATGTTGACAGACTGACCGCCGATATTCAGTGGCAGGGACGCCGCTGGCGTGCTGCGGGTGAAACCTATGAGCGCATACTGGGCGAGCGCTGGAAATCGCGCGACGAGTTATCCGATGCAGAGCGGGCCGATATTGTGCGGGCCGCCATTGCTTATGCGCTGGCTGAAGAAACATTATCCATGGACCGGCTGCGCGGAAAATACAGCGCGTTGATGGCCAATAGCAGTGATGCGCGGGCCTTTCAGCTGATCACATCTCCTGCCGCATCACGGGCGCGGGAATTCCGCGAACTCGCCCGCACGGTGGCGCGGGCAGATACGCTGGCGGAATTCCTCAGCGAATACCGCAAACGCTATCCGGATATTCCGATGACCATGCCGCAGCGGGAAAAAACACCGCCGCCTCCTGTAGCCGAACAGGCCCCTAAACCCGAGCCCATCCCGGCGCGGCCGGGATCACAAGCGACGGCGCAAGGGGCGGGGCAGCAGGGATAAATCATCCCGGCGATACTGTTCTATCCGCCGTAGCTTTTGACAAGCGAGCCGGCGACAAGATTCCAGCCATCGACGAGCACGAAAAAAATCAGCTTGAACGGCAACGCCACAGTGACAGGCGGCACCATCATCATGCCGGCTGACATGAGGATGGACGCCACGACAAGATCAATCACGAGAAATGGCAGAAACAGCAAAAAGCCGATTTCAAAAGCGCGCCGCAATTCGGAGATCATGAAGGCTGGAATAATCGTCGTGAGCTTGAGATCATCCATCGTGGCCGGGCGCGTTTCGCGGGACAGATCCAGAAACAGGGCTAGATCCTTCTCGCGCACATGCTTCACCATGAAGGTTTTGAACGGTACCGCGCCCCGTTCAAATGCCTGCTCCAGTGTGATCTGGCCATCAAGGGCAGGCCGCACGGCATTTGTATAAGCCTCGGTGAATGTCGGCTGCATGATGAAGGCGGTCAAAAATATCGCCAGCGCAATCATGACTGTGTTGGGTGGTGCCGTTTGCGTGCCTATCGCAGAGCGCAGAAGTGATAAAACCACCACGAGCCGGGTGAATGATGTCACCATCACCAGCACGGATGGCGCAAGGGATAGCAGCGTGATGAGCGTGATGAGCTGAAGCGCCCGCTCGGTGACGCCACCGCCCTGGCCGAGATCGAGCGACAGGGTTTGCGCCGACGCAAGGCCTACGGCGGTGAAGAAGCCGCTGATGGCAATGCCTGCCGCAATAAGCCGTTTAAGATTGTGCCGCGCCGAAGCCGTCATCTGATTCCCTCGGTGGGGAGGGTAAGGCGGCTTGCAAGGCAGGCAAAGTGACCGCGCACGGCGAAGCGCGCGGTTCTTGAGATATAGGCAGCTTTATTTTTTTGTTGGCGCGCGGCCAAGCAATTTTGCCATTTCATCCTCCAGCGCGCCGAGATCGAATGGATCGGCGGCGGATGGCTTGGATGGTGCGGTCTGGCTTTGTTGCGCGTGACTCGCTGCCTGAACCTGCGGGGGGGCGGTTTGCGTCTGCGCTGCTGGCGGCTGTGCTGACGCTGGTGTGCCCACGGGCTCTGGCTGGATCACGGGCTTCGGCGGCGCTGGCTCTGCTGCTGGCTTGTTGAATGGCGGCTGCACTGAGGGAGCCTGTGCGATTGGCGGCGCAGGCTGTGATGGTGGCTGCACCGGTGTGGGCGTGGAAGCGGTTGGCGTGGAAACTGGCTCGGACGGGCGCGGCGCGCTTGGCACCGGAGCCGCAGGAGTGCTGGCTGGCGCACTGGAAAATGGCCGTTTCATCGCTTCCTCGAGACGGGAGGCGAAGGAGTTTTTTTCGCGCACCGGCGGCGCAGCAGGCGCCATCTCGGCAACGGGAGGGGCGGGCTGTGCAGCGGGCTGCGCGGCTGTAACAGGCGGTGCGATGGGCTGCGGTGGTGGTGTGTACGCCGGTTTAGGCGGCGGGGCAGCAACAGCGGGTGGCTGTGGTGCCAATGGTGGCGGTGTATAGGCCGGGGCTACGTAAGCTGGCTTTGGCGGAGCAGCGGGGGCCAATGTGCGCGGCTGTTCTGTAGCGGGGGCAGGAATTGCCGGGGCATAGCTCTGCATTGCGGCAGGGGCAGCCAGAGGCGGGGCCACCACAGGTGCAGGAGGTGCCTGGCGTGCCGGTTCAGGCAACGGCATGGGCTGGCGCGTCATTGGCTCGCCGATCACAGGCCGGGTGGATGCCGGCTCCGGCGCTTCCAGCCGTGCCTGCATATCCTCTTCAAGACGGTCAGGATCGATCTGCGGCACGGACACGCGGGCCGCACCCGTACGCATGAAGGCGGTTTCCACCACCACATCATTAGGCCCGCCGATCATCACGAGATGCTCGACATTGTCGCGGCGCAGCAGCACAAGCTGGCGCTGGCGGTCGAGGTCAAAAACCTCAACCACACCCAGACGCGGCGCACGGCCACGGGCGACAGCGCCACCCAGGCGGCGGCGCGTGATCAGTCGCAGGACATAGGCCAGCAACAGCAGCAGAATGAGGATCGTTACAAAAGCGACCGCATACTGGACATAGGCCGACACGTTTTCACCAAACAGCTTTCCCACCAACCCCTCCGGTCAGGCGCTGACAATCGTGACCGCTTATCACGGTTTTACCGACGGAACGCAATTCATGGTGAATAATTGGTTAATCTATCCCCTTAAAAAGCGATGGATCATTTCGGAACAGCAGAAAAATGCTGCCCGTAACTGTTCATTAACCATACACCCGGCAAAAATTGCCGGGGTGCCAGAAACGCGCCCGTGAGTTTGATCGCGCCGGGAGGCGGGCCATGTCGATATCTGATCTGCCTTTGTTTGCCATGCTGAAGACGCGGATGCAGTGGCATCAGTCGCGCCAGAAGCTGCTGGCAGAAAATGTCACCAATGCGGACATGCCGGGCTACAAGCCGAAAGATTTGCGCCAGCCGAGCTTCGCTGCGGCGCTTGGCGCATCAGCGGGGGCAGGCGGTAACTTGCCAATGACCGTAACGTCACCTGGCCATATCAGTGTGCTGGGCGGCGCGAGCGGGGGCAGTGATTCCCGCAATGGCTGGCGCTTTGAAACCACCGGCTCCGGCAACGCCGTGAACCTTGAGGAAGAAATGCTCAAGGTTGCCGCCAACCAGACCGATTATCAGGCTGCGACTTCACTCTATGCGAAGAGTCTCGGCATGTTGCGCACCGCTGTCGGCAAGCGCTGAGCGGGCAGGGGATAGAGCATGGACTTTCTCAAAACCATTTCCGTTGCGGCCTCCGGCCTGCGGGCACAATCGGCACGGATGCGGATTATTTCTGAAAATGTCGCCAACGCGGATTCCACCGCAGACAAGCCCGGTGTCGAACCTTATCGCCGCAAGATCGTGACATTCGACAAGCGCTTTGACCGTGAACTGGAAGCGCAGACCGTGCAGATTGGCAAGGTGGCGCGCGACCAGCGGCAATTCCGCACGAAATTCGATCCGTCGCATCCGGCCGCCAATCCGGTGTCGGGCGAGGTGCGGTTGCCGAATGTTGAGACGACCATCGAGATGATGGATATGCGCGAGGCACAGCGCTCCTACGAGGCCAATTTGAATGTGATTGGCGCTACACGCCGGATGCTTCAGCGCACGCTCGATCTGTTGCGGGCATGATTAAACAGGAATTGTCGTCATGGTAACTTCCGCATTTGCTGCTGGCGCATATGCTTCACAGGCGGGTGGGGCGGGGGCAAGTTTGCTCAAAACCGCCTCTGCCGCAACAGGTTCTCAGCCTGGCGCATTTGGTGATGCGTTGCAGAATGTGCTGAAATCAACGCTGGATTCCGCCAAGAAAGGCGATGCTGCATCGATGCAGGCCGTGCAGGGCAAAGCCAATCTTGTCGATGTCGTGACAGCGGTGACGGAAAGCGAAGCGGCCATTGAAACGCTTGTGGCTGTGCGTGACCGCGTGATTGCTGCCTATGAAGAAATCATGCGGATGCCAATTTAAGGCGCTGGCTTTCGTTGCGCAGTTTACACCGCAGGATGCGGCCCGGAAAATCAGAAGGTTTGTTGCATGAATGGCGCTGAAGTCATCGAGGTCACCCGTGACGGGCTTGTGACATTTCTGAAAGTGGGCGGGCCGTTGATGATTGTGGCGCTGCTTGTCGGTGTCGTCATTTCTCTTTTGCAGGCGCTGACCCAGATTCAGGAACAGACACTCGTCTTCGTGCCGAAAATTGTTGCGCTGGCTGTCGCGTCACTGATCGCCATGCCCTTCATGGGCGATGCCATGTCAGGCTATATGGCACGGATGGCGGCGCGAATCGTCAGTGGCGGATAATGATGTCCGGCATGGCAATGCGCGGCAGACCTGAGGAAAGTGTTCAGCCGCATGACGCTGTTGCCGGAATGGTCAGCCGCATTTCTGCTCGTCTTCGCGCGGGTGGGAACACTTGTGATGCTGTTTCCAGGCTTGGGCGAACGGTTTGTACCGGGACGCGTGCGGCTTTCGGTCGCGCTGCTGCTGACGCTGGTTTTTCTGCCCTTCGCCTCGCCGATGATCAAGACAGCCGGACCGGACACGATCCGCATCCTGTTCATCGAAATCGCTATCGGCCTGATGCTGGGGCTGATCACGCGGCTGATTGTGACGTCACTGCAAACGGCGGGCGCGGTGATCGCGCAGGATCTCGGCCTGTCCTTTGCGCAAACGGTCGATCCGACTGCCGGGACGCAGGGCGCATCCATTTCCAATTTGCTGGTGATGATGGGTGCTGTGCTGGTGTTCACCACAGACCTGCACCATCTCGCCATTTCCGCCATCGGCGCAAGCTATATCAATCTGCCGCCCGGTGTTCTGCCGCCGACATCCGATACGCTGACGCTGGCCATGAAAACCATGGCGACAGGGTTTGCGCTGGCGGTCAAAATCGCCGCGCCCTTTGCGGTGTTCGCGATCGTTTTCAATTTTGGCCTGGGGCTGCTGTCGCGGCTGATGCCGTCCTTGCAGGTGTTTTTCCTCGCCATGCCAGCCTCCGTCCTGCTCGGCATGCTGATGCTGATGGCGACGATTGGCGTGATCATGACGCAATATATTGCAGAATTGCAGGGCTTTCTGGCTGTGCTCAACGGGCGTTGAAGGCGCTCGCCAACGCCCTTGCCCTTGCTCTTGCCCTTGCTCTTGCCCTTGCCATGGTGATCTATGGCTGAGGGGCAGGATCACGAGGACAAAACAGAAGAGCCGACGCAACGGCGCATCGAGGATGCGATCAAGAAGGGCGACGTTGCCAAAAGTCAGGAAATCAACACATTGTTTGTGTTTGGCGGGCTGGCCTTGGCCATGATGATGTTTGGCGCATCCTCAGCCCGCGAAGTCCTGTTCGCGATGAAGCCGTTTCTCGGCAACATGCATCAAATTCCCAGCGATGCCGGTGGCATACGCTATGCGCTGCAAACCGTTCTATTCGCAACGCTGGCTGCTGTCGCACTGCCCTTCGTGATCATGACGATATTCGGCATGGCCGGCGGCATGGTGCAGCATCAGCCCTTGTGGACGACCGAACCGCTGACGCCGAAAGGCGACCGCATTTCGCCGCTTGCCGGTTTCAAGCGCGTGTTTGGCAAGCAGGCATTCGTCCAGTTTCTCAAAGGTTTGTTCAAGCTCGCCATTGTCGGCGTTGCGGTCTGGGTGGTGCTCGACAGCGAGCGCGACCGGGCCGACGCGCTGGCGCGCATGGATGTGGTCCAGATCATGCCGGCAATGCAGACGCTGGCCCTGAAGCTGATCGGCACGGTGATGGCCGTCTTCGCGTTTCTGGCGGGCGGCGACTATCTTTATCAGCGTGTGACCTGGCACAAGCGCCTGCGCATGACGAAAGAAGAGCTGAAGCAGGAATACAAGGAGCAGGAGGGAACACCCGAGATCAAGCAGAAGCGCAAGCAGATTGCCCATGAGCGTATGAAAAAGCGCATGATGGCAGCCGTGCCGCAGGCGACGGTGGTGGTGATGAACCCGACCCACTTCGCGGTCGCGCTCAAATATGAGAAGGGCATGGGCGCCCCCATCTGCGTGGCCAAAGGGGTTGATTCTCTGGCCTTGCGCATCCGTGATATTGCGCGCGAGAATGGCGTGACCGTCATTCAGAACCCGCCGCTTGCCCGCGCGCTCCATGCGAAAGTGGCGATTGATGAAGAAATCCCGGTGGAGCACTACAAAGCAGTGGCCGAGCTGATCGGCTACGTCTTGCGCCTGAAGCGCCGGGCGTCATAACGGGATTGCGAATAATCAAAGGCTTGCGAATCGAGGCGATGGCGTCCCCCCCTCCTGTCACGTCCCTTGAACGCCCCGAACGGGGCGGCAGCTTTCTCATGCTCATGCTGATTGCGGGGCTGTTTGTCGGTGTGGCTGTTGCGGCAGCTTTTCTCGCTACAGAGCATGTGCGCGTGCTGATTGTGGCAGGGCTCTCCCTGCTGGCAGTGACTGGCATTGTGGCCCTGTTCGGATTTGCCATTGGCTTTTTTCAATTGGCGGGGCGTGGCCAACGTAATGATCTGAGCAAGGCCATTGCCGACAGCGCGCCGGAAGCGACCGTCGTGGTCGATCATGGCGGGCGTATCCTCTACGCGAATGAAGCCTATGCCCGGCTGGCCGGTGCCACATCATTCTCGACACTTGTACCGGTGGAGCGCCTGTTTACGGGCACGGCTGAGGTGTCCGAAGCGGTGTACCGCCTGGCGCAGGCGGCGCGGGAAGGCAAAATTGCCGACGAGGAAATGCGCGTTGCCGTTCCCGGTGCGGCTGATGGCGAGGCTGCGTGGTACCGCGTGCGCGTGCGGCCATTGCCGCGTTCATCAGGCAGCGAAGCAACCCTGTGGAAAATTTCTGATGTGACCCATGACCGGGAGCGGCACGAGAATTTCTTCCAGGTCTTGCAAACCGCGATTGATTACCTTGACCACGCGCCGGTGGGTTTTTTGTCAATTGAGCCGGATGGGCGGGTGGCGCATATCAATGCGACGCTGGCGGGATGGCTGGATCAGGATCTGGCCAGTTTCGCGCCAGGCAAGATGGCGGTGGATGATCTGTTTACCGGTGCCAATGGCGCGCTGCTCTATGGTGCCGCCGGCCATGCCGGTGATGTTTCTGAATCCACACTCGATCTGGAATTGAAAAAGCGCAATGGGCGGCCATTGCCGGTGCGTGTGCTGCATACGGTTGCCTATGGCAGTGACGGCCAGCCGGGCGCGTCACGCACCATCATTCTCAACCAGACGCCGGGCGCGGAGACCGGCAGTGCCGATGGGCAGCGTGCTGCCGATGTGCGGTTTGCCCGCTTCTTCAATGCTACACCGATGGCCATTGCGTCTGTGGCGCGCGATGGATCGGTCACACGGCACAACGCTGCCTATGCGCGTATGATGGCGGCGGCCCGCGGCGGAGCCAGCCAGTCCGTCCGCGATGCGGTGGCTGACAGGGATCGGGATGCGCTGGTGGCGGCGATCCAATCTGCCGCAGACGGTTCAGCCGAAGTGACACCGCTTGATCTGACGCTGGCGGGTGACGGTTCGCGCACAGCACGCTTTTTTATCAATCGTGGTGATGAGGGCGATGGCGGGCAGCCGGAAGCGGCTGTGGTTTATGCGCTTGAAACGACAGAACAGCGCACGCTTGAGCAGAAATTCGCGCAGGCGCAGAAGATGCAGGCGCTGGGCCAGCTGGCCGGCGGCATTGCCCACGACTTCAACAATGTCCTGCAGGCGATCATCGGTTATTCCGACCTCCTGCTGGCCAATCACCGCGCGACTGACCCGTCTTTCCCGGACATCATGCAGATCAAGCAGAATGCCAACCGCGCGGCCGGGCTGGTGCGGCAGCTTTTGGCTTTCTCGCGGCGGCAGACCCTGCGGCCGCGCGTGATCGCCATGGGCGATGCCCTCGCCGATCTCACGATCATGCTCAAACGCCTGCTTGGTGAGCGGGTCGAACTTGACCTGCGCCATGGCCGCGATCTCTGGCCGGTCAAGGCCGATGTGAACCAGTTTGAGCAGGTGGTGGTGAATCTCGCCGTCAATGCGCGTGATGCCATGCCCCATGGTGGCAAGCTCGCCATCCGTACCAGCAATGTAACAGTGCAGGATGCGGTTGCCGCCAATACGACCGGCATGCCACCGGGCGATTATGTGCTCCTGGAGGTGAAGGACACCGGCACAGGCATCACAGCCGACGTGCTGGAGAAAATTTTCGATCCGTTCTTTACCACGAAGGAAGTAGGCAAAGGTACCGGTCTGGGCCTTTCAACCGTCTACGGCATCATCAAGCAGACGGGCGGCTTCATCTATTGCGATTCCGAGGTTGGTGAGGGCACGACGTTCCGGATTTATCTGCCAAAGGCTGATCCGGCTGAGGAAGAAGCCGAGGCGCCGCCGCCGCCGGATGCTGCCAAGCCCAAACAGGCTGACCTGACAGGGCAGGGCACCATTCTTCTGGTGGAGGATGAGGAGGCTGTGCGCCGGTTTGCCGAGCGGGCGTTGATGCAGCGTGGCTATAAAGTGCTGGTCGCCACCAATGGCGCGCACGGGCTTGAGGTCGCACAGGCCCATGAGGGCCGGATCGATCTGGTGCTGTCTGATGTTGTCATGCCGGAAATGGACGGTCCCAGCATGTTGCGCGAGCTGCGCAAGGTGCGGCCGGAGGCGAAGGTCATCTTCATGTCCGGCCATGCGGAAGACGCTTTTGAGAAGAGTCTCGATCCTGATGAACAGTTTGGCTTCATTTCCAAACCGTTCAATCTCAAGGATCTTGCCGAGACAGTGAAAAAAGCCATTTCGAGCTGACCTGGCCGCGCGTATTTCGCATATGCGGTATTGTCTTGGGATTTGGTCTAAAGCCGTGCTTTCCATGGGCGCGCGCGTGCGCTAACAGGCCGCACCGGGATCATCATGCCATGCTGGCGTGCTCTCCCTGATACATGCTCCAGTTCCTGCGCGAGGCGTTTGCGATGAAGAAAATCAAGGTCACCGGCACGGTTGTCGAGATGGATGGCGACGAGATGACGCGCATCATCTGGCAATACATCAAGGACAAGCTGATCCATCCGTATCTTGATGTGAATCTGGAATATTATGATC
>JBOFCU010000155.1:0-7047 GCA_051646285.1 Beijerinckiaceae bacterium
GGTCGCCACTGAACTCGATTTCAACCGCATTCAGCAGACGCAGGAAAGCTTTGATCCGGAAAGCCGCGTTCTGCGCTCAACGCAAACGCGCAACGAGGCCGCACAGACCACCGATGCGCGCGACGGGCAGGTCACCGTCGGCAATGAATTGCCGGGCAACCAGCGTGGCCAGAATGGCAACAATGCTACCCGCGATGGCTCGACGAAAAATGAGGAAGTCGCGAACTACGATTATACCAAAACCGTCCGCACCGAGGTGATGGAAGGCGGGCGCATCAAGCGTGTCTCTGTCGCAGTGCTTGTCGATGGGCTTTATAACCGGTCCCCGAATGGTGAAACCGGCTATCAGCCAAGGCCGCAGGAAGACCTGGAGCGCATTGGCCAGCTTGTGCGCACTGCCATCGGTTTTGATAAAAATCGCGGAGATAATGTTGAAGTCGTGAATTTGCGCTTTGCCGAGCCGCCGCGCGCTGTGGAAATCAACGAACCCACAGGCATCTGGGCCTATGTGCAGCCGACCAAGGAAGATATTTACCGCGCCATCGAACTGGGCGTGCTGGCCATCCTGACACTGATTGTGATGCTCGCGGTTGTGCGCCCGCTGGTGAACAAGGTGCTGGCGCCGGAAGAAATCCGCAAGAAACTGGCACAGGCCACGGGCGGTATGATTGGTGGTGATGCCGCTACGGCCCAGGCGGGCGGCGGAACTTCCGGTGCACCGTCTGAATCAGCCGCCGCGCGCATTATCGAACTGGCGAAAGTCAATGGCGCGGTGCAAGCCCAGTCGATTGAACGCATTGGCGAAGTCGTCAAATCCAATCCGCAGGAGGCGCTCGCCATCCTGCGCAGCATGATGAATCAGAACAGGTAAGCGCAGACCATGGCCACGCGGCGCTATGATGAGGGGCTGACAGGACCGCAGAAAGCGGCCGTGCTGCTGCTCGCGCTGGGCGATGATTATGGCGCGCCGATCTGGAAATTGTTTGATGAGGATGAGGTGCGCATGGTGTCTGCGGCCATGTCACAGCTCGGCTCCATCGAAGCGCTGGCGGTTGAAGACCTGATTGTCGATTTCGTCTCCAAAATGTCCACTGGCGGCGGCATTACTGGCTCGTTCGATAAAACCGAAATGCTGCTGTTGAAGGTGCTGCCGAAAAATCAGATCGACGCGATCATGGAAGAAATCCGTGGTCCTGCCGGGCGCAACATGTGGCAGAAATTGTCGAATGTTGATGCCGAGGTGCTGGCGACGTTCCTGAAAAATGAATATCCGCAGACTATCGCCGTTATTCTCTCGAAAATCCGCACCGATCACACCGCCAAGGTTCTCGCTAGCCTGCCCGATGATCTGGCGATTGATGTGGTGCATCGCATGCTGAAACTCGAGGGCGTGCAGAAGGATGCGATCGAGCGCATTGAGGAAACATTGCGCACGGAATTTGTGTCCAACCTCTCGCATACCAGCCGCCGCGACCCGCACGAAATGATTGCAGAAATCTTCAATGCCTTCGACCGGCAGACCGAAACGCGCTTCCTCACATCGCTGGATGAAATCAATCGCGATGCAGCCAAGCGCATCCGCTCCCTGATGTTCACCTTCGATGACCTTGTGAAATTGGACCCGGCCTCGATGCAGACATTGCTGCGCGCTGTCGACAAGCCGTCGCTGACAAAGGCACTGAAAGGCGCCAGCGAAAGCGTGCGCAAATTCTTTTTCTCCAACATGTCCACGCGGGCTGCCAAAGTACTCGAAGACGATATGTCGGCGCTCGGCCCGATGCGCCTCAAGGAAGTCGATGATGCACAGGCGAAGGTCGTCTACATGGCGAAGGATCTGGCGGACAAAGGCGACATCATGATCGCCAAGAACCGCTCCGAAGACGAACTGATCTATTGAGGCTGGCCACACCATGACAACGCCACGCCATTTTATTTTCGAGCAGGATTTCGGCAAGGCCGGACAGGCTGCGCTGATGCCCTCGGCCATCGAGCGGGAAAAGGCGGAATTGCAGGCGGCGGCCCATGCGCAAGGCTATGCGCAAGGGGTTGCGGCCGGACGTGCAGCCTTTCAGCAGGAGATGGATCAAAGGCTGCATGCCGCGTTGGAGAGCGTTGGCTATCGTGCCAGCGAAGTCGTGAATGCGCTTGATCAGATCGAGCAGGCCGCCAGTCATGACGCGATTCAGTTTGCAGGCCTGTTTGCCCGCACAGCCGCAGCCAATGCGCTGGAAAAATTTCCTCTCGCTGATCTTGAACTGGCTGCGCGGGAAACCTTGGCGCATGTGCGCCACGCCCCGCATCTGGTCATCCGCGTGCATGAAACACTGTATGAGCAAGCCGAATCCCTGTTGAAGCGCATTGGCCGCGAACGCGGTTTCGAGGGGCGCCTTGTTATTCTTGGCGAGCCGGATGTGGCGCTCGGCGATTTTTCCATTGAGTGGGCCGATGGCGGTGTCGCGCGTGACAGCACAGCGATTCAAAAAACGATTGATGACATGCTGGCGCGCCATATGAGTGCATCACCAGCCGGAGCGGGGAAATAAAAATGCAAGATCCGAATATTCCGCTTCCTGATCTGGAGCGCAGTGCCTATGCCGGCGATCATGCCATGCCGGCGGGCATGATGCAGCCGCAGGATCTGTCGTTGAAAAGCGCGGCTGATCTGGAACAATTGTTTGATGTGCCGGTTACGGTATCAGCCGTGCTGGGCCGCGCACGCATGCCGGTGGGCGATTTGTTGAAACTCGGGCCGGGATCCGTGCTTGATCTCGACCGCTCGGTTGGCGAGGCCATCGATATTTATGTGAATAACCGTCTCGTCGCGCGTGGCGAGGTGGTGCTTGTCGAAGACAAGCTCGGTGTCACCATGACCGAAATCATCAAGCTCGACCGCTGAGCAGGGGAATATCATCATGCGTCTGCTCATCGTCGGACATCTTTCAGGTCAGCTTACCGTCGCAACGCGCATTGCCATGGATCGTGGCGCATCTGTCACGCATGCCGGCACGATTGAACAGGCCTGCAATCACTTGCGCGCCAAAGGCGCTGATCTGGTCATGGCCGATGTCGGCATGGATATTGCCGCCTTGTGCGCGACCATGCAGCTTGAGCGCATCCGCACGCCGCTGGTGGCCTGCGGTGTTTCAACCGATGCCAAGGCCGCCGTTGCCGCCATTCAGGCGGGCGCGCAAGAATATATTCCATTGCCGCCTGACCCGGAATTGATTGCGGCTGTGCTCGAAGCGGTTGCGTCGGATAACCGCGCACTCGTCTACAAGGATGAGGCCATGGCGCGGGTTGTGCGCCTTGCCGATCAGGTGGCCAAATCGGAAGCGTCCATTCTCATCACAGGGGAAAGCGGCACCGGCAAGGAAGCGCTTGCTCGCTATGTGCATACGAAATCGCTGCGCGCGGCGAAGCCGTTTATTGCGATCAATTGCGCAGCCATTCCTGATGCCTTGCTGGAATCGGAATTGTTCGGCCACGAAAAAGGCGCGTTCACCGGGGCTGTTGCGCGCCGCATCGGCAAGTTTGAAGAAGCCAATGGCGGCACGCTGCTGCTCGATGAAATCACGGAAATGGATGTGCGCTTGCAGGCCAAACTGCTGCGCGCCATTCAGGAGCGGGTGATTGACCGGGTTGGTGGCACGGGGCCAGTGAAGGTCGATATCCGTATCATCGCAACATCCAACCGCAATCTGCTTGATGCGGTGAAAGCCGGCACCTTCCGCGAAGACCTGATGTACCGGCTCAATGTCGTGAATTTGAAAATTCCGGCCTTGCGCGAGCGTCCTGCTGATATTCTTGAGCTGGCCGGGCATTTTGTCAGAAAATATTCTGATCTCAACGGTGTGCCGCTGCGCCCGCTGAGTATGGATGCGCGCCGCGCCTTGCTGGCCAATGCCTGGCACGGCAATGTGCGCGAGCTTGAAAACACCATGCACCGTGCCGTTCTGCTGTCGCCGGATGCAGAAATTGGTGCGGATGCCATTCGCGCGCCGGATGGTGAAGCGCTGAATGCGCGCCCGCGGGATCCGGCCAGTGTTGCAGCCGAAACGGCTGAGGCGGTGACCCGCGCGCTGGTTGGCCGCACTGTTGCCGATGTGGAGCGTGATCTCATTCTCGATACGCTCGATCATTGCCTGGGCAATCGCACCCATGCGGCCAAAATTCTGGGCATATCCATCCGCACCCTGCGCAACAAGCTGAATGAATATACCGACTCTGGCCTGAATGTGCCGGAGCCGGGCCAGAGCCGCATTCAGGCCGCGTGATGAATTTTTCCGGCAGAGGATTTGGCGCGCATGAGTGAAGTTGCAATTCCGGCAGCGCCAACGGCTGCGCGCACCGAAGGGCCATCGCCGCTACGCATCCTGAATGCGCTCGTGCGCCGTTCCGACATCGGCATGGCGATTGGTGTGATGGGCATTCTGGCGGTGCTGATTGTGCCGCTGCCGCCTTTTTTGCTGGATTTGCTCCTGGCAGTTTCGATTATCATTTCCGTGTTGATCATGATGATGGCGCTGTTCATTCAGGCGCCGCTGGAATTTTCGGCCTTTCCCACCGTTCTTCTGATCGCCACGATGCTGCGTCTGGCGCTGAATCTGGCGACAACGCGGCTGATTTTATCCAATGGACATACGGGCGGCGGCGCGGCTGGCCATGTGATCGAGGCATTTGGCAATTTCGTCATGGCGGGCAATTTCGTCATCGGCCTTGTTGTTTTCATGATCCTTGTTCTGGTGAATTTCGTTGTCATCACCAAGGGCTCAGGCCGCATTGCCGAGGTTGCGGCGCGCTTTACCCTTGATGCGATGCCCGGCAAACAGATGGCCATTGATGCCGATTTATCAACGGGCCTGATTGATCAGGATGAAGCCAAGCGCCGCCGCAAGGCGCTGGAGGATGAAAGTTCCTTTTACGGCGCGATGGATGGCGCCTCGAAATTCGTGCGCGGTGATGCCATTGCTGCCTTGCTGATTACATTCATCAATGTCATTGGCGGCATTATTATTGGTGTTGCCCAGCAGGGCATGACATTTTCTGCGGCAGCCAAGACATTTACAATCCTCACGGTTGGCGATGGGCTGGTCAGCCAAATTCCGGCACTGATTGTCTCTACAGCTGCTGGCCTGCTCGTCTCCAAGGCGGGCGTGCGGGAATCGGCTGATATTGCTGTGGGCAAGCAATTTTCCATGTATCCGAAGGCGCTGGGCATGGCATCGGGCGTGATGGTGGTCATTGGCCTGATGCCGGGCATGCCGATGTTCCCATTTTTTCTTCTGGCCGCCGGTGCGGGCTGGCTGGCGCGGGTCATCGATAAATCGAATGAAAGCATCAAGGCCGATCAGGTCGCCAAGGCCATTGCCGCGGGTGAACCGCTGCCGGATGGTGCGACGTCGGGCGAAGAGACCATGGCGTCCATTCTGAAAATGGATGAACTCAAGCTGGAAATTGGCTACGCGCTGATGCCATTGGTCAATGGCGGCGAAGGCAGTGAGCGTCTCACCGAGCAGATCAAGGCGTTGCGGCGGCAACTGGCGGGCGAAATGGGCTTTGTCATGCCTTCGGTGCGCATTGTCGACAATGTGCATCTGGAATCGAATATTTATATTATCCGTGTCAAGGAAATCGAGGCGGGGCAAGGCCGGGTGTATCCCAACCAGTTCATGGCAATGGATCCTTCTGGCGGGCAGGTGCAATTGCCCGGCCAGCATACGCTGGAGCCGACATTCGGATTGCCAGCGACATGGATTGACAATTCGCTGCGGGATGATGCGCAAGTGCGCGGCTACACCGTTGTTGATGCGGCGACGGTGGTGGCGACACATCTCACGGAAGTGCTGAAATCCAACATGAGCGAATTGCTCAGCCATGTGGAAACGCAAAAACTGTTGCGCGAATTGCCGAAAGAATTGAACGAGCTGGTGAAAGAGGTTGTGCCGACGCTGATTTCAACAACCGGTATTCAGCGCGTGTTGCAGCTTTTGCTGGCGGAGCGCGTTTCCATCCGCGATCTGGGCACGATTGTTGAAGGCATTGCTGAAGTCGCGGGCACGCTGAAAAATCCGCGCGATATTGCCGAGCAGGTGCGGGCGCGTCTTGGCCGTCAGATTTGCGCACAATATGCGGCGCCGGGCGGCCAGCTTTCCATCATTACCCTGTCGCCGGCATGGGAAACGGCCTTTGCCGAATCCATTGTTGGCGATGGCGAAAATCGCCATCTCGCGATGGCGCCGTCGCGGTTGACGGATTTCGTCAATGATGTGCGTGAGAAGTTTGAGGATGCCGCACGCATGGGCGAAATGCCGGTGCTGGTGACATCCGCCCATGCACGCCCCTTTGTGCGCTCGATTGTCGAACGCTTCCGGCGCGAAACGCCGGTGCTGAGCCAGGCGGAAATTCCCACAAGGCTGCGGCTTAAAACCTGCGGCAGCGTCTAATGGCTGGCATGATTCTGTCTGTTGGCTATCATGCGGTTGAGCCGGGGCATCTTGCAGCGGTGGTCACATCGCTGGAGATGCGCGCACCTCCGGAGCGGCGGCCCGATCCGGCCGGCAGTGAGCGCTATTCATTTGCGCCCATGCGCCATCGCACCATTGCGCATTATCGTGAATTGTTTCGGGCCGTGGGATCTGATTTTTTGTGGACATCACGGCTGATGATGGCTGACGCTGCGTTGCAGGTCATCCTTGATGATGCCGCTGTGGATATTTTTGAACTGCGGGCACCCAATGGCGGGCGTGGCATTCTTGAACTGGATTTTCGCGAGGCGGGTATTTGCGAGCTGGCTTTTCTCGGTGTGACCCCCAATCTTGTCGGATCGGGGGCCGGGCGCATGCTGATGAATCGCGCCATCGCGCTGGCTTTCGCCAGGCCAGTTGAAAAATTCTGGCTGCATACCTGCACGCTGGATCATCCCGGCGCGATTGCATTTTATGAACGCTCCGGCTTTACAGCCTTTGCCCGGCAAGTCGAAATCCTGCCGGATCCTCGCCTGAGCGGGTTTTTGCCGCGCACGGCGGCGCCGCATGTGCCAGTGATCGA
>JBOFCU010000226.1:0-2877 GCA_051646285.1 Beijerinckiaceae bacterium
CCGACGCCCGTCTCCGCGCTGATCCATGCAGCGACGATGGTGACGGCAGGCGTGTTCATGGTCTGCCGCCTGTCGCCTTTGTTCGAAACCAGCCAATTTGCGTTGAACCTGATCACGGTAGTCGGCGCGACGACGGCGATTTTTGCGGCCACCGTTGGTCTGGTGCAAACCGATATCAAGCGCGTGATTGCCTATTCGACCTGTTCGCAGCTTGGCTATATGTTCTTTGCAGCAGGCGTCGGAGCGTACAGCGCGGCGATGTTCCACCTGTTCACGCACGCTTTCTTCAAGGCGTTGCTGTTTTTAGGTGCTGGCAGCGTGATCCACGCGATGCACCACGAACAGGACATGCGTTATTATGGCGGCCTCAGAAAACATATTCCGCTGACTTTCTGGGCGATGACCGCGGGAACGCTTGCCATTACCGGGGTTGGGATTGTCGGCTTGGGCGGGTTCGCCGGATTCCATTCAAAGGATGCGATTATCGAGGCGGCCTATGCCTCAACCGCGCCCTGGGGCGGCTATGCTTTCTTCATCGGTGTACTCGCGGCTCTGCTCACAAGTTTCTACAGCTGGCGTCTGGTGTTCCTGACCTTCTTCGGCAAACCGCGCTGGGAGCAATCCGAACATATTCAGCATGCGGTACATGACGACCATCATGGGCATGGGCATGGCCATCATCATTCGGATGACGGCACCGCCGGCTATCATCCGCATGAAAGCCCGTGGACGATGCTGGTGCCTTTGGGCGTGCTGACGCTTGGTGCGATCTTTGCGGGCTATCTTTTCAAATACGACTTCATCTATGCCGAAGAGGGCGGAACGGCCTTTTGGGCGGCATCGACGCTCTATTTCAACGAGCATCTGATCCACGCGATGCACGATGTGCCTTTGTGGGTGAAGCTGGCCTCGACAGTCGCGATGCTGACCGGGCTCTTCATCGCCTGGACGATGTATATCCGCAAGCCGGGTTCTGCAGAAGCGCTTGCCGGCCATTTCCAGCCGCTCTACCGTTTCTTCCTCAATAAATGGTATTTCGACGAGCTGTATAATCTGATCTTCGTAAAGCCTGCTTTCTGGTTTGGCCGCCTGTTCTGGAAGGGCGGCGATGTCGGAATCATCGATCGTTTCGGCCCCAACGGTTCGGCCGCGGTCGTCGCGTTCAGCAGCCGAATGGCGGTGCGGATGCAGTCGGGATATCTTTATACTTATGCGCTGGTGATGCTGCTCGGCCTTGTCGGCCTGATTAGCTGGATGATGGTGGCAGCAAAATGAACGCGGGCAATTTCCCCATTCTTTCGATAATGCTGGCGGTGCCGATGATCAGCGCAATAGCCTGCCTTTTTGCGCGTGCGGAAATGGCGCGGATAATCGCGCTGACGGCCACGCTGTTTACGCTGCTGCTCGGCATCTGGCTGTGGGCCAGCTACGATATTGGCGGCCCGCAATGGCAGTTTACCGAGAATGTCGCCTTGTTCGGTCCCATCGCCTGGAAGCTGGGTATCGACGGTATTTCGCTGATGCTGATCATGTTGTCAGTGTTTCTGATGCCGATCTGCATCGGGGCCAGCTGGCACGCGATCAAGGAACGCGTCGGGCTCTACATGGCAAGCTTCCTGCTGATGGAAACGCTGATGATTGGCGTGTTCGCGGCGCAAGACCTGCTGCTGTTTTACATCATGTTCGAGGCCGGCCTTATTCCGATGTACCTGATCATCGGTATCTGGGGCGGGAAAGATCGAATCTACGCGTCGTATAAATTCTTCCTCTATACGCTGCTTGGCTCGGTCGTGATGCTGATCGCGATGCTGTGGATGATCGGGCAGGCGGGAACGGCCGATATTCCGACACTGCTGGAAACCGATTTCCCGGTCGAGGCACAGCGTTTGTTATGGTTGGCGTTCTTCGCAAGCTTTGCCGTCAAGATGCCGATGTGGCCGGTGCACACATGGCTTCCCGACGCGCATGTGCAGGCACCGACTGCGGGTTCGGTGATCCTGGCTGGCGTGTTGCTGAAAATGGGTGGCTATGGTTTCTTGCGTTTCTCGATCCCGATGTTTCCCGAAGCCTCGGCCCAGTTCATTCCCCTGATCTTCGGCCTGTCGATGGTCGCTGTTGTCTACACCTCGCTGGTGGCGCTGGTGCAGGACGATATGAAAAAGCTGATCGCCTACAGCTCGGTCGCGCATATGGCGATTGTGACCGTGGGCTTGTTCACTTTCAACCAGCAAGGGTTGGAAGGCGCAATCATAGTCATGCTCAGCCATGGTCTGGTATCGGGTGCGCTGTTCCTGTGCGTCGGTGTGATATACGATCGGCTGCATACGCGGGAGATCGGCCGTTATGGCGGGCTAAGTGTCAACATGCCCAAATATGCGCTGTTCTTCATGCTGTTTACGATGGCCAGCGTCGGCCTGCCTGGCACGAGCGGTTTCGTGGGTGAGTTTCTTTCGCTTGCAGGAGCCTACAAGGTTTCCACCTGGGCAACCTTCATCGCAACCACCGGCATCATCCTGGGCGCAGGCTACATGCTCTATCTGTATCGCCGGATTGCCTTTGGCGAACAGGTCAATGCCGATGCCGCCGCGATGAGCGATCTTGACGGGCGCGAGCTGTGGCTGCTGGCCCCAATTGCCGCCGTTGTGCTGTGGATGGGCGTCTATCCCGAAAGCTTCCTAGCCCCCATTCGCGCCGATGTTGCGAAGATCGTCGAACGGATCGAACGGGCCGCCCCTGCAGGTGACAGCCGCCTAAAGGCAAATGACAAAACCACCGCCAAATACCGCGTGAAACATGAGGGTGGCGAGCATAAGCAAAGGGCCGGGGAGGCCGCGCACTGATGGACGTTTCAACCTCATTGGCGCTGGTCAGGCCTGA
>JBOFCU010000248.1:0-5553 GCA_051646285.1 Beijerinckiaceae bacterium
CTTGGCCGCCCGGTTGTGGCCCCGGTCAGGAATCGCGGCCGGACCGGAGCAGAAGCTGGGCCAGCATGCCGACGACGGCACAGGCGAACATGATGACGACGAGGCTGCGCGGCCAGCTTTCCACCGCACTGCCCATCGCAAACGATAGAAACGCCCCGAATCCCAATTGAGCCGCGCCCGCCACCCCTGATGCCGCCCCGGCCGCATCCGGCCGCACCGACAGGGCGGCAGCCATTCCGCAGGGAATCGTCAGCCCATTGCCGGCGGAAACCAGCATGGTGGGCAGATAGAGCAGCGCCGGTGTCCAGGGCGAGACGTAGGACAAGGCCACCTGCAACCCGCTGCCGATCAGGGCCAGCACACTGCCGATGACGATCAGCCGGTCGGCGCCCATACGACGCGCGAACCGGCCCGACCCCAGATTGCCCAGCATGTAGCCGCCGGCCAGACAGGCAAACCAGTAGCCCAGCTCCTGCGACCTCGCCCCCATCACATCGACGACGACATGGGGCGCACCGGCAAGGAAGGCGAAGAACATTCCACCCGGCATACAGATTGCCAGCACATAGCCCACAAAGCGCCGTGACCGCAGCAATCCTGGCACCTCGGCCATCATGGACCGGCCTTTGAGTGCCGCTGCACCGCCTGGATTGGTTTCCGGCAGCCAGCGCCACGTCATGGGAAGCACCAGCAGCCCAACGGCGGTCAGCACAATAAAAATACTCTGCCAGTTGAAATGCGTATCGATAAATCCACCGAGCGAGGGTGTGACCATCGGAATGATCAGCATCGACACCATGACGTAACCGATCCGGCTCGCGGCTTCATCCTGCTCGCTGGTGTCACGGATAATCGTGCGCGTCAGCGTGAAAGCTGTGCCAGCGCCGATCGCCTGCACAACCCGCGCGGCCAGCAGCATTTCGATGGATTGCGAAAAAATCGCGGCAAAACTGCCAGCAACAAAAAGCGCCAGCGCCCATAAAATCACAGGCCTGCGGCCATGTTTGTCGGACAGTGGGCCGGTGATGAGCTGCACAATGGCAACGGTGACCAGATACAGCGAGAGTGTCAGCTGCACCGTGGCATAACTGGTGCCGAGATCGCGGGCCAAATGCGGCGTTGATGGCATCAGGATATTCAGCGTCATCGGCTGCACGGCAGACAGGGCAACGAGCATGAAAAGCGGCGGTGGAAGCGCGCGTTTGTCGTTCACCGGGTTCATGCTGTCAGCGCCTTTTCCCCGGCCTTTTCCCTGGCTTTGGCTTCAAGCGCCCGCACGCGTTCGCGCCAGATGGTGTAAATGCCGCTGCTGATAATCAGCCCCGCACCGATGATGGCCCAGCCATTCGGCAATTCCTGCCACACAAAAAAGCCCAGCACAGTCGAGTTGAGAATCGATGCGTAGCGGAACGGCATGACGACCGACACATCGGTGCCGCGCATGGCGCGGATAATAAAAAAATTACCGGCTGCGACCAGCACGGCGGCACAAATGATCCAGGTGGATTCTGTCGCACCGGGCATCGTCCATTTTTCAAACCATCCCATAATGAGGCCGACAACCGTGACAGATACGGTTGTGCCCAAAGTCATGGTCATTGTGGAAATGCCGGCACCGGCCTGCCGCGTGATCAGATCGCGCACGGCGATGAGAATGGTGCAGCCAAGCAGCATCAGCGCCGGCCAGCCAATACCCTGTGCTGATGGCTGCATAACAAACAGCACACCAACAAAGCCAACAATAATGGCGAGCCAGCGCCGCCAGCCAACAATCTCAAGTCCGAGTATCACGATGATGGCGGTCATCACCAGAGGGGCAGCGCTGACAATGGATGTGACATCGGCCAGCGGCAGATGCGGCAATGCCGTGATGAATGATGCGGTGATCAGACTTTCAACCACGGAGCGGGCCAAAACAACCGGCTTGGCGATGCCGCGCATATCACGCAGCGTGCCGGTGAATGCCATGATCAGCAGCACGAGCGAGATCGAAATCAGCCCGCGCAGCACCATGATTTCGCCCGTCGGCAATGTCGCTGCGGTCAGGCGCACCAATGTATCGCCGATAACAAAAACAAATGAGGCCGCGAGCATCGAGAGAATGCCGCGGCGGTTGTCTTGTGCAGTGGGGTGCGGATGAACCGGAGCGGCGGCCATGGATACAATGTCAAACGGAGACCAAGGCTTATCAGAATGTGCCGGGCCGGAAATGGTTAATTGAGTTTTTCGACCGCATGCATGGACGCCATGCATGGCTGACAGGCGCGCTGTGTTGAAAACCTGTCTCTTGCAGTCGGCACGCACCCGTTGCGTGCGCGTACCGGCAGGTCATACCGGCATTTCCGGTGCCTGATGCAACCATCATAAATTGCGCCCGTCTCGCCTGCGCCATTGAAAGCCAGTGTCAGGCTAGAAGGTGGCGCTTGTTCAGCCTTGTGGAGCGCTCAGCCGCCAGTCAGGCTCATATGGCGTCCAACCGCAGGCCGGTTTGAGCGCCGGTCAATGATGAAATCATGCCCCTTTGGCTTTCGCGCAATCGCATCTTCAATGGCGCGGGCAACGAGCGCATTGCTTTCAGACATCCGCAGGGGCGTGCGCAAATCCGCTGCATCCTCCTGTCCGAGGCACATATACAAGACGCCGGTGCAGGTCAGCCGCACGCGGTTGCAGCTCTCGCAAAAATTATGCGTCATCGGAGTAATGAAACCTAGCCGCCCGCCTGTTTCCTTCACCCGCACATAACGGGCCGGTCCGCCGGTGCGGTAATCAATGTCATCGAGCGTGAAATGATCCAGCAACTGTGCCCGCAAAACCGAGAGCGGCAAATACTGGTCAACGCGCTGCACTTCCATTTCACCCATCGGCATCACTTCAATAAAAGTGATGTCCATGCCGCGCCCATGCGCCCACTGGATCAGGGCAGGCGCTTCTGAATCATTGACGCCCTTCAGTGCCACGGCATTGATTTTCACGGCAATGCCGGCGGTCTGCGCCGCATCAATCCCGGCGAGCACCTTGTTGAGATCGCCCCAGCGCGTCAGTTCACGGAATGTGTCCGGGTTGAGCGTATCGAGAGATACGTTGATTCGCTTCACGCCGCATGCTGCCAGTTCACCGGCCAGCTTTGCCAGCTGTGACCCATTCGTCGTCACTGTCAGTTCGTCGAGCCTGCCACTGTCGAGATGCCGCGACAGGGACTGGAACAGGGTCATGATGTCACGCCTGACCAGCGGCTCGCCGCCTGTGATCCGCAACTTCCGCACGCCTTTTTCAACAAACACGCTGCACAGCCGGTCAAGCTCCTCCAGCGACAGCAGGTCACGCTTTGGCAGAAACGTCATGTCCTCGGACATGCAATAGACGCAGCGGAAATCGCACCGGTCCGTCACCGAGACACGCAAATAGGTGATGGCCCGCTGGAACGGGTCGATCAACGGCTTTTCAGCAGCAGGCAGGGTGATGGCGGCCATGCAATGTATCCAGCGTTCATATCAGTCAGTTACCCCTATTTAGGGCGGATTTACCGCCGCCGCCATGCCAAAGGTCAAATGGCCGAAGGCGGCAGCGCTTTTCCTGAGCCTGCCTGTGCTTTACCTGTGATCGCGCCAGCAGGGGAGTATCATCATGGAATCGAAGCATTGGCCGGAGGAGGTGCGCCTCACCGCCGACAAGCGCGCCTTGGCCGTGCGATTCGAGGATGGAACCGGCTATACCCTGCCGGCCGAATATCTGCGCGTGATGAGCCCGTCAGCGGAAGTGCAGGGCCATACACCCGAACAGAAAAAGACAGTCGCTGGAAAACGCAATGTCATGATCATCGGTGTCGAACCCATCGGCCACTACGCCGTGCGCCTGACCTTTGATGACATGCACGACACCGGCATCTTCGGCTGGGATCTGCTGCACGAGCTTGGCCGCGATCAGGCCGCACGCTTTGCGGCCTATGAAGAGGAACTGGCGGCCAAAGGCTTAAGCAGGGATGCGGTCAGGCGGGGGTGACAAAAAAGGCCGGTCAATGACCGGCCTTTCTGGAATAGAGATCATGCGCCGCGTCAGCGCAGCACGACAACCTTCGTGCCGACCTTGGTACGGTTATAGAGATCGACCACATCCTCATTGTTCATGCGGATGCAACCGGACGAAACGGCTTGCCCGATGGTCTCCGGCTCATTGGAGCCGTGGATGCGGTACAGCGTGCTGCCAAGATACAGAGCGCGCGCGCCAAGCGGATTGTTCTCACCGCCCGGCATAAAGCGCGGCAGATCAGGGCGGCGCTTCAGCATCTGCGCCGGCGGCGTCCACGACGGCCACTCGGCCTTGCGCGAGATGCGGTTGACGCCCGCCCATGCAAAACCGGGACGGCCAACACCGACGCCGTAACGGATCGCCTTGCCGTTGCCGAGCACGTAATACAGACGGCGTTCAGCGGTGTTCACGATAATCGTGCCAGCGCCTTCGCTGCCGGTGTAGGCCACTTCGGAACGCGGGATCGGGTTGACCATGGCACGCGAGATAGCCGGGTCAGCAATCATCGGCTTGCCGGTCAAAATATCGACTTCGTAGGCAGAGGCCGGACTGGCCAACAGAGCCGCACCAAAAGCGGCGGCGAGGACGGAAACGCGCATGGCCGTTTCAAACTCCTGATGATTGAGGGATAGCGGTGGAGACCCAACAGGTTCTTTGCGTTTGTTGATGAAAACTGCGTGCCAATCAACGCTTTGGCGCTCTGATATGGCTCACATTCACGTGTTCTGGCTCACAGTTGCCCCATTGCAACAGCGTTAGCTGTGCGCTGCCGCACAAAGCGCCACTGCAACGGGTTGTCAGGCGTTTGTCGGGCCGGTCTGCCGCCGGAGCAGCGCATCATAACCCTGTCCGAGACGAACCGTGATTCGCTCAACCGTGCTGCCGCCGCCGGAGTCGTGTTGCTCGCGCAGGATGGCATGGGCGCTGGGCTTGGCACCGGCTCCACGGCCAAAGATCGCGTCAATACCATCCCAGAGCGGGGCCAAGGCGAGCGGAGGGTGGCTTGCGTCCGCTTCGTGCTCCAGGCCCGGATAGGCCGGCACGTGCGCTCGTCCGCACGATCGGTGTTGTTGAGCATGGACTGTTCATTGGCTTGTGCCGGGGCGCGATCATCGCTAGCAGCGAGGGTCTGGAAACAATCGGCGTGCTGGACTGAGCCGCCACTGAAAAGAGGGTTTGACCCATGACGATTGCGCGCACCATTCGCGCTGCCCTGACGGCGGCCATTCTGATTGCAGGTCCGGCGTTGGCCCAGGCCCCGGCTCCCGCTGCCACGCCAGCGCCAGCCGCCCCGGCTGCCGCAGCCCCGACAGAAGCGCACCTGAAGGTGGCGCGCGATTTTACCAGCACATTGGGGCTGGATCTGCCAATCTCGGAAATATTGAACGAGACCCGTGGCCAGTTGATCCGCACCTACACGACCACGCGCCCGGAAATCGCCAAGGATTTGGAAGCGGTGCTGAACGGCCTGCTGCCGGAAATCGCCCAGAAGAAAGAAGAAATTCTGACCTCTGCTGTGCAGATTGT
>JBOFCU010000166.1:0-4794 GCA_051646285.1 Beijerinckiaceae bacterium
GCGATGTGCTGGTTGTTGGCGGCGGCATCACGGGGCTGGCGGCAGCCTATGAAATGGCGCGGGCCGGTATGGCCGTTACCCTCATCGAGGCACGCCATATTGGCGCGATGGCCTCAACATGGACGCTTGGCGGCGTGCGCCAGTCCGGGCGCGATCCAGCGGAATTGCCGCTGGCACGGGCGGCGGTGGCGCGCTGGACCGGGCTTGATGAAGAACTGGGCCTGCCAACCGGCTACCGCCAGCATGGCAATCTCAGGCTGGCGCGTGATGCTGACGAAGTGGCGGTCATCCGGCAGCTTGTCGCTGACCAGACCCGGGCCGGCCTTGATCTGCATTTTTTGCCTGACCTGAAAACTATCCGCGCCGTCGCGCCTGCTGTTGGCGAGCGGGTGCTGGCCGCCTCATTCTGCCCCGGCGATGGCCATGCCGATCCTGATCTGGCCATCGCCGCATACGCGCACGCGGTTGCCTGCCACGGCGGTGTGGTGCGCGAGGGCGTGCGTGCCCTGTCATTGTTGTGCTCCGGCAGCAAAGTAACCGGTGCACTGACCAGCGATGGTGTCATGCTGGCGGAGTGCGTGATTGTCGCCACCGGGATTCATGCGCCGGAGTTGCTGACACCGCTCGGCCTGGCATTGCCGCTGGCGGTGAAGCGCGTCAGCGTGTTGCAGACGGTTGCGGCATCACCGGTTTTCGCTCCCGTATTTGGCGTCGCCAACGAGGATTGCGCCGGGCGGCAGGAAATCAATGGACGTTTTCGTGTCACCACGGGCATTGGTGACTGGCGCGGTGATCCGGCGGGCTGGACGCAGGCGGCGCTGCAACCGGACATCTCCACCGTGGCTGGCCTGATCGCACGGGCGACAACCGTTCTGCCCGTGCTTGGCGGCACCGGTGTCGAAAAAATATGGGGCGGGCTGATCGATCTGACGCCCGATGCGTTGCCGGTGCTTGATGCGCCAGCGGATCATACGGGATTGATTGTTGCGGCAGGATTTTCTGGCCATGGTTTTGGCATTGGCCCGGTCACTGGCGCGATTGTGAAATCGCTGGCTGCCGGTGAAACGCCTGCATTTGATCTTGCGCCATTCCGGCTGTCACGGTTTGCCAGTCATCGCGGCTTTGCGCCGCTCACCCTGCACGGATAAATGCCATGCTTGCACCAGACGGCCGCGTTATTCTGATCACGGGGGCGAGCCGCGGCATCGGCCATGCGATTGCCCGTCATCTGCTGTCGCTTGGCTATAGCCTCAGCCTCGGCGTGCGTACGCCGGAAAAAACCGCATCGCTGTTTGCGGATGCTGATCCCGCGCGGTTGCACATCGCGCCGTGTATTGCCGAGGATTGGGCGACGCACCGCGCCTGGATTGATGCCGCTGCTGCGCGCTTTGGCAGAATTGACGGGCTGATCAACAATGCCGGCAAGCACAGCACCACCACGTTGCGGGCACCGGACGAAGCGGCGCTCGACAGTGTGTGGGCGGTGAATTGCAAGGCGCCGCTGAATCTCATCCACTGTGCCTTGCCGCATCTGGAGGCAACGGGCGCTGGCCGTATCATCAATATTGCATCCATGTCGGGCAAGCGGGTGCGCAATGACAATATTGGCTACACCATGTCGAAATTCGCGGTGATGGCGCTGACCCATGCGGCACGGCGCATCGCGTGGGAGAAGGGTGTGCGTGCGACAGCCGTGTGTCCGTCCTTCGTCAAAACCGATATGACGGCGGACAGCACAGCCCTTCCGTTCCATGAAATGACACAACCGGAAGACCTGGCCGTGCTGGTTGGAACACTTCTTGCGTTGCCAAACACAGCTTCTGTTGCAGAGGTACTTGTGAACTGCCGGTTAGAGGATACGCTGTGATCCATAAAAGCCGGCCCGGTGCTGCCGGGATAAACAAAAAGGGAGATCCTATGCGCAAGACATTATTGGCCTGTGCCGCGCTCGCGGCAGCCATGGCTGCCAGTGCTCCAGCCCTGGCGCAAAAAACAACGCTGGTTGTGGGCATGCAGACCGCCGATGCCGGTGTGCTTGATCCTCACATCAATTCCGGCACGCCGGGCAAGGCCCTGCTCAACTGGATGTTCAATGGCCTTGTGCGCATCAAGCCGGGGCAGGCCTCGCCTGATGCGATCGAGCCGGATCTGGCGGAGAGCTGGACGTCGTCGGCTGATGGCAAGGAATGGACCTTCAAGCTGCGCCAGGGCGTGCAATGCCATCATGACAATGGCGAGTTCACATCTGACGATGCGGTGTATTCGCTGAAGCGCTCCGGCAGCAAGGATACATCCGCCTTTTCTTCGGATTATGCCGCTTTCGACAAGGTCGAGGCGCTCGACAAATATACCGTGAAAATCACGCTGAAAGAGGTGGTGCCAAGCCTGCTTGGTCAGGTGATGAATTATCACGGCGGCAATATGGTCTGCAAAAAGGCTGCTGAATCTCTCGGCAAGGACGGTTTTGGCAAAAAGCCCTCGGGCACAGGGCCATTCGTGTTTGCTGAATATGTGCCGCAGCAATATGTGAAGCTTGTGGCCAACCCGAAATATTTCCGGGGTGAACCTAAACTGAAGGAAATCATTTACCGCTTTATCCCTTCCGACTCCTCACGCGAACTGGCTTTTCAGGCTGGTGAAATCGATATGATGATAGGCCGGCAGGAGCAGGCCTGGGTTGACCGCCTCAACGCCACCGCCGGCGTGAAGGTCATCGCCTTTGGCCCGGCGGAAATGTCGGTGGTGCATCTGAACACAACGCAGCCGCCGCTCGACAACATCAAGGTCCGGCAGGCCGTGGCCCACGCGATTGACCGCAACGGTATCTGGCAATTCCGTGGCAAGAATATCTCGCGGCCAGCGGTTTCGGTTGTGCCATCGGGATATTTCGGCACTCATGAAACAGCGCCGCTGCTGCCCCATGATGTGAACAAGGCGAAGGAGCTTCTGAAAGAGGCGGGTCATCCCAATGGTGTGACGATCAAGGCGATTCATACCACATTGCCGGGCATGCTGAACTTTATCGAGGCGACGCAGGCGCAGTTGAAGCGCGCTGGCATCACACTTGACATCACGCCGGTGGAGCATCCGACATTCCATCAGCAGATCCGGCAGGATTTGTCGCAGCTTGTGCATTTTCAGGCGGCGCGCTTTCCGATTGCGGATGTTTATCTGACCCAGTTTTTCCATTCGCGCTCGATTGTAAAAACACCGACAGCCGTCACGAATTTTTCCCATTGCAAGGTTGCTGATGCGGAAATCGACGCGGCACGCACGGAAACAGACAAGGCCAAGCAGGTTGCCTTGTGGAAAACTGCACAGGAAAAAATCATTGCCCACGTCTGTGCTGTTCCGGTCAATGAAATGCTGATGCTGTGGGCCTTCAAGGACAGTCTTGATCTTGGCTATGAATTGAAGGGCTCGCTCAATCTCGGCCCGCCGGTGACTGAAGCCACGCGCTTCACAAAATAAAGGCATGATGCAGGCGGCCGTGAAGGCCGCCTGCGCTTTTCCCGATGGGTGCATTTCTCGTTAAACGGCTGATCTTCTCGCTCGTGACCCTGTTCGCGGTGCTGACGCTTGTGTTTGTGGTCGTGCGCATTGTGCCGGGCGATCCCGCCCAGGTTATTCTCGGCGATCAGGCCGATGCCACGGCGATTGCCGCCCTGCGCGGCAGGCTTGGCCTCGACCGGCCTGTGATGGAGCAATATCTCGGATTTCTTGCAGGCGCGGTGCAGGGTGACTGGGGTGTTTCGCTCGTGACCGGCCGGCCCGTGATTCATGAAATTCTCGCGGTCCTGCCATGGACGCTTGAATTGACGGTGATTTCTATGATCCTCGGCGTCGCCATTGGCGTGCCGCTGGGGGTATGGGCGGCGATCAACCGCAACCGCATGCCTGATTATATCACGCGCATCGGCTCGCTGATTGGCTTGTCCTTTCCGCCCTTTGTTTCCGCCATTCTGCTGCTGATCGGTTTTGCGCTGATTTTCCGCTGGTTTCCGGTGATCAGTGCCAATCGCTCGACCCCATGGGCGTGGTTCCAGTCGATCACGCTGCCGGCGCTTAATCTCGGTCTCATCATGGCCGCTTACATCACCCGCGTCACACGCTCGGCGATGCTGGAGGTTATGCAGGAGGATTATGTGCGCACGGCGCGCGCCAAGGGGGTGCCGTGGCGGGCCATTGTCTGGCGTCACGCGCTGCGCAATGCGCTCATCCCTATCGTCACGATTGTCGGGCTTTATCTCGGCATTCTCATTGGAAATTCGGTGCTGACAGAAATTGTTTTCAACCGGCCCGGCCTTGGCAAATTGATTATCGGCGCGTTGAACCAGCGCGATTATACCATGCTGCAAGGCATGATGGTGATTTATACGCTGATTGTTGTGCTGGTGAATGTGGCGACTGACCTTGCCTATGCGTTTGTCGATCCACGGGTGAAATTGGCATGAGTCTGTCTGTCCACGATGTTGCCAGCGACACAAAGCCGCCACGCTGGCGTTGGCTGAAAGCGACGATCGCAGCCTTTAATGCCAACAAGACCTCGTGGCTGGGGCTGGTGATTTTTGTGCTGGTGGTGCTGGCTGCGGTGTTTGCGCCATGGATCACGCCGCATGATCCGGTCGAGCAGGATGTGTTGTCGAAGTTGAAGCCACCGTTCGATAATTATTATCTCGGCACCGATTATTATGGCCGTGATATATTCTCGCGCCTGCTGTATGGCGCGCGCATATCGCTGATTATCGGCATTGCCTCAACGGTGATTGCGCTGGTGATCGGTTCGGTGATCGG
>JBOFCU010000263.1:0-2762 GCA_051646285.1 Beijerinckiaceae bacterium
GAAGCCGAAATCCGCAAACTTCTTGGAGAAGCGCGACAGGCGGCCGCCACGGTCCATGAGCTGCTGGGAACCGCCGGTCCAGGCCGGGTGCGACTTCGGGTCGATATCGAGGTTCATCGTATCGCCGTCTTTGCCCCAGGTGGTGCGGGTCATATATTCGGTGCCATCGGTCATCACGACCTTGATCATGTGATATTCGGGATGGATATCGTTTTTCATCGGTAACTCCTCACAGCCCATGCCATCGTCAGCCAAACCACAGGGCTGGCCATTCGCGCTTTATCCGCGACTGACGTTGCACACGCTCAAATCTCGGGAACGGCGGCGCTATACCGCATACGCTCGCGCAAAACAACCGCAAAACACCCTGTTTTCGGCGGCGCGTTCCTGCTAGTGCGCGTTATGGCCCGCCGACCCTCCTCCGATCTTCCGCCCAGCGATGCGCCCAAGGCGCCGCTGTCTGCTCTCAAGCCGCTGCTGCCAGCCGTGCTCGCCTATCGCGGGCGGCTGGTTGCGGCCTTCATCGCGCTTGTGGTGGCATCCATCGCGACATTGCTGCTGCCGGTCGCGATCCGCCGCGTGATTGATTATGGTTTTGGCGGCGATCCCGCGATCATCAGCCGCTATTTCATGGGGCTGATCGGTGTTGCTGCCCTGCTCTCGCTGGCCAGTGCGGTGCGGTATTATCTCGTCATCACGCTGGGCGAGCGGGTGGTGGCGGATATCCGCTCACGGGTGTTTGCCCATATCGCCTCGCTCGATCCGGGATTTTTCGACAAGACAAAATCCGGTGAGCTGGTCTCGCGCCTGTCGGCGGATACCACACAATTGAAATCGGCTTTTGGCGCGAGCGCCTCCATCGCGCTGCGCAATATTCTGCTGTTCAGCGGCGCGACGGTGATGATGGTGCTGACCAGCCCGAAATTGTCGCTGCTCGTGCTGGCGGCCATTCCCTTTATTGTGTTGCCGCTGTTGTTTTCCGGGCGGGCCGTGCGCAAACGCTCGCGTGAGGCCCAGGACAGGCTGGCGGAAACATCCGCCTATGCTGTCGAGGCCATGGGCGCGGTGCGCACCATGCAGGCCTTCGGGGCGGAACAGTCAACGGCGCGCGCTTATTCGGCTGCGGCGGAATCAGCGTATGCCGCGGCGCGCGATGCGACGCAGTCGCGCGGCATTTTATCGGCGGTGGCAATGTTCATGGTGTCTGCCTCGGTCGTTGCGGTGCTGTGGTATGGCGCGCAGGATGTGGTGCGCGGCGACATGACCGGCGGGCGGCTGTCGCAATTCGTGATTTATGCGGTGATGGCAGCCAGTGGCCTTGGCCAGCTTGGCGAGGTGTGGGGCGAAGTTTCGCAGGCCGCCGGTTCGGCCTCGCGGCTGGCCGAATTGCTGGCGACAAAGCCTGCCATTGCCGCGCCATCTCATCCGCAACCCATGCCCGCACCGGGGCGTGGTGACATTGCGTTCGAGCAGGTGTCCTTTGCCTATCCGACGGCGGACACAATCCGCTCCGTGCATGATCTGACGTTTACCGTGAAAGCGGGCGAAACCGTTGCGCTGGTGGGGCCTTCGGGCGCGGGAAAAAGCACGGTCGTGCAATTGCTGCTGCGCTTTTATGATCCGCAAGCAGGGCGCATCACGTTTGACGGGCTTGATCTGAAGGCAGTTGATCCGGCTGCTTTGCGCAAGCGTATGGCCTATGTGCCGCAGGAGCCGGCCATTTTCGGCATGAGCGTTGCGGATAATATTTCCTATGGCCATGAGGGGGCTTCGCAGGCGGATATTATTCATGCCGCGCGTCTGGCTGCTGCCGATGATTTTATTCGTGCGCTGCCGCAGGGCTATGACACAAAACTCGGTGAGCGCGGCATCACCTTGTCAGGCGGGCAGCGCCAGCGTCTGGCGATTGCGCGTGCCATCCTGAAAAATGCGCCGGTGCTGCTGCTGGATGAAGCCACATCAGCGCTTGATGCGGAAAGTGAAGAGGCGGTGCAGGGTGCGCTGGAAACATTGATGGCCGGCCGCACCACCATCGTTATCGCCCATCGCCTTGCCACGATTTTATCAGCCGACCGTATTCTCGTGATGGAGAATGGCCGCGTCGTTGAAGAGGGCACGCATGATCAGCTCGTCAACAATGCGGGCCTGTATGCGCGCCTCGCCAGCCTGCAATTTGACCGCGCCAGCGGTGCGGCCGCTGCCGCCTCATGATCGTGATCACGCCGCAGATCACGCTCGATGAGCGGGAAATCGTGATCGAAACGATCCGTTCCTCCGGCCCCGGCGGGCAGAATGTCAACAAGCTGGAAACAGCGGCGCAATTGCGGTTTGACGCGCGGCGCTCACCGTCCCTGCCCAACGATGTCAGCATCCGCCTGCAAAAATTGGCCGGGTCGCGCCTGACCAATGATGGCGTTATCGTCATCACGGCGCAGCGGTTCCGCACGCAGGACGCCAACCGCAAGGATGCGGTGGACCGGCTTGTGGCGTTGATCCGTCAGGCCTGCGAAAAACCGAAGCCAAGGCGTGCGACCAAGCCGACGAAATCCTCGCAAAAAGAGCGCGTGGATAAAAAAGTGAAGCACGGCTCGATCAAAAAAATGCGCGGCAAGGGGTTTGACAGCGATTGATCATCGCTCGGTCAATTTAAATTCGATGCGGCGGTTGCGGCGGTAAGCGTCATCGGTCGTGCCAAGTTCCAGCGGCTGAAATTCGCCAAAGCCGGTGGCGGCAAGGTTGGCCGGGGCCAATCCTTTTGTGGC
>JBOFCU010000301.1:0-4897 GCA_051646285.1 Beijerinckiaceae bacterium
TGGCATCGCAACCGGGCAGGCGGCATATCGCGGTGATGATCTGCTGCGCATGGAAAGACACACGCTCAACCAGATTCGTGGCCGCAAACTGGCGATGATCTTCCAAGAGCCCATGACATCGCTCGACCCCCTGTTTACGATTGGCAGCCAGATTGAGACAGTCTTGCGCCATCATCAGAAACTCTCGCGTACGCAGGCGCGCCAGCGCGCTGTTGCATTGCTTGAGCAGGTAAAAATTCCGGATGCGGCCCAGCGCATCAACGCCTATCCGCATGAAATGTCGGGTGGTCAGCGTCAGCGCGTGATGATTGCGATGGCTTTGGCCAATGATCCCGATATTCTCATTGCCGATGAACCGACCACCGCGCTGGATGTCACCATTCAGGCTGATATTTTACGATTGTTGCATGAATTAAAAACACGCCTCGGCATGGCGATTATTTTTATCACCCATGACCTCGGCATTGTCAGGCGCTTTGCAGATCGTGTTTGCGTCATGAAGGAAGGTGCAATTGTCGAAACTGGTGATGTGGCTGATATGTTCGCGGCACCTCGCCATACCTATACCCGCCATCTCCTCGCCGCCGAGCCTGCGGGCACGAAAATACCCCTGCCTGAGGGATCGCCGGTGCTGCTGGAAGCCGGCAATGTTGCGGTGACATTTCAGCAGCCGCGCGGGTTTTTGCGCCGCGCCGGCCACATCATCCATGCCGTGCGTGACGCGAATGTGGTGGTGCGCCGGGGAGAAACCATTGGCGTGGTGGGGGAATCGGGATCAGGCAAATCGACTTTGGGGCGCGCCTTGCTGCAACTTGTGCCTGCCAGCGGTGTTGTGCGGCTGGAGGATCGCGCGCTGAGCGGCTTGTCTGCGGCGCAGATGCGGCCGCTGCGAAAATCCATGCAGCTTGTTTTTCAGGATCCGTTTGGTTCGCTGTCGCCACGCATGACCGTTGGCGGCATTGTTGCGGAGGGGTTGAGTGTTCACGTGCCAGCCATGCCGCGTGCTGAGAAGGAACGGCGCGTGGCCCAGGCGCTGGAGGAGGTGGGGCTCGATGCGGCCATGCGCAACCGCTATCCGCACGAATTTTCCGGCGGCCAGCGCCAGCGCATCGCCATTGCGCGCACCATGATCCTGCAACCCAAATTCGTTGTGCTGGATGAGCCGACATCGGCGCTGGATCGCACGGTGCAAAAACAGATTGTCGATTTGCTGCGTGCCATGCAGCAAAAAAACAATCTGGCTTATCTTTTTATCAGCCACGATCTGGCCGTGGTGCGTGCCATGGCGGACCGCATCATCGTGATGCAGGCTGGCCTGTGCGTCGAGCAGGGTCCAACGCAGGATATTCTGCAAAATCCGCAGCAGCCTTATACCCGGCGCTTGCTGGCGGACGCTTTTCTCAAGCCGTGATGCCAGGTTTTTTCTGTATGATGGCGAGGGCGGCTGCAAAAGCGGCATCCCGGTCTAGGGCGCTGGTGTCGAGTATGACAGCATCTGTGGCGGCACGCAGCGGCGCATCGGTGCGTCCTGCATCACGTGCATCCCGCTTTTCGATATCCGCCAGAATGGTTTCATAGGTCACGGCTTCCCCGCGCGAGGCGGCTTCCCTGTGCCGGCGCTGCGCCCGCACGGCGGCTGACGCTGTGACGAAAATTTTAATGTCGGCGTCCGGCGCGATCACGGTGCCAATATCGCGCCCGTCCATCACTGCGCCGCCTTTTTGGTGGGCAAACGCGCGCTGCACATCCACCAGCGCTTTGCGCACGCCGGGGAAAGCGGCAACAACGGATGCGGCCTCGCCCATGGCTGCGCCGCGCAGGCGGCTTTCATCAAGCGCGGACACGGCCAGGGTTTGCGCGGCTTTTTCCGCCGCCGCAGCATCATGCAGGGGCAAGCCTGCATCCATCAGCGCACGGGCGGTCGCGCGGTACAGCAAGCCGGTATCGAGATGCGGCAGGTGGAAATGTGCGGCGAGCCGCATGGCCAGCGTGCCCTTGCCGGAGGCGGCTGGGCCATCAATCGCGATCATCATTGCAGCAACTCAGAGAAATTGTGCGCCAAGACCGCGCATCATGGGAACGAAGGCCGGAAAACTCGTGGAGATGAACCCCGTATCATCAACACCGACAGGCTGCTCCGCCACGCAGCCCATCACCAGAAAGCTCATGGCGATGCGGTGATCCATATGGGTGGCGACCATGCCGCCGCCGCGCACCGTGCCGCCCTGCACAATCAGATCATCGCCGTCGATGCGGGCGGCGACACCATTGGCAACAAGCCCGTCATGGACGGCGGCCAGCCGGTCGGATTCTTTCACGCGCAGCTCGTGCAGCCCCCGCATCCGCGTTTCGCCCTGAGCAACGGCGGCTGCCACGCTGAGCACGGGATATTCGTCGATCATGGAGGGCGCCCGCTCCGGCGGCACGTCAACGCCACGCAAGGGCGCGTAGCGCACGCGCAGGTCCGCAACATCCTCGCCGCCCTCCTGCCGCTGATTCAGTGTTTCAATGGACGCTCCCATTTCCCGCAGGGTGGTAAACAGCCCGGTGCGCAATGGGTTCAGCATCACGGCCTCAAGCGTCACGTCTGATCCCGGCGTGATTGCCGCCGCTACCATGGGAAACGCGGCAGAGGAGGGGTCGGCCGGCACAACGATAGGCCGTGGTATCAGATCAGGCTGGCCCACAAGCGTGATTCGCCGCCCATGGCTGCCATGGTTTTCCACCCGCACATCAGCGCCAAACCAGGCCAGCAGCTTCTCCGTATGATCGCGGGTCGCTTCTTTTTCGATCACGGTGGTTTGGCCGGGCGCATTGAGCGCCGCCAGCAGAATGGCCGACTTGATCTGCGCCGAAGCGACCGGCGTCTCATAATTGATCGGGGCCAGCGTCTGCGGGCCGCGCAACGTGGCCGGCAGCCGCCCGCCTTCCTGCACATCGAGCAGTTGCAGCCCCATGGCTTGCAGCGGTTCAAAAATCCGCCGCATCGGCCGCTTGCGCAGGGAGGCATCACCATCAAACGTGGCGGTGACCGGGTGCGACCCGACAACGCCCATCATCAGGCGTGACCCGGTGCCGGCATTGCCGAAATCGAGCACGCTGGCGGGTTGCTGCAGCCCGCCAATGCCAACGCCCTCAACGCGCCAATGGCCATCGCCAAGGCGCTCCACGCGTGCCCCAAGCGCCCGTGCGGCCTCTGCCGTGCGCAGAACATCCTCACCTTCCAGCAGGCCGGTGATGTCGGTGGTGCCGACAGCCAGCAGGCCGAAGATAATCGCCCGGTGGGAAATGGATTTGTCGCCCGGCACGCGCACGCGTCCCGTCAGGGCAGCGGCATGGCTTGAACGCATCGGGTGAGGAGCAGCGGAGTGGGACAAGGGGCGCACCATGGATCAGGGAAGGCTTGCAACGGATCAGGGAAGGCTTGCAAAGGCGCTGGGCTGTTAGCATGGCCGCAGGCGAGGGTCACGGCCAGCGTGCGGGGATGAAACCAAAAGGGCGAGGCCGGACCAAAAGGCGCTCCGACGCGGCGCATTTCACGCTGGATCAGGCCTTCGTACGGCGTTTTGCAGAAAAGCATTTGACTTGGGCGCGGCGAGCGACTACCGCGACCTCCTTTCCCTGACACAGATGGATGGTGGTCCCCTTGGCCAACCAGGAACTTGGAACGAAACGCGTGTGCCCGGTCACGGGCCGCAAGTTCTATGATTTGAACCGCGATCCGGTTGTATCTCCATACACCGGCCAGTCGTACCCGCGCGCCAGCTTTGAGCCGGTGAACCTCCGCGCCATGGCCAAGCCGGACGCTGCAGAAGAAGATGAGGAAGAGGCTGAGGTGGAAGGCGTCGAGAAGCCGGAAACCATTTCGCTCGAAGATGTGGCGACCGAAGAGGCTGGCAAGGAATTGCCGCTGGTCGATGACGACATCGAGATCGATGATGATGCTGATGATGACGATACCTTCCTCGCCGAAGAGGAAGAAGATGATGATGACGTGTCAGAACTGATTGACGGCGACATCGAAACCGACGAAGAGGCTTGAGCCTTGCGCGCCGCCTCGCTATAGAGGCGCGCGTTGGCGGTTCACTCCGCCCAAAGACGACCCGCCGGACGTTCCCAGATGTCCGGCCGTGGGGCATTAGCTCAGCTGGGAGAGCGCCTGCATGGCATGCAGGAGGTCAGCGGTTCGATCCCGCTATGCTCCACCAAATTCTCTTGGTTATCATCTGATTTATTTTTTGAGGACATGGCTGCGCCACGCCTGTGGCTTCAGCACCGTGTGCATGCCGGACTTTTGGTGTGCGCATAAAATAACGCTCACACTTATAAAATATCTGACCTGCCGCAGGTTCATTATCCGGCAGCAATGCGCCTTTCAGCATGGTGCGCGCCAGATCCGTCCGCGCTCGTGCGCGTTCGGGGTAGTGGTGATCTGGTCTCCTGAAAAAAATCGCTTCGTGTGCTGTTGCGCGTGAAGGGCAGACTTTTGCTCCCTGCCAGGCAAACACGCAGTGGCAGGTCAGGCCATGCGGCACGTTGCGCAATGCAAATCGAAAGCTGTATGATGAAGAACCGCACGGCCAGCCGCTATGGTGCTGGTGGCGGATGGTCTCAAAACAGACAGGTGCGTTTGCGAATGCGCGGAGCGCATTGAAACAATGCCCCGCAGGGCGGGCAAAAAGCGGCGGCAGGGCTGCCGGTATGCCGGGATATGATCGGTGCCTCGGAGACTGAAGGGGAGTGACGGCGATGCCGGTCCATCCACTGTTCGGAATGATGAGTGCCTCGCTGGCTCTGACACGGGGCGCTTTTGATGTGTTCGCCCACGCCATCGAGGGCACCGGCCCAGCAGCGGTGCGCTCGCCTGACCGCGAGCGTCCCTGGACAACGCCGTATC